>CAZBPK010000052.1:0-38690 GCA_964493765.1 uncultured Bacteroidia bacterium | reverse complement strand
GAATGGAATACTGCTTTTGATTATTTTGAAGAAAAAAAATTTCTATTAGGCTTTCAACACTTATTAAACTATATTCAAAATCCAGAACAACCCAATGTCCAATATCAAATCCAAAATGAAAGTATAAACTTCTCTATTTTTCATAACCAACTTAAAGTTGAAGGAGTTTTCAACTTAGAAAGTTTAAGCATTTTTTTACCCATTGCGAATTTAAATCAAAAACCTCTCCCTTTATTACGTAAAATTCTATCTTTAAATTATGACCTCAACTATTCTCGTTTTGTTTTAGAGAATAACCAATTAATTTTAAAAGGCTTTATTACTTCCATTGAGTACAATCCCTACCTTATTTATAACTTAATTCAAGAAGTTGCCTTACATGGAGACAAAGTCATCAATGGTATTTTATACGATAAATCCAAAGGAGACAAATTAGAAGGCGTAGAAATTTTAAAGAATTTTGATACCTTTTCTAATGCTAAAATTTTAGAAACAAAATGGAACTTATTAAATGAATGGATAACCAAAACCATTAACCGTGCAAATGAAATTAGTTCAAAAGCTATTACAGGTGGTGCCTCTTATTTGTTGCTCAATTTAGCTTATCGTATAGATTATTTTTTAACTCCTACAGGACCTTTGCAAATGTCCATTGAAAAAATTAATAATGATTTTTTTATGGAGGATAACCTTACCACTGAAGAAAAAAATAAAAAAATGATTGAGACCTTCAATTTTATTCAAAACAAACTTCAAAACTTCCCTAAACAATACCTATTTACAGAATCTCCCTATTCGTTTTCTATCACCAACAATTCAAAAATTGATGGTATCATTAGTCATTTTGGAAAAGCCTTAGAAAATTATGTTTGGTACCAAGACAATAACTACCCCGATATAGCATTAGAGTGTTTTGAGTATGGTATTTTATATAATACTTTTAACTATAAAATTCCTTCTATTCTAGAAGACCTCTTTGAACTTCTAATTGCAATTTTAAATTCAGAAACCGCTAAAAATCTTGATTACCCCTATAATTTATACTCAAAAGAACAAAAATTCAAAATCAAATCAAAATTTTTAGGAATTTTTGGTAGTGAAACCACGAGTAATTTTAATCAAATACAAATTCAAAATATCATTCAAACAATCAATCAACAGCATAAAATTAATTATCCTAAATTCCAATTTCGTTTTGAAAATTTAGTTTTTGATAATTTATTAGCTTTTTCTATTAGCTTTACCAAAGAACTCATACAATGCGATTTTAATTCTTACAAAAGCAAGTCATGACAACACAAGAGCTAATTAACTTATTTCAACCTATTATCATTCAAATTTCTACACCAAAAGGTAGTGGAACAGGGTTCTTCCTCAAAAAAAACCAAGTAATTGTTACTAATCATCATGTAGTAGATGGAAATAGCGAAGTTGTTATCAGCGGAAAACTATTTCAAGATACCACTGCGAGAGTACTTTTTATGGACCCTAAATATGATTTAGCTTTTGTTGAACCTCCTTTAAATATTGACTTTCCTGAAGTACTAATTTCTGATAAAAAAATTAAAGACGGAGAAACTGTAGTTGCTATTGGGCATCCTTACGGTCTCAATTTTACTGCAACCCAAGGGATAGTTTCCAAAGCAGAAAGACTTCAAAACCAAATTTATTATATTCAAATTGATGCTGCAATCAATCCTGGGAATTCTGGTGGACCCTTATTAGACTTTGATGGTAATATCGTTGGAGTTAACTGTGCTGCCATTAAGGGGGGCGATAATTTGGGATTTGCCATACCCATTCGTTATTTATTAGAAGACTTGAATGAATACCAAAATCACTTTGGTAGTTTTATATTAAAATGTCATAGCTGCGAAACTCTGATTTCTGAAGATACTATTGATAAAGACAACCCTGAATACTGCCCTTCTTGTGGAGCCAAAATAGATTGGCCTCTTAAAGAAAATGCTTTTTATGAAGCTTCTGGTATGTCCTTAGAAATTGAAAAAGTTCTTCAAGTCTTAAATATCAATATAAAAATTGCAAGAAAAAGCCCAAATTTTTGGGAAATCAAAAAAAATGGATACAAAATTTTTGTTACTTATGTAACTCAAACATTTTTTATTACTATGGATGCAGTTTTGTGCCGCCTTCCTAAACAAAATATTGGAAATGTATATGAATTTCTACTCAAAGAAAATAATCAATTAAAACACGCTTGGTTTAGCTTAAAAAATCAAGAAATTATTCTAGCCAATTTAATTTATGATCAAGATTTCACTCCTGAAATAGGTACTTTAAAATGGAAAGAAATCTTAGAAAATTCTGATAGATACTTTCAAACACTGATTAATGATTTTCAGTGTATTCCTATTATTGAAGAAGATTCTGAATTATGGACAGAATAAAATATTTTTTAGGGCGTGCCCCTTCGCCAAAAGCTCAGGGTCGGGCTGGCTTCGGGTTACACTTCGTTTCAGCAATCCTTTTTCCTCTTTTTTCAAAAGAGTTAAAAGGCAGTGCCAAGCCCTTCGCATCCCTCACGCTTCTTAAAAACTACGTTTCTATTTTTATTTTTATTTTTTTTTCCTTTTCCTTTGCTCAAAATTATGAATGGCAACCTTTACCCACTTTTCCCGGTACAGAAGACATCACTTGGAATCACCAAAATAACATTGCATTTATTTCCTGCGATGAACGTAGAAAAAATTCCTCATTGCATAACCAAAATGGTAAAATTCTAGGTTTTTATAACAACCAAATTATGAATTTACACTCAGAACTTCCTTTTCCATTTCACCCTCACGGTATTGACTACCTATCCAATCATCAACAACTATATGTTATCAATCATAGAAAAAAGAAATATACAACCATCGAAGTTTTTCAATTTGAACCCAATAAAAATACTTTAACTCATCTTAAAACCCTTGAAAATAAACATTTTATTTCCCCTAATGATTTGCATGTCATTAATCAAGATACTTTTATTATTACCAATGACCCAAATGGTCGTTCCATTTTTTATTTGTTATTCAACTTTTTATTTCGTTTGAAATCCGATAAAGTAATTTTTTATGAAAATGGTAAAAGCCAAATTTTGTGTAAAATGAATTACCCTAATGGTGTCATCAAAATAGATAATAGGATTTTGATAAGTGCTATTTACAAACGAAGAATTGAAGTGTTTAATATTGAAGGAAAAAAACAATATCACATTAAACTAGACTCAGCTCCTGATAATTTAGAAATAGATGAAAATCAAAATTTATGGACAGCCACTCATTTACATTTTGGAAAATTTATTAAACATTTGAAAGACAGCACGATTCAATCCCCAAGTAAAATTTATAAAATTGAAAATCCAGCCTCAAAAAACTATGTAATTACGAATATTCCTTTGGAGTATTCAAAAATATCTGCAGCAAGTGTTGCAGCTCCTTTAAAAAATCAAGTTTTAATTGGTTGTGTTTTTGACGGAAAAATTCTGGTTGGAAGACTTAAAGAATAATCCAACCCTATTGGTTATAAAAAGTAAAAAAAGCTGCCTAATTAAAGACAGCTTTTTTCAAAAATTGGAGTTTATTTATGTAAAAAGATATGCACCTTTTTGAATGGCTGCATCAGCAATTTTTCTTCTTAATTCTTTTGTATTGATAGGATCATGTTTTGTAAAACGCTTAATACCTAACAACATCATTTTTAATTCATCACCTGTTGCAAAAGAACAGATAGCATTTTTGCCTGCTAATCCAATGAAATCAGCAACATCATGAATATAAGTTTGAAGCACAGCTAAATGTAACTCAACAGCATCTTGTCCTTTCATTTGAGCTAATTTTTCTACACGTATTAAAGTAGATTCTGCTAAGTACGTCCAAATACACATATCAGCGATGTACATTAAAATTTCTTGTTCATGAGCTAATTTTTGCATTAATTTTTGAGCTGCTGCGCCTGCTGTCATTAAAATGGCTTTCTTAAAGTTTTTAATCATGAATTTTTCATATTCTAAAAATCCACCTCCTCTTCCTTCATTGAAATCAGGAATAGACATTAATTCCTTTTGAACACCCATCGCAGGTCCTAATAAATCTAATTGACCTTTCAAAGCTTTTTTCATAATCATATCCACAGTTAGCATACGATTAATTTCATTAGTACCTTCAAAAATTCTATTAATACGAGCATCACGATAAGCTCTATCCATAGGAGCTTCAGCAGAGAAGCCCATACCTCCATAAATTTGAACTCCCTCATCAACAACATAGTCTAAGGCTTCGGAGCCAGCTACTTTTAACATCGCACATTCTATGGAATACTCTTCTGCGGCACCTAATAAAGCATCATTAAACGACATTCCATTAGATAAATTGAGTTTCTCCGTTTCAGAAATATCATTAGTTGCTCTATAAGTAGCAGATTCTAGGGTATAAATACGAATAATTTGTTCTGCTAATTTATGTTTAATAGCACCAAAAGAAGAAATAGGTTTATTGAACTGATGTCTTTCAATTGCATATTGAATAGCAGTTGATGAGCACTTTTTAGAAGCACCAAGAGTAGCAGCAGCTAATTTAATTCTACCAATATTTAAGATATTAAATGCAATTTTGTGCCCTTTACCTATCTCACCTAATACATTTTCAACAGGAACTTTCACTTCATTGAAGAAAACTTGTCTTGTTGAAGAACCTTTAATACCCATTTTCTTTTCTTCTTCACCAAAAGAAATTCCGGGCATTGAACGCTCTAAAATAAAACCAGTAAATTTGTCTCCATCAATTTTTGCAAAAACTATGAATACATCAGCAAAACCAGCATTAGTAATCCACATTTTTTGACCTGTAATAATGTAATGTTTGCCATCTTCTGAAAGAACAGCTTTGGTTTTTGCACCAAGTGCATCAGAACCAGATCCAGGTTCTGTTAAGCAATAAGAAGCTTTTAATTTTCCAGTAGCTAAACCCGGCAAATATTTTTTCTTTTGTTCTTCATTACCAAAATATAAAATGGGAAGAGTACCAATACCTGTATGAGCCATTAATGCTACAGCAAAAGAATGACTAGCTCCTAATACTTCAGAAGTTAACATATTGGTAGTAAAATCCATACCATATCCACCATATTCTTCTGGAATAGATAAACCTAACATCCCTAAATCTGCAGATTTTTCTAAAAGGCTTACCATAATATTTCCTTCCATTTTATCGATTTTTTCAAGGTGAGGGTAAATCTCTGCATTGATAAAATCTTCACACATTTTTGCTAATTGAAGTTGCTCTTCCGCAAATTCTTCTGGAATAAAAACATTCTCTGGAAGTGTGTCTTGAATTAAAAAGGCACCTCCTTTTGTTAATTTTTTGTTAATGACTGTATGACTCATATACTTTCAATAATTTTTGAAAACACTACAAAAATAAAACTTTTATAATTAACAAACAAAATTTAAAAAAAATAAATTCCTAGCTTGAATTTTTTTTGAAAATACCAAATGAAAAAAAATATATATTTTCAAAAAAAATTGAAATCTCCTAAAAAAGATAAAGATCAAAAAAAATGCAGTTAAGTAAACTTAACTGCATGAAAATTCTATATAAATATTTTATCTATGAAACCTTAAAGAATTAAATAGAAACTAAATCAAAAGGAACTTCAAGAAGTGCTTTATAATCTTCACCGGTCTCTTTCATATCTTCATCATCTGCATCATAACACCAAGTAATTTCAATTTGGTTGCCACTTTTATACATTTTTTCTAATCTTCTAAAAACATCTAAAAGACATTTAGAAGAACTAGTATTAAAGTATTCTAATTGAAATTTAAAATTGGTTTTTGGATTAGGATTTTTAGAATAATCATCAATCCAATCAATAACTTTTCTGTAAAATCCAACAGAGTCTTCAGGGATAGACCTACCGGAGATTTCAAAAACGTTTACATCAGCGTTTAATATGATTTTAGGAGTTTTCGTTGTTGGTTCTATAATTAAATTTCTCATTTTCTTTTACAAATTAAGCCTGTACTCTTGAAACTTTTGCCTCTAAACTAAAAAAAGAATAAACTTCATCAACGTAATGGAAGTCAAAACCTAATTTTTGACCGGACTTTCTTGCAATATCAATCATGCCAAGACCAGCAGTACCTTTATCAGACATTTCTTCATTAGATAGAATTTCCTGATAAAGTTTTTTAAGTTCTTCTTTATCGCATTTATTAACACGCTCAAGTTTTTCTTTAACAATATTTACTCTATCATTTAGGATATAGTTACCAGTAATAACGTAATAATCAGTATCCTCTTTACCAATCATTAAAAGAGCTCTTTTATCGTTAATTTTACCGCTCACATTAGATGATTCTAAAGCATCAAGGTGATGATATACATTCTGAAGGCACTCAACCATCACATTAAAAACTTTCTTCTTGACTTTTTTGTCTTCTCCGTCTCCATCAAGTTTATTTTCCATCATTTGAAGAACTGAAGAAACTAGGTCTGCTGTTACTTCACCTTGGTAAACAAATATTACATTGTTTACCTGCATATTTTTAAAATAACTGTATGTCATAATCAACTAATTCTTTAAGATTAATAGTGAGCTTTCATAACCAATTCTAACGGAACTTGCAATAAAGCTTTGTAGTCTTCACCGGTTTCTTCCATATCTTCATCATCTTCATCATAATACCAAGTAATATGAACTTCATTACCTTTATTGAAAATTCCTTCTAACTTTTTTAATAACTCCAATATATTTTTGGATGAACTTGTATTAAAATACTCCAATTCAAATTTAAACTCTGTTTTGGGATTAGGGCTTTCTGAATAAGCATCTATCCACTCTAATATAGGTTTATAAAAACCCACAGAGTCTTCGGGAATAGATCTACCACCTAATTCAAAGGTGTTTGTCTCGGGTTCTAAATATACCCTTGGTGTTTTGTGTGTCGGTTCTATTTTCAGCGGTTTTAGCATAGCTAAAATATTTAATATTATCTTCTAATTACTTTGGCTTCTAATGTAAAAAATGTAAAAAATTCATTTACAGTTTGAAATTGATAGGCAATTCTTTGTTTTGATTTTCTTGCTATATCTATCATTCCCAAACTAGATAATCCTCTTTCTGTTACAGGATTGGTTAAAAGCTCTTGATAATAAACTTTTAATTTCTCTCCATCCATTTGGTTGATTTTATCTAATCTATTCTTTAGTATTTCTACCTCAGAATTTTTTAAATAATTCCCTGTGGAAACTAAATAACCATCTTCTTCTGATTTTACTAATAAAATAGCAGTAGATTCTAATTCAGATATTTCTTGAGACATTTCATCTGAATATACATTTCTTAGGCATTCAACCATCACATTGAAAACTTTTTTGGAAGTTTTTTTGCTTGCCTTATCTTCCTCTAATCTTTCTTCCATGATTTGAAGAATATGAGTGACCAAATCAGAAGTTACAACACCTCTATACATGAAGATAAGATTGTTGGATAACATATCTATAAAGCATGGATAGCTGAATTGTAGTGGACCACTTATTCGGGAACTATCATTATTATTTAAAATCATTGCCCAATCAGTTTTTTTTTAGTTTCGTGCAAATATATGCTATCTTTATTTTATTTTCAAATACATTCATAAAAAATTTACGACTTTTTTCTAGCTACTTAATCATTTTTAATTTAAATACTTATAAACCAATTATTTATGAATTTCCCACATTTTTTTGACATTTCTTATATATTACCTAAAATAAATTTTGTTAATTTGGTATATAAGTGATATCTAGTAACTCCTCCATATATCCCATGATTTTTATTAGGATAAAAGAATTGCTCAAATTGTTTATTGTTTTTTACTAATGCATCTACCATTTCCATTGCATTTTGAAAATGTACATTGTCATCAGCTGTACCATGAACTAATAAATAATTCCCTTTTAATTTATCTGCAAAATTAATAGGTGAATTTTCATCATATCCACTGGGATTGTCTTGTGGTCTTTGTAAATATCTTTCAGTATAAATGGTATCATAATACCTCCAATTGGTAACAGGAGCAACAGCAATTCCTGCTTTAAAATACTCATTTCCTTTAGTTAAACATAAGCTTGTTAAATAACCACCAAATGACCACCCCCAAATTCCTATTCTTGTTTTATCTACATATTTTAGAGAACCTAAGTATTTGGCTCCTTCTATTTGATCTATACATTCTAATTTTCCTAGCTGTTTATAAGTTGCTTTCTTAAATGCCGCACCTCTACCTCCGGTTCCTCTGTTATCTATAGAAACAATTATATAACCTTGAGAAGCTAACATTTGATACCAGAAAAAGTCTGTTCCACTATATTTATTAATAACTGTTTGATGTCCAGGACCTCCATAACAATACATTAATACAGGGTATTTTTTGTTTTCATCAAAATTTAAAGGTTTAATCATCCAACCATTTAACTCTACCCCTTCAGAAGTTTTAAACTTAAAAAATTCTGGTTTACTAATTTCATAAGTTTCTAAACGTTCTTTTAAATCCTTATTTGTTTCAATTTCTTTTACTAATTTACCATCAATAGTCATTAATTTTGTGGAAGGGGGAATGCCCATTTGGCTATAAGTATCAATGTAATAATTAAAAGATGATGATATTGTAATGCTATGATTTCCGGGTTCATTACTTAATCTTTTTTTGTTTTTTCCATTGAAACCTATTTGATAAAAATGCTTTTCCAAAGGAGAAACTTCAGAAGACAAATAGTAAATCATTTGTTTTTTGTTATCTACTCCTAAGATTTCTTGCACCTCAAAATTTCCTGAAGTAATTTGACGAACCAATTTACCATTTAAATCGTAGTGATAAATGTGATTAAACCCGTCTTTTTCTGAAGTCCATAAAAACTCTTTTCCATTTTCTAAAAAGAATAATAAATAATCGGTTACTTCTATGTAAGTATCTGATTTTTCCGATAAAATTATTTTATGTGAGCCATCTCCAGTATTACACAAAAGCACATCAACAGAATTTTGTAAACGATTCATTCTAAGAACAGCTAATTGTTCAGAGGTATTGGTCCAACGAATGCGAGGTATATAAATATCTTTTTCAGAACCTAAATCCATGGGAGTTAATGATTTTGATTCTAAATCATAAACATAAATAGAAATTTCAGAGTTTTTTTCACCAGCTTTTGGATATTTAAAACGTTCTTGTTTTGGGTACAATTCTCCATAAATCTCCATAGAAAATTCAGGTACTTGGCTTTCATCAAAACGATAAAAAGCTATTTTTTTTCCATCTGGAGACCATTCAAATGCTTTTGTAAAGCTAAATTCTTCTTCATAAACCCAATCACAAAAACCATATATGATTTTATTTTTTTCTCCGTCTTTTGTGATTCTTGTAATTTCCTTTGAATTAATATCTTGAACAAATAAGTTATTTTCATAAACAAAAGCAACTTTTTGGTTGTTTGGAGATAAAGTAGCATGAGAAACTTGTTTCCCATCATATATATTAATAAAATTTTTGGTTTTTAAATCTAAAATGGTGGAAACTTCTTTTGAAGAATGCCTGTAAATAGGGGCAACTTTGCTTTTGAGTAATAAAAAACTTTCATCATTAGAAAATTCATAATCTTGGATTTTTTGAGGAAAAG
Source organism: uncultured Bacteroidia bacterium (assembly GCA_964493765.1). Classification (GTDB taxonomy): domain Bacteria; phylum Bacteroidota; class Bacteroidia; order J057; family CALLMJ01; genus CALLMJ01. Next base: position 29,031 of record CAZBPK010000052.1, on the reverse strand, counting down.
GGTCTTTAAAGTTAGAAGCCTCTAAAAGAGTTTCCTTGAAACTTTTATCTAAAACATTGTATTTGAATAATTTATTTCCACCAGAAAGACCAGTATAAAATTTATCATCTTTCATCCAGCGAAATTGTTCAACAGTTGCTGGATAAAATTTATATTCAATCCAAATATCTGACAAAGTAATATTCTTTTTTTGAGCAAGAAGTGATGAATATAAGAATACTAAGAAAATATATTTTTTCATGCGTTATTTTAGATTTTTTTTTGTTGTTGAGCTAATTTTCTTTCAGAAATATAAGTCGTAATGATGGGTATCACAGAAAGGATAATGATAAGCAAAATCACCAAATGAATATAATCTTTAATTTCGGGAATCCATTGAACTAACAAATAACCAGCGGTTAACATGCTGGTTATCCAAATAATACCTCCTGATACATTATACAAAACAAAAGTTTTGTATTCTAATTTTGCTACTCCTGCAATCATGGGCGCAAAAGTTCTTACAATAGGTACAAAACGACCTAAAACTATGGCTTTACCACCATGTCTGTCGTAAAATTCTTTAGTTTTTTGTACATATCTAGGCTTAAAAAACCAAGATTCCTCTCTTGTGAAAAGTTTGTCCCCCATTTGTCTTCCTATATAATAACCGGTTTGGTCCCCAAGAATAGCAGAAATAATTAAACTAATCAATAAAACTGGAAAGCTAACCTCTAAAACTCCAGAAGAACACAACAAACCTGCTGTAAATAATAAAGAATCACCAGGTAAGAAAAATCCAACCATTAAACCCGTTTCCGCAAAAATCACTAAAACTAATGTAATTAAACCACCTTTCGCTAATATTTCAGGATTGATTAAATCCTTAAAAAAATGATACCACTCTATCAAAAAATCCATGCCACAAAATTAGCATAAAACAATGGATTTAGAAAATCCTTTCTTAAAAATCAAAGTGTAAAAACTAAAATCCCAATTTATAAATTGGTTTTTGTTATTAATAACTGAAGTTCTATTGCGGAATAAAATGAATGAATTTATTTTTATAATAGAAAATTGGAGTCAAATTGGCATATTTTCTTCGCACAGTATAAAAAAGGGAAGGTCTTTATTTATACCTTCCCTATACAAATTGCGCCCAATATAACTATGAAGTTATGTTTTAGTTTTGGTTAATATTCTTGCTAAGCCTATAATACTGAATGAACTTAACATCATTAATGCTGCTGCAAATAAGGGATGTAACAAAGCACTTACGCTCAAACTAATTCCAATTGCATTGTAAAATAATGAAAATCCAAAGATTTTTTTCAACGATTTTTTAGCATATTTTGCATAATCAATTAAATTTTTTAGTTTATATAAGTTTTGTAAACGAATTAATGCATCGGCTTCAGGCGTAAACAAAGTATTTTGAGAGGCTACTGCAATACTTATATCCGCTTTTTTTAAAGCCCCAGAATCATTTAATCCGTCCCCAATAAACAGTACTTTTTTTCCTTGTTTTTGTAATTCTTCAATTTTTTCTAATTTTTCTATAGGACTTACCCCATAAACTTGTTGATTTTGCGGAATCCAAGTTTTCCATAACTGTTTATTAGCATTTTTATCACCCGATAAAATCCATTTTTCATAACCCTTTAATTCTAACAACATAGAATCAATGCCTTCCATAGGAGGAAGTTCATATTCAAATTTCCCGACAAAATGCCCATCTATTTTGAGCCATAGTCCTTTTTCAGGGGCTTCTAACCAAGTTTCATTACCTAATTGTACGAAATGTTCTTGAACTTTTGCTTGCACACCTTTTCCGGGGAGTTCTTCAAACCAAGTAGGTTCTTGATACTCATGATTAGCCCATTGAAATATTGCTTTACTTAAAGGATGTTGAGAAGAACCTGTTATAGAGGCAGTTATAAACCGAATTTCTGATTCTGAAAAATGATTATTAACATATTGAAATGAAATTTTTGCATGATTAGGATGAGTCAAAGTCCCTGTTTTATCAAAAACAATCGTATCTACTTCGGCTAAAGTTTCTATATCTAAGCCATTTTTTAAGAATAAACCTTTTTGAGCAAGTTCATTTTTGGCAAATCCGTAAGTAAACGTTGAAGCCAATAACAAAGCACAGGGGCAAGCCACAATTAAACAAGCTGTAAATACATTCCATATTTGACTGGGGTCATAAAAAAACCAAAAGATTGATGATAAAATCGCTACCGTTAATATTCCTACCCCAAAATAACGCCCTGCCGTTTGAGTAAAGCCCGTTAGGTTGATTTTATCTTTCTGAAAATCAGAATGATTCCATAAACTTACCAAATAACTTTCTGATACTGTTTTTAATATACCCACTTCAATATTAGAGCCTATTTGTTTCCCGCCTGCATAAATCGTTTCGCCTACTTTGACCTCTTGCAACTGCGATTCGCCTGTAACAAAATGATAATCTATATTGGCTTGACCTTTTAATAAAACACTATCCGCAGGAACAACTTCTTCATTTCCTATAACCAAAATTTGACCTACTTTTAATTCATTAACCTCCTGAAAATGAAATTTTTCCTCTTCCTTTACTCGTACAGCTAATGGAAAAAAACTTAAATAGGATTTATCAAATGCAATTTTAGTTTTTTGTATGGCTTGGAAACGTCTTCCTAAAAGCAACAAAAAGATAATTCCAGACATAGAATCCAAGTATCCTGCACCCGTTCCACTTAAAATTTCATACAAGCTACGACTATAAGTAACTATTAACGACAAAAAAATAGGGGCATCTATATGCACATAACGATTCAAAAAACCTTTCCATGCAGACTGATAAATTTCCGATGCAGAATACCAAAAAGTAATAGTCCCAAAAAATAAAGATAAATAACGAAACAAATTTTCTAACCCCGGCTCATAAAGTTCTTCGTTCCACGCTAAATACTCAGGAAGGCTTAACATCATAATAATTCCAAAAGCAATTCCCGCAATACCTGTTTTGAGCCATGCTTCTCTATCTTGTTGCTTCTGGCTTTCTTGTAACGTTTCCATGCTCCAGTATGGCTCGTAGCCAATTTTAGCCATTAACGCTACCAACTCCTTCAATTTCAACTCCTTCTCATTAAACTGTATTTTTACACGTTGACGCAAAAAATCTACTTGTGAATGATAAACATGAGAATTGAGCTTTTGTAAATTTTCTAACAAGTAAATACAAGATTTACAGTGCATTTGAGGGACATAAAATTCTACTTGAGTTTTTGTACCATCACTAAAAGTAACAAATTTACTCCTAATAGAAGGTTCCTCTAAAGCGTCCCAACGGTTCTGCTGTAGTTTTGTAGATTGTGTTTGTCCTGGTTTTTCTGATAAATCATAATAACAACTTAGTTCATTTTGACTTAATATTTCATAAACATTTTTACAACCTTCACAACAGAACACATGCCCGTCTTCGTGTAAAACACGGTTAATTGTAATATCAGCACCACAATGATAACAAGCCTCTTGAACGTTAATAGTTTTCATAAAATTTTAAATTTTCTTTTTTGCACAACAAGCCCCCATTTTTCCATTTTCCATTTGTTTCGGGCTTAAATAAGGTATTCCTAAATTCAACCCCCTAATAATCAACAAAGTAGCCATAAAAAGAAGAGCAAAAGACTGTATTCTATTGCTGTACTTAGCGAAAACTGATTTTACTTTATGTGAAAACTGATGTAACAAAAGCAGAGCAGGCAAAGTAGCAATCCCAAAGATCATCATAAATAAGGAAGAGGAGGTGGGAGAACCGACAATCAAAGCGGCTGTTAAGGCTGTATAAACCAGACCACAAGGCAAAAATCCAGACCAAAAGCCTACCCAAAAAGGATTTACTTTTGTCATAGTAACTTTTAACCGACTTTGAACCACCTCCTTCCAAACATTAGGCATCTTTAGATGATACCCCAAAAACACAAACATGATAAGAATTCCTAATATCAATGAAAAATATTGCTGAAAGCCTGCCCATTTCACACTAAATCCTATCCAGCCTAATAAAAAGCCCATCATTCCATAAGTAATCGTTTTGCCTAAACCATACAAAGTAAAATATTGAAAAGGTTTAGGTAACCACAGAACTATCGGTCCGCACATACCCACACAATGCAAACTCCCTAATAATCCCAACGCTGCAGCAGAACTTATTTCATACCATTCCATGACCCTTATTCTATAAAAGCCGATAATTCTACCAAAGTGTCTAATGGCTCTTGCCCCCAATGTATTGTAATTTTATAAGGACCTTTTCTTAAATTACATTTTTCAATGGGCATTTGCAATAATGCACCAAAATCTTTACTCGCATCCGATATGCAATAACCACTCACTGTAACATACTCCCCTTGTAAATGTTCTGGATATTCTATAATTATTTCTTTTGAAGTTTGCTTGATACTAAAAGCATTTTGATATCTCAAACCACGATTTTGTGCATCTAATGTCTTTTGAAAATTTAATTCTTTTTGATAATAATTCTTATCTACCATTTCCACTTTACCCGTATAAGCCAAAGCAACAATAGATAAAATCATTAATACAAAACCGCCGTACAACAAACCTATGATATATTTCCAACTCATTATTTTTCAATTTTAAAATGGTCCAAAAAACTGTGTTTTTACTCTTTTTATCACTTGATGATTTTCTTTTACCACCAATTCAATTTGATTTTTTGCTTGTGTAACTTCATTTTTATCAATCAGTACAAATAAAACTTTTGAACTTTCTTGACCAGCCTGTAATGTATCTATTTTACCATTGACCCATTGAATTTCTGCATTTTTACCTTCAATTTCATAACTTAATACTCGTTGTTTATCTAATTTATTTTGAACTTTTAGGGTATATAGATTAGAAATCTTATTGTTCGGCTGTTCTTGATACAATTGTCCTTGAGAACGCATCACGAGAACATCTATATCCGACTTAGAAAACATTAAATAGCTGGTTACGGAAACTAATATCGCTAAAAAAACAGAATAAAAAATCACTCTTGGAGTAATTAAAGATTTTTGGTTTCCTTTTAAAGATTCTTCAGAAGCATAACGAATGAGACCTTTAGGTTTTTGAATTTTTTCCATAATGCTATCACAAGCATCTATACAAGCCGTACAATTCACACATTCCATTTGCGTACCATTTCTTATGTCAATACCTGTTGGGCATACACGCACACACAAACCACAGTCAATACAATCACCTTTTGGTGTCTCTTCATTTTTTTTCTTTTTGCCGCGCGGCTCACCTCTAACATAATCATAAGCAACAACAATAGAGTTCTTATCCAACAAAACACTCTGTAATCTACCATAAGGGCAAACCACTACACAAGCCATTTCTCGTAAAAAAGCAAAAACCGAATAAAATACCGTCGTAAAAATTACTATCAAACTAAAACCTACAATATGTTGAGAAACAGGCTCCGTGATAATTCTCCAAAGTTCTTTTACACCGATAATATAAGCCAAAAAAATATTCGCTATAATAAAAGAAAGCCCCCAGAATATTGCATGTTTACCAATTTTTTTCATATATTTTTCTGCATTCCAAGGAGCATTATTCAAACGTTTTTGAGCTTCTGGTGTTCCTTCTATCCAATACTCAATTCTACGAAAAATCATCTCCATAAATATCGTTTGAGGACATACCCAGCCACAGAAAATCCGACCAAAAACCACCGTAAACAAAACAATAAATACCAAAAACGATACCGCAGATAACATTAATAAAAAGAAATCATTCGGCGTAAATACAATTCCAAACAAAATAATTTTTCTATGCGGAATGTCTAACAAAAACAAAGGATTACCATTCCATTCCAAAAAAGGTAAACCAAAAAGTATAATCAAATAGAAAACCGTAAGCAGGGTTCTATAATTATAATATTTTCCAAATGGTTGTAAGGCATAAATCCATTTACGTTTACCATCTTCTTTTACTAAACTTGAACGGTCTCTAAAACTATCTGACGCATTCATAAGACTTAAATTTTTTTTAAAGTTAATTGGGCAATAATTTTTTTAGTGAAATTTGATTTTTTGGGCGTGCCCCCCTTGCTTAAGCTTCGGGGGTCGGGCTGCTTCGGGTTTCACTTCGTTTCAGCAATCCTTTGGCTGCTCATATTTTGCAGCCAAAGGCAGTGCCAAGCCCTTCACATCCCTCACGCAATTTCTAAAGCTATGCTTTCTAATTATATTTTTTCTGCTTTTAAGCTATCAGACTTTGCATCTTTGTTTTCAGTAGCCTCTTCTTGATACAATTTACCTTGTGGCTCTTTGGCATTGGGGTAAGATTTCCCATGTTGAGACTTAATAAAGCTAATAATTTGCATTGTCTGTTTACCGGATATGCTTTCTTTCCATGTTGGCATACCTTTATCAGGCTTACCATATTTAATCGTTTTAAAAATATCCTGAACAGAACCTCCATGTATCCAGTAATCATCTATTAGATTAGGACCCACCGCTGCACCTTGTGCATTTTCACCATGGCAAGAACCACAAGTTTTTGAAATAAACAAAGATTTTCCTTCTGCAATATCAGCCGCATCAGTAGATAATTTTACGTTATTTTCATCAATCATCTCACCACCGCCTTTTTGAGCCATTCTTTTTTCTAATTCATCATTGGCTTGTTTCACTTCCGCATAATACTCTTCTTCCATCAATTTACCTGGGCCACCGCCATGATAATACCACAAATAAATAGGAGCCCAGATGATAGTTCCCCAAAATAAAGCCTGTAACCAAGGGGGCATAAAGTTATTAAGCTCTTTGATTCCATCATAATCATGATCAGTGAGTAATTCTTTTTCTTTATCTTTAGGAACTAAAGCATTAACTTTTTCCCACCAAGCAGCAAAGCCCGTTAGTTCCCCTTCTACTTTTGGTTTAGGCGGCTCCATCATATAAACAAACATGCCAATCAAACCTAACATAGCAAGTATTACAACAGCTAGAATTACAGCTATCCATAAAAGAATAGTATTCAATAATTCATAACTCATTCCGATAGGCGTTTCAGCACTTAATAAAGAAGTAGAAGTAAGGAATATCATTCCTACCGCTGCAACTTTTTGAGCTGTATTTTTCTTTACGGCAATTTTAGCCGCTTTGACTAAAATTCCCGCCATAAAGATAATCACGATTTCTTCCATAATAATCCCTGCAATCAATAAATAGGTTACGTATTTAGAAGCAAAAGGACTTATGGTTTCTGTTGTTGCTTTGGGGTCTTGAGCAAATAAAACCGTCGCAAAGAACAAGAATATTGTAAAAAATATACTAGATTTTAAATTTTTCATAACCGCTTATTGATTAAAGGTTTCATTTTCATTTAGGTCTAAAGGAATTGTCTTCATGTTTTGTACCTCTTTCTTATCTAATTTCCATACCCAAATGAGTATAGCAATAAACACTGCAAAGGATAGAAGTAGCCCAATTAAAGGATAAATATCTACTCCTTGAATGCTTTCTAAATAATTGCGAAATTTCATATTTATTTTTGTTTTTAATTGGACGAAGCTACTTGTTCTTTCTTTTGAATATCCGTACCTAAACGTTGCAAATACGCAATCAAAGCAATAATTTCTTTGTTGGCATTAGGTTTAATATTTTTATCCTGATTTTGAAGTTTTTCAGTGATTTGTTGCGCTTGATTTTTTAAGTCCTGCAACGCAACTTTTTCATAACCATCTTCATAAGGAACTCCTAAGGTTTTCATTGCCTTGATTTTAGATTCAATTTGAGATACATCTAAATCATTTTCGTAGAGCCATGGGTAACTAGGCATAATAGAACCTGGCGAAACAGAGGTTGGGTCATACATGTGTTTATAGTGCCAAGACTCATTATAACGAGTACCTAAACGATGTAAATCAGGACCTGTTCTTTTAGAACCCCATTGGAAAGGATGGTCATAAACAAATTCCCCCGCTTTAGAATATTCTCCGAATCTTGCGACTTCATGTCTAAAAGGACGAACCATTTGTGAATGGCAAGTATAACAACCTTCACGTAAATAAATATCTCTACCTTCTAACTCTAAAGGCGTATAAGGCTTAACACTTGCAATGGTAGGAACGTTAGATTTCACTAAAAACGCAGGAACAAACTCTACTATACCACCAATAGCAACCGCAACCGCAGCCAAGCCTAGCATTAGCATAGGTCTTGCTTCTAATTTTCTATGGGCAGAATCATGTTCTTCATTCAACGCTCCTTTCGTATAATAAGGAATAGCTTCGGCGGCTTCATTATCTTGGAAAGAACCTTTGGCTACAGTTTTCCATAGATTATAAATCATTATGAAAACCCCAATAAGATAAAGTGTCCCCCCTATAGAACGTGCTAATTGCATAGACCATACCGCATCTCTAGTTTGTTGGAATGAATATTTTAAAACCCCTTCATCTGTAAATTCTTGTAACATTAAAGTTTGAGTAATTCCTGAAAAATACATAGGAACAGCATATACAATAATTCCAAGAGTACCTATCCAGAAATGCACATTAGCCAAGTTTTTAGAATATAATTCTGTTTTCCACATTCTTGGGAATAACCAATAGAGAATACCAAAAGTAAGGAAGCCGTTCCAACCTAATGCGCCAACATGAACGTGAGCAACAATCCAATCAGTATAATGCCCAAAAGCATTTACATTTTTTAAGGAAAGCATAGGTCCTTCAAAAGTAGCCATACCATAACAAGTAACAGCGACTACCATGAATTTCAAAACGGGTTCTTCACGGACTTTATCCCAAGCACCACGAAGCGTTAATAAACCGTTCATCATACCACCCCACGATGGCGCAATTAACATTACGGAAAATACAGTACCTAAAGATTGAGCCCAATCTGGTAATGCAGTGTATAACAAATGGTGAGGACCAGCCCAAATGTATAAAAAGATTAATGACCAAAAGTGAACAATGGATAATCTATAAGAATAAACGGGTCTTTCTGCAGCCTTAGGCAAAAAGTAGTACATCACTCCAAGATAAGGCGTAGTTAAAAAGAACGCTACCGCATTATGTCCATACCACCATTGCACTAAGGCATCTTGAACACCAGCATACCATGAATAACTTTTTAAGAAAGAAACGGGCAATTCAAAAGAATTAACAATGTGTAACATAGCAACCGTTACCCAAGAAGCAATATAGAACCATATAGCAACATAAATGTGCGATTCTCTTCTTTTGAGAATAGTACCAAACATGTTAATTCCAAAAACTACCCATACTAAAGTAATAGCAATATCAATAGGCCATTCTAATTCTGCATATTCTTTGCCTGTGGTATATCCTAAAGCAAGGGTCAAGGCTGCAGCTACAATAATACTTTGCCAGCCCCAAAAGTGAATACTGCTCAATGTATCACTAAACATACGGGTCTTTAATACTCGTTGCATCGAGTAATAAGCCCCCATAAATATACCATTCCCCACAAAAGCAAAAATTACTGCATTCGTATGAATAGGACGTGCTCTACCAAATGTGGTATAAGCATTTCCCAAATTAAAACTCGGATCTATTAACTGCAAAGCAACTAATAAACCCACAATCATGCCTACCACTCCCCACAAAATCGTGGCGTAGGCAAAATACTTGACAATCCGATTGTCATAGTTAAATTTTTCGGGCGTACTCATAATACTTTAACTTTTTTTAGTGTTATTTTGTAATCTTTTAAAATTAAGGTTTTCATAATACATTTAGGGTTTTTTGAATGATTTTTTAAATAATTTAGGGTTTTTTTATGTCAGAAGGCTCTGATTTTTCATTTAATATTCTTACAGCAGGTGCAGTTGTGTCATCAAATTGTCCATCTTTCATTGACCATATAAATGCCAATAGAAATACTAACGAAATGACAAAACTCGCAATCATAAATATGAAAAAACTACTCATATATTTTAAGTTTGTATTGCAAAATTAGTTTAGTAGATTCAGGTGAACTATGATATTCATCATAAAAAAACATGATTCTTATCATAAAAAAACATGACGAAAATCATATTTTTTTGGAAATATAATTTTTTGTATATAAATTTGTGTGTAAATAAGACTTTCAATCTTATCCTAGTAATATGCGTCAAAACCCAATAAATGAAGATTGTTTAAATTGTAAAACCAGAATAAATTCTATTTTTTGTGAGCTTAAACACGAAGAAGTGTTAGAGCTAAACAAACAAAAGTTTTGTTCTATTTATAAAAAGGGTCAAATTTTATTTCATGAAGGCGCATACCCGCATGCTTTATATATCATAAATCATGGAAAAGTAAAACTATTAGTAAACATGGACGGTAAAGAACAAATTGTTCGTTTAGCACAAGATGGAGATACTATTGGTTACCGAGCATTATTAAGTAAAGACAAATATTCCGCAACAGCCATTGCTATGGAAGAATGCAAGATTTGTACAATTCCTTCTAATTTTTTCTTTAAAATTATTGAGGAAAACATCAAAGTAGCTATGTCTTACACTTCATTATTAGCAAAAGAATTAAAAGAAGCTCAAACCAAAATGGCAGAGTTAGCCTTGAAACCTGTTCGTGAACGTATTGCAGAGTCCTTGATAGTATTGAAAGAAACTTTTGGTTATGATTCTGATGGGCAAACAATAAATGTTAATATAAGCCGCGAAGAAATTGCCCAATTAGCAGGAACAGCTACAGAAACTACAATTCGTTTACTCTCTGAACTTAAAAAATCCAATATTATTGATTTCGATAAAAAACGAATCAAAATATTAAATCCCAAAAAATTAGTTGTAGAAGCTAATTTGTGGGATTGATTTTTGGGCTTCGCTTATTACTAATTTACCCAATCATTTATAAGCCAATTGTTTATTAAAAAAATGAATAAGCTCTCAGAAACTCCTAAAATATTTACGAATTCTATAATTTTAATTTAACTATCAACGAGTTAGCCAGTATTGATAAAGTGCAATTCTGATTGCAAAGTATGCGTGAGGGATACAAAGGGTTTAGCACTGCCTTTTAACACTTTTGAAAAAAAGTGGAAAAAGGATTGCCGAAGCGAAAGCGAAGCCCGAAGTAGCCCGACCCGCAGCGTAGCAAGGGGCACGCCCAAATGAAAATTAATTATTTTTTATTTTTTATTCGCTGGTTTGGTTTCAGTTTTTGGCTTATTAGGGACTTGCTCAGTTTTAGTGGTATTAGGTTTAACTTCATTTTTAGGCTTATAAGGAACTTGTTCTGATTTGGGTTTTTGTTGTTCTGTTTTGGGCTTATTAGGGCTGGTTTCTTTTTGAGTATTACGAGGAACTTCTTTCACTTCTACCTTTGGTTGTGGCTTTTCTTTCTCTGTCGTATCTACAGATTCTGTATTTTGTGCTTTGGGTTTATTTTGTTCCATCGCATCATAGTCTTTTTGGTATTTGTCTAACAAAGTTTTAACCTGATTTTTTAAGGTTTCATCTTGAACTTGTAATAAACTTTTTAAAGTTTCAATGGCTTGAAAATGCTCTTTTTTCTGCCAATAGGCTTGTGCAAGAAAATAATAAGCCTTGGCTTTCCAATCATTATAACCTGTAAATTTTTCTCTAAAAACCAATGCTTGAGTTCTACAGTCCTCATAATTTTTTTGGTCAAAGGCTAAAACTGTTAATAAATACTGAGACTCTGCACCAAGAGCATTTGTAATTTCAGAAGAAACTTTTTTCAAAACGGTTTGGGCTTGGTCATATTCTTTGAGACCTATGTAAGTTTTTCCTAATTGAACATTGGCGCGAGTTTTAGTGTATTCTGAAATTTCTGAACTTTCTAATAGATTTTGATAAAGTTTTTTTGCATCTAAGTATTTTGCTTGCATTAAATACATATCACCCAAACCAAATTTTGCATTGATTTTGTCTTGATAATTGGTTGAAATACTATCCAATTGTATCCATAGTTTTTCTGCTTCTGGGTATTTTTTTTGTTTTTGATAAATAGCGGCTGAATTTTTAATGGCTTGTGAAGTAAACGGATTCAATTGACTATTCAAAACTTCTTGGTAGTCTTTCAATGCTAAATCATCTTGATTACGTTTTTCATAACTATCACCACGCATCAATAATGCTTCATTACGGTTTTTTCCAACGGGATAAGTTTCTAAATAATAGGTTAATTTCTGAATAGCATCTTCGTAATCTTCTGCGTAATATTTATCACGAGCTTGATTAAAAGTTAAACCTTCTAATGCTTTTACAGAATTGGGAAACTTGGTTTGATATTCTTTTCTTAATTTTTCTAAATCATCACTATCCATAATGGAAGTTAAGGCATCTAAGGCAGTAGTAACTTGATTTTCGTAATTTCCATATTCTAAAACTACGGTTTTGAAATATTTTTCAGCGGCTTTTTCATCTTTAGAGTTATAGGCGGCTATGCCCAAATGTAAATAGGCATTGGCAATTAATGTATGATTGGGATAGTCTTCAATCAACATTTTGGCATATTCTGCTCCTTTCTTATTATCAGATAACCAAACAATTAAAATTTCAGAGGCTTCGTCTAATGCTCTAGGTCTAAAAGAAGAATTAGGATAATTTTTAATGACTTGTTCAAAGTTTTGAACAGCTTGAGTGTATTTGCTTTTTCTTGCTGAACATAAACCATTCTGAAAATTAGCATAATCGCGAGAAGGTAATTGTTTGTCTATAATTTTGGTGTAATATTCTGATGCTTTTTCGTATTCTTTTAGTACAAAATGACAATCCCCAAGACGTAATATAACATCTACATACATATCAGTATTTTTGTTAGGATTTAAGCGTTGTAAAGATTTTTGAAAAGCGTTTATAGCTTCTTTATAATCCTTGCGTTGAAAAACTGACCAACCATAACCTGCTAAGGCTTGAGCATAATTGGGATGTTCTGTGGAGTTATGGGTATCTATAAAATCATCATAAGCTTTTTCTGCTTGTGTGTATTTAGCTTCTTGATAGTAGGTTTCTGCTACCCAAAATTTTGCACTTAATGTCAAATTTTCATCAATATTTAAGTTTACAGCTTTTTTAAGATAAATTAATGCTGAGTCTAACTCTTTTTTTTCGGCTAATTGAATTCCAAAATAATAACATGTTCTTTGAAAGGATTCTTGAATACGTTTATCTTTTGATAACGATTTTTCAAAAAATTGAATGGCTTCAGCAAATTGACCGCTGTACATTAAAGCCTCACCAATTAACCCTTTAGCTTCTTCAACATGTTTATGTTTTTCGAATTGAGATAAATAAAACTGCAAGGCATTGAGAGCTTCATTGTATTCTCTTAATTGGCAAGAAATTTTTCCATATTGAAATAAAGCTTCCGCTTTAATATCTGCATTAGTACCTTGTGAAGCTTTTCTAAAAAATAAACGGGCTTGGTCTTGTTTTTTTAAATCTAAAGCGGAAAAAGCCGCATAATAAGCACTTAATTGAGAGGTGGTGTCATCAATGGTAAAAGTTTTTTCAAAATAGTGGATAGCTTTTTCATGTTGTTGAGTTTTTTGAGCAGAAATCCCTGCACGGAAAGCTAATCCTCTATCATTGGGTTGTAATTCCAAACCTCTTTCTAAAAATGGAAGAGCTTGTTCATAGTTTTGTTTGTCAAAATAAGCTTTTCCGAGCATTCCCGCCATAGCGGATTGTTGCTCAGGAGCAGGGTTTGCATTTACATATTGTTTGCCTTTGTTTAATAATTCGGGACTTTCCATCGCCAACAAACTAGATAAAATGTAAATAGGAACTTTTAGTTTATAAATTTCGGTTTTCTCTAACTTTTCAAAAATTGGCAATGCCTTTTCATATTGGTTTAATTTATAATAACTTACGGCTTGATAATAATTGGCTTCGTCTGATTTTAAAGTATTTTCTTCTACTTTAGAAAAATTCTGAGCTGCATCTTGGTAGTTCTTTTTTTGAAAAGCTATATAACCTTTCATAAAATATACTTCTTGCTGTTGTTCATAAGGAAGTGTTTCTTCTTCTAAATCTTCTAAAAAAGGTTGCAGTTTATCAAAATCTCTTTTTAAAAACAAAAGATGAGCATAAGCAAATTGTAAATCAGCATTCCAAGGATTAACAGGGTATTTTTGTATATTTTGAAACAGTAAATTTTCAGCGTCTTCAAGGAGTTGTTGATAAGCACACAAAGCCATTTTAATTTCTGCTTCTTGTTTTTGGAAAGCATTTAAAGGTTCCGTAGAAATAGCAAGTTGGTAAAAAGAAGAAGCTGAACTATATTGTTGATTATCAAATAATTCTTTGGCTTTAAAAAAATGATTTTGCCCCAAAATTCCCTGAAAAGAAATAACAAATAACCAAAATATTACCGATTTAATTAAGTTCATAAAAGCAAAATTACCGTAGTTCAGGATTTGATTTAAGGAATTTTATCCAAAAGTTAAGAAAATAGAAAACAGCGTATGTGAATAATCTCACGGCATTCTAAAAATTCTTCTTAAAGATGCTTACCAAATGCTTACAATCCTAAAAGCCCACGGTGTATATGCTTTCAAAAAGTCATACTCTCCGTAAACTCTGTAATAAAAACCTATGCCTAAAAATCTTAAACTGCTAATTTGTTTAGCAATTTTTTCTGGAAATAAATTGAATATTGCTAAGCCTACTTCTGCGTATCCTTTGTCTAAAACATAAGTTTCATATTCCAAAGGAAGGATAGATTTTGTAGATTTTCCGTAATAACCTTGTCCCAGTATTACTAAATCAGGGGAATACTTTTTTGAGGGAAAATTAGGGTTATTAAAAGCATGTTTTAATTCTAATTGAACTTGTTGTTCTGCTGTAAAGATATAAAAAGGTAGTGTATTAAATGAATGATTATCAGAAACATAAGCAGGTTTACCGATGGTTCTTAAAACCGAATAACGACTTAAATGTTCATTATTCATAACTTGAGAAGCTATAAACCAAATATTGAGTTTTCCCAGTTTATGAAAATTTAATTTGTGTTGATAACCCAAAAATAAGGTTTGATGTTCATTTTGAGAATCTAGCAATTGCAAAGCTTTTCTGTATTCTGCCCAAAATAATGGACCTTTGTTTTCTTGAATAAACAGTTTTCCATTATAACGAGTTAATTTTTCTAATGGAGCATAACGTAATCTAACCACAGCTTCAGCAAAATTTTGAGTTTGTGCATGAAAACTCGGCTGAACTTGTTCATAAATACCTTTTAATTCAACGTTTAAGTTGTTAATAATTGGGAAATAGAGGCTTACAGAGTAATGCTTATAATATTCCCAATTTTTAATATAAAAATCACGAATAGTTAAGTTATAAGGATTATATTGGTAAAGCCATTGAAAATTTCTGAGTTCATAGCGCAAAGCAGAACCTAATTCTCTTGCAGAATTTTCATAGTTTAAATGAAGCCTAAATTCTTTATTTTTAAAAGGAAAAATTTGAGAAAAAACACCATATTTCCATTTTTTATCGCCAAAACCATAACCTGTCCAAGCGCCTAAATTGAAAAAATTACTAATTTTTTCGTTAGTTTGTAACCCAATTCCTAAACGAGATTTTTCTAGCCAATTGTAAGAATAAATACGTTTTAAATCTATATCAAAATATTGGGTACCAATTAAACCTTGTTGTAATTTGTTGATTTGTCTAACTACCATAGCCAATTTAGCTTTTTGTCCAAGACTATCAATTTTAACATAAGTAGTTTGTTCTTTTTCTGTGAGGGGCTGAATCCGTTGTTCTTCTAGTACTTTTTCTGTTAATTGGGAAGCGGATTGGTCTACTTCTAGTTCAATATTGGAAAATTCTTTATTTTTCAAGTTAGGTTGAAGGTTAATATCTTTTAAAAAGGATTCCACATTTAATACTAAACGGCTTTTTTGAGTAGAATCATTTTTATTTGCTTGTGAAGAAGAAACAAAAATATTCATCAAAATACTGGTATTCAATTGGCTTGGAAACCATAATGTATCATTTAATTGTTCATATAGTTGCTGAATTTTGATGTCTTTAGCGAAAGTAAAATCTTCTGGAATATCCATATTGGCTATGATTGAAACCAATTGGTAATATTGAGTATGAACTTTTAAATTTCCTCTAAAACCGAATTTATTTTTTCTAGGATAAAACTGAATACTTATGATAGAATCCTTACCAACAAATAAGGTATCTTTGATTTCATATTCGTAATGATTGAGAGCTGTTGAAGCGATTGGAGATAAATTTTCAATTCCTAAAACCTTAACCCAATTATCATAAAAAGATAAATCTTGAAAATCTGTAGGAGAAAATGGAATTACCATGCCTGGCAATCCACTCATTTTAGAGGCTTTTACTACTTCGTTAGATTTATTGGGTCTTTTATATTTTCTTTCTGTTACAGTTTCCCATAGAAAAAAATCAGATTTGGAAAAAAAACCTTGATATTGTTTGTCAACAATTTCTTGATTTTCAGGGAAACTTTTCATTTTGTTATAAGAAGTGTAACTAAACTGTTCTTGATTCAATGGATTATTTCTTGCAGAATTTTGTTGAATAAGCCTTATGTAACGATATGCGGGATTATCTTTGGAGGTAATGGTTATTCCTTTAATCTCAATATTTTTTTCTTTCAGTAAAACTTTTTGAAGGTTTTTTAATTCTCTACCTTTAAAAATTTGGGCTTCGTAACCTAAATAGGAAAATTTGATTTTATCTTCATCATCTGCTATAATTCTAAAATTTCCATTCAAATCAGAAAGCACTGCAATATTTTTATTCAGGTTTTGAATACTACCAAAAGGTAAAGGCTCTTGAGTTTGGGCATCTAAAAGTTTTCCTTGTATAGTTTGAGAACATAAATTATTCCAAAAGAGTAAATTAAAAATTACTACACCAAAAAAGTAAATGAGTTTCATGAATACAAAAATAGCGAAGAATATATGCTATAACAACAAAGTTTTTGCAAAGGGTCAAATTATAGGATAATATTCTATAATCAATTGGTGAACAATAAATTATAACTAATATTTACAAATCCACATTACTTAACTCATGGGCACGTTTTAAAGCTTTCATAGCACCCTCAATGATATTATCACTGATATGATTTTGTTCAAAATGAATTAAAGCTGCTTCTGTGGTTCCACCTTTTGATGCCACTTTGTTAATCCACTCTTCAAAATTTAAATTATGATTTTGATGTAAATGAATAGAACCTAAAAAAGTTTGAAATACTAATAATTCAGCTTCTTTTTGAGAAAAACCCATTTTTTGTGCAGCTTCAACCAAAGCATTTAAAAAATAAAATACATACGCAGGACCAGAACCGGAAATTGCTGTTGCTGCATCAATTAAATTCTCATTTTCAACAAATAAAGTTTTGCCTGTTGTACTGAGTAGATTTTCTATATAATAAGTTTCAATTTTAGGAATATTTTCTGATTGGCTATAAACAATCATTCCTTCTCCCAAAAGAGAAGGTAAGTTGGGCATAGCTCTAAAAATTCTATCAACTTTTAATTTATCTTTCAAGGTTTGTATTTTTATTCCCGCCATAAAGGATAAAATAATTTGTTGAGAATGCAAATGAGGTATTAACTCAGTAAACATTCCATTAGCATCTTGGGGTTTAACTGCCAAAATTATTACATCATAATTTTCAATTTTTTCATAATGATTTTGCACTTTTCCCATTTCTAATTGCTTAATATATGCAATTTGGCGAGGATCATTTTCTATGATTAGTAAATTTTGAATATCAACAATCCCTGATTGAATTAATGATTTCCCAAATAATAAACCAATATTTCCTCCACCAATAATGCAAATTTTTATAGTAGTTTTCATAGCACGAAATTAAGATTTTTTTTTCTTCATTTCATAATTTTCTTGAACTTCAAAAATGTAAATTGATTCAATAAATAAAAAACTTTGTATTTTTGCAATGATTTTCAAAATAATGAAAAATATTGTTTTATTTGGGCCTCCAGGAGCTGGAAAAGGTACTCAGTCTGAAAATATTATTAAAAAATACCAATTAGTTCATCTTTCAACAGGTGATATGTTAAGAAATGAAATGAAAAACCAAACAGAATTAGGTTTAAAAGCAAAAACTTTAATTGACCAAGGTCTTTTAGTGCCTGATGAAGTTGTAATTGGTATGATAAAAAACCAAATTAATCAAAATTTAACAGCAAAAGGATTTATTTTTGATGGTTTTCCAAGGACTGTTGCTCAAGCAGAAGCCTTAGATAAAATGCTTTCTGAATTAAATTTATCTATTCATTCTATGATTGCTTTAGAGGTTCCTTTTGAAACCTTAAAACAACGTCTTTTACAAAGAGCTAAAGAACTAAATCGTACTGACGACACAGAGGAAGTTATTGAAAAACGTATTCAAGAGTATAATTCTAAAACGCTTCCTGTTGCTGACTATTACAAAAATCAAAACAAATTAAGTTCAATTCAAGGAGTAGGAACGGTTGAAGAAGTTTTTGAAAGAATTGAGAAAGTACTTCAAGCATGAATTATTTAATCAAGCAAGCCAAAATTACTAACGAAGGGAAATCTTTCGTTAGTGATGTTTTGATAAAAAATGGAAGAATTGAAAAAATTGCTTCTGAAATTGATGTAAAATATAAAATTCAAGAAATTAATTCAGAAGGTTTATGGTTAGTTCCAGGGGTCATTGATGACCAAGTGCATTTTAGAGAACCCGGTTTAACCCACAAAGCAGATTTAGCAACAGAATCTAAAGCAGCCATTGCAGGAGGTACGACCTCATTTATGGAAATGCCCAATACCAAACCCCCAACTTTAACCCAAGAGTTATTGGAACAAAAATATCAAATTGCTTCCAAAAAAGCTTTAGCAAACTATTCCTTTTTTATGGGAGTTTCTAATGATAATTTAGAGGAGGTTTTAAAAACCAATCCCAAAAATGTTTGTGGAATCAAAGTCTTTATGGGTTCTTCAACGGGGAACATGTTAGTTGATAATGAAAATACGCTTGAAAAACTATTTGCTAATTGCCACATGTTAATAGCTACTCATTGCGAAGACGAGACTACCGTAAAAAATAATTTAGAATTTTATCTAAAAAAATATGGAAATCAACTATCTGCTGAACATCACCCCCTAATCAGAAATCATGAAGCTTGTTATTTATCCTCTTCAAAAGCAGTTGGATTAGCAAAAAAACATCAAACCCGTTTGCATATTTTGCATATTTCTACAGCAAAAGAAATTGAACTTTTTGATAATCAAACCCCCTTAGAAAAGAAAAAAATTACTTCTGAAATATGTATTCATCACTTAGCTTTTAATGACCAAGACTATAAAACCAAAGGGAATTTTATCAAATGGAATCCCGCTGTAAAAACAGAAGAAGACCAAAAAGCATTATGGAAAGCTGTTTTAGAAGGATATTTTGATGTTGCGGCAACGGATCATGCTCCCCATACTTTAGAGGAAAAATCTTTGCCTTATACTGATGCTCCTTCTGGGGGACCTTTAGTGCAACACAGCCTTTTATATTGGTTGCACCAAGTAAAAAATCAAAAAATTTCTATCGAAAAAGTGGTTCAATTAACTTCTCATAATCCTGCCATTTTATTTAAAATCGTTGATAGAGGATTTATTCGGGAAGGTTATTGGGCAGATTTAGTGCTTGTGAATCCTAATCAAAAACACACGGTTTCTAAAGAAAATTTATTTTACAAATGTGGCTGGTCTCCCTTTGAAGGTTTTACTTTTGATGCTTCTATTGACACCACTTTTTTGAACGGTCAAATTGCTTTTAGCAAAGGACAATTTTTTGATATTATAGGTCAAAGATTAGAATTTTTTATATAGTATTTCATTAAGAATTTGGGCGTGCCCCTACGTGCTTTTGTTCTAATCCGTGCTTTTTAAATTTCTAATTTTTTTGTCCAACCCAATTTGCGAAAACACATAAATTATACACAAAGCATCAATATTTGGGTTGTGAGAAAGTCTGATGCTCAGTGAAAGTACCATCTAATGGAATTATGAAAGAACTCCCATAAAAAAATATTTCATTTTATTTCCAATTTTCAAGAGCTTGTTTACAATTATTATCTTTAATATCAATATAAACTTGTTCTTTAGCTTTTAAAAACCATTTTTCCATGACTTCCATTTTTTTTGCTTGTAAAGCGGCTTGTTTGAATTTGGTATAATCTTGTTCTAAATTTGCTAAATGAGGAGGATATTTCTTTTTTAAATAAATGATATGATAAGCTTTACCGATTCTAGGATTTTTACTGTAAAATTCTTTGGGTTCAGAAATATCACCTTCTTTCATTTTATCTATGGTTAAATAAACTTCGGGGTCTAATTGGTCTAGGGGGACTCGAGGTTCACCATTTTGGGGGTTCATAATTAAGCCGCCATACATTTTGGTTTGAGGGTCATCGGAATATTTGGATGCGGCTACTTCAAATTGGGTACTATCTAAAATTTCTTTACGAATTTTTTGAATTTTTTCTAATGCAAGTTCTTCGTCTTTAAAGTTTTTTTCAGGAGAAATTAAAATATGGCTAGCTTTTGCACGGTCTCCCATAATTTTGTGTAATTTTACGATATGATATCCATACTGAGTTTCAAATACTTCTGATATTTCCCCTTCTTTTAAAGAAAATACAACATCATCAAATTCAGGCACCATTTGACCTTTTTTAAATTCCCCTAAACTGCCACCTTGTTTTGCGGATTCTACATCTTCTGAATAAAATTTAGCCATATCCTCAAAAGCACTACCTGCCACAATTTGGCTTCTTATGTTTTTTAATTTGGCTTTAGCTTTTTCTTTACTTTCTTGTGAAGGTTTTGGAACAATAATAATTTGATAGGCTTCAACTTCTGCTGGCAAAAAGGGTAAAGAATCAGAAGGAATTTGATTAAAAAATTGGCGTATTTCTTTAGGTGTTATCTGAACATTATCGGTAATTTTATTTTTTTGTTGGTCAATTAATAATTGTTCTTTGATTTTGGGTCGTAGTTCAATTTTAAATTGAAGAATAGATTTACCCATCATTTTTTCAAACTCAGCTTCGCCTCCACTCTGCATTACAAACATGCCAAGCCTTCTATTAAGTTCGTTTTCAACTTGTTCATCATTTACTTTCAGTGAATCTAAACGAGCTTTTGCAAGCAACAATTTATTGGTAAGCATGGATTCAAAAACAAAACAACGCAGAGTACCTTCATTATCTTCTTCACCCATTTTTTTTAAATAGGTTACTTGATTTTCTAATTCAGACTCTAAAATAACATCTTCATCAATAATTGCTAAAATTCTATCTAGTACCTGAGCATTTAAGGGGTTTAGTTGAATTATAAAGAATAGCCACCCAAAAAACAAAATTTTTTTCATTCAAAAATAATTTGCAAAGATAACGATTAAATCAATAAATGGCACAATGTTTGAATTACTTAAACGAAATTTGTCTACGTAATATTATAGATTTTTAGAAATTGTGAACAATTTTTTAACAAACATACAAAGAATTAGAAAATTTTTATTATTTTTGTTTGAATATTCTATAAAAAAGAAAATGCAGAAAATACTATACTTTACTTTTTGTTTATTAGGGATTTTGCAAAGCATAAATGCCCAAATATTAAGGTTTGGCTCTAAATTAGATGGAACTGGAAATTTGGTAATGGTTGATACAATCTTTCGTTTAGAATCCGTCCCTCAAACTATTTATGCTAAATTATTTAGCAAAACTCCAATCACTGAAGATACCCTGTATATCATCGCCAAAAATTTACATACTTCTAATAAATTTGTTTTAAAACGCTCCACAAATAAAATGGATGCATTAGCTACTCTCAAGTTCAAAGAAGATGGTATTTATAAGGTTTTTGCAATCAACCCAAAAACTAAACAAACAATTGCTTCAAAAAAGCTTTATATTACTTCTGCTGTCAATCCAAATGTTCAAGCTCTAAAAACTGATTATCAGAAGCAATTATCCGCTCAAAATCAGTCAAAACCTAATCCTAATCTACCAAAAAACAATAACACTGTAAACGTTAAACCTAATACTGCAACGAATACTACTACCAATAATACAAAGCCTAATACTACTATTGTTCAAAATAACAATAAACCTTCCATTACTCCCAAAGATGATATGGATGACTTAGATGATGCAGATGATATTGATGCAGATGATATTGATGCAGGCAACTCAGAAGCAGACTTAGATGTAAAAGATGACGATCTTTCGGATTTTGATGATGCAGACTAAATTTTAAAGGTCAAATAAATTTTGTTTTCTGTAACGTATTTTTTTCCATGTTTTCATGGTTGCAGACTCTAATATCAAACGAAAATTAGGGTCATTGATAAATTCTAAAAATGTCAAATAATCAATTTCTTCGGTATGAACAATTTGTTTATCATTTTTATAAACAATGTTGTATTTACCGAAATCTTTAAATTCATTAACAATTACAATGGGTGCTTCAGTGGGTGAAATTTCCTTCATTTTTTGTTTGATCTTTTGGTATTTCTTCAAATTCTACTTCTTCAATAGTTATATTCTTCTTTTTTTTCCCAGTTTCAAAATGTTCTGGAACAATTACAGAGTATTCATCATTCAATGGATAGGATTGCCTAGCTTTTTCATCGTAAAGATTTTGAAAATGTCTCATATCTTTTAGGGTTTGTTGTTCTAATTTTTGAACCATTTTTTTGAAAAGATATAAGAATATTCTTTTTCCAAAAATTTTGAAAAATAACCATATAGCCAAAAAAAAGAGAAAAATTTTCCAAATCATTTTTTTAAATACATCATAAAAGACGGAATAATTCCTACTTTGTAACTATTCATTACCTCACCATTTACAGAATATCGTAATACTTCACCTTTTTGTACATAATCTTTAGCATCAGTTGCCCAAACTTCATCATTTTCGGGATGTAAATATAAATTATAAAAGTTTCGGCTTCCACTTTCTATCCATGGACTTACCGATAATTCATTTTTTGTAACAGGCATTTTATAAATGTCCTTATTAATCCAAAATAAAGTTTGTTTATCTTTGGTAATAGTTAGCCGACTAGGAGCAGAACCATTAGGAAAGATAAAAGTTTCTTGGTTATTTGAAGATTGAATTTTTATGAGTGATGGTTGGATATTTAAAGAAGCATTCCCCCAACATAAAACCCATAAGTTTCCATAACTGTCTACTTCTACATCGGTTGCCCCAAAACTCCCGTTCAATACTAAGCTATCTTCTAAAACCAATGTTTGAGGATTAATAATGTAAAGTGAACCTGAATAAGGATTCGTAACCCAAACTTTGTTTCTATAGAAAGCCAGTTCTTCTGTCCAGCCTTGAATAGCAATTTTTTTTACGACACTTAAATTTTGGTAATTTACTACATGTACACCGTTAGCATATAAATCCGTAACTATCGCTAAACTATCATTAATAGGTAAAAAATATCTTGGAGAAGTTAGTCCTGAAATCACTCCTGTAACTTTGAAGTCAAGGTCTAATTGATAAATTTTATTAGAGTTATTAACTACTAAATATAAATTATTTTGATGTAGATACAAAGATTGACCAACATCACCTAAACCAAAAGTATTTTTTTCTTTAAAAATATCTTCAATTACATTTTCATAGTTGTTAATAATAGACAAAGAGGAATTTCCTGACATAAAATTGCCTTCATTGAGAACCAATAAAACGTCTTGTAAATGGGGAATATTTTTAGAAGGCGGTGTTTCTTTTTTACAGGAAAACAATCCTGCAACAAAGAAGAAAATCAGTATTTTAACCCAAAATTGATGACGCATTTTATATTTTCTATCTACAAAATAAACACAAAAATGAAATTTTTCCAAATTTTTATATTTTCAGGGTGATGAAGATTTCTATAATCTGAATATCCTTTTTTGTATATTTTAATGTTTGAACATACAAAATGTTAAAATAAAACCTTAATTTTGCATGACTTCATGCCTACTACAACTAACCGTTTTTTCTTTCATGCGAGAAAGTGGCTGTTTCAATTCCTGAAATGGCTTTTTATGCTATTTTTTACTTTTATCCTTTTTTTTGTTACGCTTTTTTTCGCTTTACAATTTGATTCTGTTCAAAATGCTGTCTTACCTCATATTACTAGGTTTGTTTCTCAGAAACTCAAAGCTAAAGTAGAAATTGAAAGCGTTTCTATTGCTTTAATGGATAAAATTGTTCTGAATAAAGTAAAACTTTATGATAGAAATAACGTTCCTATGATTGTTTCTGATGAGGTTTATGTAGGTGTGATTTCCTTAGATTTTTATGAAATGATTTACCCCAAAACCTACCAAAATAAGATTGGAGCAAGAATGGTTGAACTTCATAATGCTGCTTTGCATTTATACAATAAAAATGGAAAAGTTAATATTGAAGAAGTTTTTGCTGAGGAAGATAATGATACCACACCTTCCAAAAGGGATTTATTCATAGATTTACCCAATATTTATTTGTATGATTTTTATTTTTCTTTTGTAGATTCCTCTGCTTCGGATTCGGATAGAAAATATATTCCTGAACATTGGAATTATCAAAATCTACATTTACAAAATACTCAGTTAATGGGTGGTTTTTATTTTCATAAAAGAGACCAAATGCTTATAAACGTCAAACATTTGACTACCCAAGAACGATATACACAATTAGTTATTGATAGTCTTTGTGGTGAAATTAAAGTAAAATTTCCTAATCCCAATTATCCAGATACCATTCCTTATTTTCAGTTTACCAATATGTTAGCAAAGCTACATGATACCCGTTTAGATTTTGACGCTCTAATTTGGAATGATAAGTTTCCTACTTTGTTTAAGCCTATA
This sequence comes from uncultured Bacteroidia bacterium, assembly GCA_964493765.1. Classification (GTDB taxonomy): domain Bacteria; phylum Bacteroidota; class Bacteroidia; order J057; family CALLMJ01; genus CALLMJ01. Next base: position 4,159 of record CAZBPK010000052.1, on the reverse strand, counting down.
AATCCCAAAGATTATCGTTTAAATTTTAGACCTTCTTATGTAACGTTTCAAGATATTTCCTATTTTATTCCTGAAGATACACTACCACTTAAGGGTCGCGTGGATATGGAAGGAAAAGTCAAAATGAATTTGACTACAATCAAAGGAAATGATTTGCTATTAGCGTATAATCAAAGAACTTTGTTAAATGCAGATGTTAGAATTGATAATTACACCAACGGAGAAGAAATATTTATTCAGGCAAAACTTAAAAATAGTACTTTATACACCGAAGATATAGATTCTTTACTTTCAACCGTTGAATTGCCCAAACAAATAGCCAATATGGGAGTAATGACTATTGACGGTAAGTTTACGGGTTTCCCGAAAGATTTTGTTGCAGATGCAGTTTTCCAAGGTCCTATTGGTAAAATTGTTACCGATATTAATATGAAAATCGGGAATAAGGATATTACCTATTCCGGGAATTTACAAACTACCCAGTTAAATTTGGATAGAATGTTTGAATTTACAGATACCATTGTTCCTTCTTTAAACTTTGTAGGAAAAATTGAAGGAAAAAATTTTGATATAGCTACTATTGATACCAAAGCAGAATTCTTTATTGACAATTCTATGCTTCTGAATAATGCAATAGACTCTTTGTCTGGTAACTTGGTATTTAACCAAAAAGTACTGAAGGGACATGTAAATTTAATGGATAAAGTGGCTTCCGCAACCGTGGATATTGCTTTTGATTTTAATGGTAAACCGATTTATAATGTTTTTGGAGACCTTAGAAAATTAGATTTAAAAAATTTCCAAATTACTGAGGAATCTTATGTACTTTCTAGTTTCTTAGATATTAAGCTGCAAGGAGATTCCTTAGATGAAATGAAAGGCTTTGCAAGACTCTATAAAGCCAATCTATTGAATGTACCCAAAAATTTAGAGCTTTTTGTAGATGATGCCGAAATTGTTATTCAGAATGAAAATCAACATAAAAACATCAACATTTATTCTGATTTATTAAATGCTGAATTATCTACAAACTTTTTGTATAAAAATTTACCAGATTTAGGCTTAGAAATTTGGAGAGAATTAAAATTATATTTCAAAAATCAAACCGATAGTTTACAACAATATTACCACAACAACAACGTTATTTTTACAGATAACACTTTAAAAATCAATGCTGAAATTTTAGATATAAGCCCTTTATTTGAGTTTTTTGAACAAAAAGTTTCCATTGCAAAACACAGTAATTTGAATGTTGCATTTAATTATTTTCAAAATATTCAGTTGGATTTAGTGTTCCAATCGGATTCGTTGATTTATAATAAAATCAAAACTTACGAGGTGGATATTTCCACGAAAATTATCAAAAATCAATATGCTAATGATTGGGATATGAACGCATTATTAAAATTGGATTCTTTAAAATCTAGTGGACTTAAACTTTCCCTTATTGCTTTAAAACCGAATATTAAAGGAAATGCCTTTGGTTTTGAAATATCCGCTCAACAAAATCAACCCAATTTGAATAATCGTATTCGTTGGATTGCCAGCGGGCAAATTGATACTTTATCCTACCTCAAAATTGACGAACAAAATTCCATTACCCAGTTGGGAGATACAAGATGGACTTTTAATTCCGAAAATAAAATGGTTTTTAAAGGAGACTTTTTTGCTATTGAAAATTTACAAATCAATCATCAAGACGAATTTATTAATATCTCTGGGGAAGTTTCTGATAAAAAAGACCGCTTAACGTTAAGAATCCATGATTTAGCCTTACAAACTATTCATAAAGTTTATCCTATTCATTCTAAACTCAAAGGAAATATAGATGCAAAAATTGTTATTCAAAAACCTTTTGAAGCGCCTTTAGCCAATATTAACGGACAAATTGAAAACTTAAATTTCCATAATATTGATTACGGTAAATTAGATATAGTTTCTAACTGGGCTGAAAGTACAAACGCTATTTCCTTAAATTTAGGCTTAATTCAACAAAATGATACCATTTTGGGCTTATCTGGTTTTTACAATCCTATTGACAAGGTCTCTCCTTTGATTTTTCATTTAACTACTTCCAATTTAAACCTCAAACTCGTTCAACCCTTTATTAATGATTATGTTTACGATTTAAAAGGTGCTATTACCTTAGATAATTTATCCATCAATGGGGATATAGACCAACCCAAAATTTTTGGATTAGCCAAATTTGCAAATGCAAGCGTGGGTATTAAGTATTTAAAAACCAAATTTATCATCACCGATAACGGTGTTATTCGTTTTAATCAAAGTAACCTAACATTACAAGATGTTGAAATCAAAGATTCTAAAGGGAAAACAGCTCTTGCAAACGGATTTTTAAACTATTCTAAAATTTCCGAAATTCAATATAAGTTCTTATTTACAAATATCAATAGTTTTACTGTTCTGAATACACAAAAACAAGATAATGAACTTTTTTATGGCAAAGCTATCGTCAAAAAAGGCTGGTTAGAAATTGTTGGAAATACCAATATCACCACTATTAATGCCGATTTAGTTACAGATGCTGGCACTTCTATTCATATTCCTATTAATTCTTACGTCAAAGGTTCTCGCTTAGATTATGTTTATTTCAAAGGAAAAAGTACGGAAAGAATTAAAAATAAATTAAAAATTTCTGGAGTTCAGTTGAATATGAATGTAGAAGCTACTCCTGATGCCGATATGTTTATCATTTTTGATGAAAAAGCGGGTGATATTATTCATGGAAACGGATTGGGAAATATTGCTTTAAACATTACTCCTGATGGTGAATTTAGTATGTTAGGCAAATACACAATCCAAAAAGGAGACTATTTGTTTACTACTCAAAATGTTATCAATAAAAAATTCTTATTAGAAGAAGGTGGAACCATTTCATGGTCTGGAGACCCTTACGAAGCCTCCATTGATATAAGAGCCTTGTATAAAGTGAATGCAAGTTTATCTTCTTTAGATACCACTTTAAGAAATTCTGCAAGAGTCCAAGTTCAAGTATTGATGATTTTAAAGGGTTCTTTACTCAATCCTGAAATCAGCCTTAGTTTAATTATGCCTACTTTGACACAAAATGAAGCGGTTACTATCGTTCAACAATTTAGAAACATAGAAAATGACCCACAAGAATTAAATCGCCAAGTATTTTCTTTGTTGATGTTTGGAAGGTTTGCCCCTCCTAATACTTTTTTTGGGGAAAGAGCTGGAAGTTCTGGCGTAACCTCTTCATTATCAGAACTTTTATCAAATCAGCTCAATTCTTGGCTCGGACAATCTTTAAAAGAAGACTTTGGGGTATCTTTATCCTCTAATCGTTTTGATGATGTAACCGTTTTAGTTCAAGCTAAATTGTTTAACAATAAAGTTACTGTGAGCCGAGATGGTGCCATCATGAACACCAACCAAAGAGACTTAACCGTTGGAAATATTTCTATTCATATCAAACTTTTACCCAGTAACAAGAAAGCACAAACACGCGATAATCCAGGGCAATTAGCCATAGAAATCTTTAATCGAGAAAGTTTAGGTTTTGCCAATACCTTACTATCCACAAATCGTGGTGTAGGAATTTTCTTCAAAAAAGATTTTGATAAGCTAATAGAAATACTTCGTATGGGAAAAGAAAAGGAAAAGTAACTTCCAAGTTTCACAAGTTTGTTAATGGGCGATACATCAATTAAGGGGTCTCCTACACAAAAAAATAGAATGGACTCTGTACCTCCAATAACTTGCTTATATTTGCATTTTGCTTTTAACTATAAAACTCATACAAGTATGAAGCAAGTATATCATTCCAATGCAACCACAAACATACTTATTCGTTCTCAAATACACAATAGCCAACAATCCTATAAAGAATTGGCAATTACCTATCGCATATCATCGGCAACAGAAAACAAATGGCATAAAGTACAAAACACCCAGTTTATTGATAAACTCTTTGACCAAGAAAACATCACACAACCAAGCATCATCAATCCTAAAATTGTTTTAACCCAAAGTTTTACATAATATGGCAGACAGAAAACAATTACAAACCGCATTACAAAAACCTTACGACAGAATACGCTTCGCAAAAGACGTATTAAGTCCTGTTTTGGGTTCATGTTTGAATATAAGCACTCGTCCCGTTCCTGTATCCGTA
>CAZBPK010000051.1:0-6636 GCA_964493765.1 uncultured Bacteroidia bacterium | reverse complement strand
AGGGGGAACCTGGAAAATGCCAATTCTTTGGAGATTAAAAGATAAAGTGATGCGTTACAGTGAGTTAAAAAAGGATATTCCTCACATCACGCATAAAATGCTAACCAGTCAATTAAGGGAATTAGAAGAGGAAGGCTTTATCCATCGGGAAGTTTTTGCCGTTGTACCGCCCAGGGTTGAATATTCTATAACTGAACGCGGTAAGAGAGCTATTGTGATTGTAGAAGTTATTCGCAACTATGGTTTAGAATTGATGAAAGAATTTGGTGTTGAACATTCCAAAGTTGCGAAGCAAAGTAAAGAGAAATAACTCTTCTTCCAATTCCCGGATGCGCATCAGTTGGCTGGTGTCCATCCCGCCATACTCCGCTTTCCAATTGTAAAATGTAGCATGACTCACCCCGTGTTCCCGGCACAAGTCGGCTGAATTCATGCATGCCATTTTTTAGAGTTAGAAAAATTACACTTGTTCCGATTTGATATCGGAACTGCGCCAATTATAGGGAAGCCGACATATATACTTTATATTGTTAATGAAAACATTTTAGTTAATTTGATTAAAATAAATAACTGATTTTGGTCTGAACCTAATGTTATAGCAAATCAGACTTATATCTATTTCATAATCTGTGCTAAATTTAATTTTTTATTGTTAGAACTACAAAATTTCAAAAGAGCCGAAAGAGATTTTTCAATCGGCTCTTTTGAATTTTAGTATAATGCCGTAGAAGTAATTTTATTCTTTCACAAACCTGGTTGTTCCTAAAATTTCGTTATAAGATGAAACTATTGAAACAAAATACACTCCTTTTGCAAAATTTGAAATATCAACTGAGATGGCATCTTTCGTATTTTCACAAGTATATACTAATTCGCCCAACGTATTATAAAAATTGATTTTTTGGGGGGCTGATTTTATATTTGATATATTTAGAACAGTTGAAGCTGGATTGGGGAATACGATTATTTCAATTTTATTATCTACTAAATCAAACCCCAATAGGAAGTTGTTGTTAGTAATTAATAAAGCTTCATCACATTCATTGCTTTTACAAATCCGATATCGAATAGTATCATTCCCACTATAATTGGGGTCAGGAGTATAAGCAATATGATTGCCTAACTGTTTTTTATAAGTTCGTTACTTTTTCGTTACTTTCATCTATGGAAATAGTTTTAGTAACATCAATAAAAGGGGAACGAAGCAGAAATCCAACTTTCTGTTTCTTGGCATCATCAAATTCTTTTAAGCCATATTTAATTTCATTGGGTTTTACTTTGTGCCAAGTTCCGAAAATTCTATCCCAAAAAGTAAATATGTCGCCATAATGACTGTCGGTAAACTTTTGTTCATTGGAGTGATGAATTTTATGCCAACCTGGGGTTGAAAAAATATATCGCCCGTATTTCTCTAACCAATCCGGAAATTTAACATTGCTGTGTTGTGTGATAACGAATATCACAACTATTGTTCCATAGATTACAAGCGAAGTCTCTGAAATACCGAAAAGCATAATAGCGAGTGAGATATAAATTCCCTGTGTTAACACCGTTTCAATAGGATGAAACCTTAAAGAAGAAGATGTATTTAGAGCCATATCGGAATGATGAACCCTGTGAAATCGCCAAAGGAACGGAACTTTATGTTGCAAATGGTGCAGACAGTAACTACCAAAATCCTAGAGCATAACACTCCCAATTATTTCTACAACTTTCGGCAACTCAACATGATTAAATAAACCAAGTTGGTGGTCGGCTGTAAAAACAACAGCGTATAACACCCCAACACTAAGTGCCCCGTTTACTACAAAATTAATAACGATCAAAATAAAATTATTAATGTCGTGTTGTTTCTTATTCGCTGGTTTTGCCAAGTAAGGTTTAAAACTCTCAATGCTATACATTGTAATAAGCAACACAATAATCATGATTGGTTGCAGGTCTGCTAATGTTTGTTTCATTCTATTTTGAATTTAGGTTTGTTGATGGAAACTTGCCTTAAATTTCTGCTTCAAAATTAGTATTGTATACTTAAACTGTCAAGAAATTTCTGTAAAAATCTCAGGTTTTCATTCAAACCATTTTTCTACTGCTTCAAAAGTGCCTTTACTCCTAAATCCTGCCTTAAACTGACTTGTTTTCTATAAAAGCAAATAAAAAATAAGAAATTTGAGCCATTCATTTACGGAGTATTGGGTTATTGTTTGTTGGCCAATGGGTCGCCCTTTATAATGCCCACTAACGGCTGACAGCTTGGCGCGGTGGGGAATTTTTAGCACAAATGTTCATACGAAGAACTGCACTTGAAACTGCAACAAAACTGTCATTCGAAGCACTTAAGCCCCCATTGGGGCAAACGGCTGTTAGCGGGTCATTGTTATTTTAATCGGTCAATCGCATATTCTAATGTTTTATCTTGTCCCTGTTCAATTTCACTTATAAGATTTTTAATATATATATCGGGAGCTAATCCAATGCCTTCATAACTTTTACCGTCAAACAGTTCAACCTTTTGTGGTACTAAGGAATAATACCAGCCATTTGCCAATTCACGACCTATCATCGTACCGTGAGCACCATTGGTAGTATCACCTATAAAGGTTACGTTAGGTAATGTTTTAAAAGCCATTACGGAACGTTCTCCTGCACTTATGGTATATCTGTCAGCCAATAAGACAATAGGTTTGCTTACAAAATTGCCATTAGGTTCTATGTACCATTGCTTCCATTCAGTGTATTCATTTTTATCCTTGCCGTTTTTAGTTTTGCTTCGGAAAACGTATCGGTTTTGATTAGTTAATCTGCCTATTGCAGAAAAACAATAAGTAAAATCTCCGCCTTGATTATGTCGCAAATCAATTATGTAGCCATTCACATTATTGTATTTATTCAAGAACTCTTCTAATACAAACCAGTTGTCTGCAACATAGTCAAAAAAGATGTATGCTACATTTTGGTTCTTAATTTTTCCATAAATGTAACTTTCGTCAGTTCCTGTTTTAAAGTCTGATTCAAGGTAGGTTTTAATTATCTGTTTGTTAAATAGTCCATCATCAATTTTTTCTCGTCTTATTCTGTTGGAATAAAAAACCTGCCTGTTTGGGGCGGTAAGGCTTATATGTCCATCATCAAAAACTTTCAACATATTTGATAATACTTGAAAAAGTTCATCGTCAGTAGTATTTGATTTTACTAGAGGACGATATACATTATAGATGCTGTCCCAATTAACTTTACGTTCTTCAAAGGGTGCATATTCTTCATTAAATGTAGTCCAAAGATTCTCAAAAATTGCTTCAGGGTTGTTCTTGGGCGGTTCAATAAACATCTTTTCACAACCTGAAAGAAATAGCACCAATAATCCTGTTAAAATAAATCTGATTTTCATAAGAATTAAAAATTGAAATTTGTGTTGAAGAAGATTGAATTTTTGTAAGAAAGCAGATTTCTTGGTTTGCTTGAATGAATAAATTCAAACAAATAGCTAATACCTATATCCCATTTTGGACTAAGATGATAAGTGTAATTTGCACCAATATCCACCATTTGAAGTCTGTTCAGTGTTGCAGGTTTGCCGTCCCCTATGAACGCAAAAAATGTTTTCACGCCTGAATGAGAGCTTGTATTTTCAATAAATTCATCATCATTTACCAAATAAGGTGAACGGGCAAACCAGCTTATTATAGGCATAGAGGCGTAAGCAGTGAAACTATTTTTATCATTGAACTTATAAGTTTGATTCACAAAACCACCTAATCCAAACGATGAGAAATAGCCAAAACTGCCAATCCTTCCATAAACATAATTCAATGCTTGAATGTCTGCATTTACGGATAAACCAACTTTTGTTGAAACCTTGTCTGTTTGCTTTATTGACTTGCCAAACCAATAGTCTAAATCTACAAGAGTGAAAAAATGCGGACTTGTAGTTTCTTTTTTGTTATCATCAAAAAACTGATAGATGTCTGAATGGCTTGGGGAAAGTAATGCTAAGCGTAAATTAGCATTTTGAAAAGATTTCTTATCTCTTTGATAACAAATACCAAAATTTAAGGGTGAGAGGTCTCGGTGAATAAATGGCGAAAAAACAAAGTCTTGCCGGGCAATGTGTCCAAGACCTATTTGTAGTCGCAAGCTGTTTTTTAGGTCTTGCGATAAACAATAAGTTGCTGTTGATAAAAAAATCAAAATAGCAACAATAATGAAAGATACTCTCATATAATTTTTATTGATTAATTTGTAAGGTTTTGAATTTGTAAAGTCATTCTTATTGAAGTCCAAACTTCTCCTTTAAATGTCGTTTCTTTGGTATCAGTAGTTTTTTTAAAGCCAATCTTCTCATAACATTTAATTGCTGTTGTATTAAAGTCATAAACGTTAAGGTCTATTGTTTTAGGTTTTAGATTGTCCATGCACCATTTAATAAGTTTTAGAGTTGCATCATAACCAAGTCCTTGCCCCCGATAGGTTTTATTTCCAATAATAATTCTACATAGCCTAACGATGTCATCGCTTGTCTTATATACTTCACTGTGTCCAATTGCCAAGTTTGAATTTTAAGGACAATTTTAAATGGATACCTATTTGGGTCTTTTAGGTAATCGTTTAATTGTTCTTTTGTCAATGGGAAGCTAAAAATTGGTCCAGCAAATTGAATTAACTCCTTTTCATTGTTAACCCAAGAAATTAAATTTTCAAAATCCTTATGGGTAAATTCGTGAAGAAATATTTCTTGTTTCATTCTCTCGTTGTTAGTCAATTATAATGCCCTATAACGTTTTGCAGCCTTGCGTTCGGGCGGGCTTTTCGGGGCACAAAACTGTCAACCCAGCATTAAAGCCCAATTGGAAAACTGGTGTGTTTTTAGTCATTCTGCTAGATTTCTTCTAATTGTTTTAACAAGTTTTTCTCTCTGTCACGCAGTTGAGTTGCCATTTTGTAGCTATGAGCTGTAATTTTTTTTCATTTTTATCACGAATGAATTTTAGTTGTTCAATAATCTGGTCTTTGTCCATTTTAAAAGTTCTCCTTTAAAAATTTGATTATTTTCTCCTTACGTTTTTGAATATCTTGCTTTGTCCAAGTCAGAGTATCCTTTGTCATTTCTTGAATTTCACGCTGTTGAGCCAAGTGATTATATGTTGCTCTTTTGTCTGGAAATGGTTTGTTACCTACTGAACAATTATGTGATTTAGACACTAATAAATAGTTGCCTAAACATTCAAGATATTGTTGTACAAACTCCTTGTCATACTCACAATATCCTGCTGTAACGGGTTCTTCTGTCGGTGTTTTCGGTGCAATGTGTTCCAATTCAGGGCTAAAAATTTTATCAAAACGTATGGGTGCGTAACCACTTTTGCCTTGACCTTCTAAGTAGTTTTCGTATTTCCATAGAATATATTTAGCAATGGATGGGTTAATACCACCTTGAATTGAACGTTCAAATTCCGAGTCATTCCAGTATGCCCACCACAAAGAGTCGCCACCAGATTTTATCCAATCTATTCTGTCAATGATAGGGTTAATGTCGGGGTTCTCTGCTGTCAAATTTTGGAAAACATCATTTATTCTTGACGTAATGCCGGCTTTAGTTCCAATTAAACGATGTCGTAAAATGATTGATTCGAGTTTACTTCAAAGTTGATTTATAGCATTTGTAGGTAAACCGAATTTGTAAGCCTTGATTACAAAAGGTATCGCGATTCCAATTCCTCCAAGTGTAATTAATGAATGAACTTCGAATTGTTCTCTTTCGTCTTTACCGAAGAATGTTGTTAGATGCTCAAAACTGGTTGCTAACGAATGTGTAAATGATTGTATAAATGGAATTGGATTGCCTTCTGAAAGTAGTGTATTGATTCTTTCAATTGCGCTGGTTTCCCAAAGTGAATCGAAATGAACTTTTAAAGTATAAACCAAAACATCGTCTTCATCGATGTTGTATTCTATGGATGAAATTGATTTGTAGATTTTTTCAAAACGGTTTTTAATTTCCTCAATTAGTGATTCTTTTTCTTCGTCACCGTAAAGATGAACATTGAACATAAATTGAGCTTTGATTATTTCCAAGTTTGAAGGTTTTTTGCCTCTGTTGTTTTGGAAAATAAACATCTGAATAGCTTCCGATTCGTCATTTACCGTATGTGTTGTGCAAGCTGCGTTTTGAATCGTGTCAAGCATTTTAACTAAATACGGTTCATCCTTATTTTCTAATTGAAATATAAAAAAGTCAAAAGCGTTTACAATTCTTTTAGCTGATGCGGTTTCAAGTCCGTTTTTGTCTTTTTTGGTTTGGTCGATTACATAATCTTTGAAAAGTTGTTTGTCATAGTCAACTGTTTCAAAATGATAGGTTGAATTTCGTTTAATAATATCTTCAAAAATTTCCTGTTCAGTTTCAGTGAGTTCTCTAATCGTTCTTAATCGTTTGAATAGAGCAGAAAGAAAAATTACAATTGTTGTAAGTCTTTGCTGTCCATCAATTACGCCAAATACTAAATTCAACTAATAAATGCAACTTTTGGAGTAAAAAAATTATATTTTTCAAGGAAAGGGAGAAAGAAAATATTCTTTCTCCTCTTTACCCTGATGGAGAGATATTATTTTTGTCCCTTTCCTTCCTAAAAAAGTTGC
>CAZBPK010000050.1:0-1766 GCA_964493765.1 uncultured Bacteroidia bacterium | reverse complement strand
ACCTCATCTCCTTCGACTTTAAATAAAGTGGGATATCTTTTAACACGGAGATAAATTTGACCGGCAGTTACTTTGTCTTCATTAGAAGGTTTGTTTTCATTAAGGCTTTGTGCAATTTCTTTTGTTGAAAGCCGGGTATTTACCATAACCAATACATCTCGTATTTCTTCTAGCTCTTCCCAGTCAACAAGCCTTACTAACCCTGTTTCATATATAAACTACTGAGGAAGTGTTTTAATTTTATTTTCAACTAACCGAGTACTTATTGGTGAGCCATCCAATTGTTCAAAATTGCCTCTCTCGTTTATTAATTGGGTTAATTGGTCTATAGAAAGAGGTTTTAGAACTTCTCTTAATATATTGATTATTTCGTCTTTAAGGTCAATTCCTTTTTTATCAGGCATTTATTTTACCTTCTAAATATTTTTTCTGTTCTTCCATTTCTTTAAGTAGTTCTTGCATATGTGCTTTACGCCAGGAAGCTGTTAAACTTCCGTCGAAGGCTTTGGAAAGTAAGATATCAAATAAACGATTAATTCTTTCATAAGATTTTGCTCTTAGCTCAAATGTATTTTCAAAATTATTTAATCTTCTAACAAAATTATCTTGTAATGGTTTTTCTGGTATAATTATTTCTATAGGATATATTCTATTTCCAGAAATTAATGGCTGACCAGCTCTTCCAGCGTATCGATTAAGATTCAAAACCTTTAATTGATAGACCAAGAATTCATCGATCAAATCACTTGTCTTTTCACTCACATAAATAGCATTATCAGTAATCCAGCTTTTAGGTTTACTATAAAACACATTTCCACAATATGCTCCAACCCTCCCTATAACTATTTTAGATTCCTCAAACATAAATTGATTATGATAACCATTTATACCATTACCACCATACACTGGATATATTCCATCTTTATTCATCATTGCAGAAGTAAGTGAATACCCACTTTTTACTTTGAGTACATCACCCATTTTTACTTTTCTGAAATTTTTGGGATTACTTTTTATATCCCCAAACATCTCATAAAACAAAGCGGGGATTATTTTTTCTGCTTTTTCGTTAGCTTGTTTGCGGAGTTTGCGTATCTCATCTGCCTGGTCCAATATTTCAACAATGCGTTGCTGCTCGGAAAGAGGAGGGAGAGGGATATCAATATTCAAGTAAAGTTTATAATGAAGATTTTGAATGCCAATTGTTTTTTTAGTTAAGAGTAAAGTTCTACCAGATTTATGAAAATAAAATAAATACCAAAAGAGATACTTCGATAAGCAGATTTTGTTTTTAGTTCTTAATCTTGAAATAAAATTACCAAAAAGATGATTTTGATTCTCTGATTCGAAATAACAAACTCTACCGATTGGTTGATTTGGACTTCCACCAGAACGTTCAAGTAGAATATCCCCTTTTTTTAAAATTTTATTTTCTATAAGTCTGGAATCAACTATTCTATAAGTAAGTTCTGAAAAATCAAGTAATCCCTCATTAGTAAAATTGTTTGATCTTAAAATGCTGATACCTAAATTTTTATCTTCAGGGCCCCAGACTCCTGAATCATTTTTTTCTAACAATTGATTTAATTTCGTATGTATCCATTCCATCACTTCCTCATCACTTTTCTATTTTCAAGAATTTTTCTTGTTTGTTGAATTTCTTTAGCGAGTAGTTTTTCATCTGGTAGCATAAGTTTATACTCTGAGGCAAGAATTTTATTAGGCAGTCCTTCTAATGCATATTTTGCTACAGCATTATCCTTTTC
>CAZBPK010000049.1:0-2065 GCA_964493765.1 uncultured Bacteroidia bacterium | reverse complement strand
ATCTATAGGAATAGTTTCTAAGATTTTTTGATAAGGTATTCCATCAATTTCAACGAATTGAGTTCTTAAAATCTCATATTTTTGAGTAATCAACGCTAAGGACTTTATGAATAGATCTTCCTCAATGGAAAAAGTGAATTTTGTAAAATCGGGTATATTATAAGCGTAAGGAACATCAATAGATTGGCAAGCAACCCATAAACGTTTTTGAGAGGAAGATAAAGAATAAATTTCTAAATCTGGAGCTTTGGTAATAGTATTTGTGGACTTTTGAGTGGAAGAAATTTGGGAACACAAAAATGAAACCGTAGGATTTTCAAAAAAGGCTTTTAAAGGCAAATGAATAGAAAATTCTAAATAAAATTGATGCAATAATTTGATGGCTTTGATACTATTTCCTCCAATATGAAAAAAATTAGAGTGATAACCTACAGAGTCAACAGGTAAATTTAGGGTTTTTGCAAACAATTCAATAACTTTTATGTCATTAATATCTAAAAACTCTTCAAAAATTATATCATTATTAAAAAGCTGAGCTTCATACATTTTAATAAGTTCAAGATTATCAACTTTTCCATGTACATTCAACGGAAAGTGGTTCAATAAAATAATTGAAGGAATCATATAAACAGGTAACAGACGATTTAGAAACTCTAAAATTTGGGATTCAGAAGCCTCTCCTTGCACAAATGCTATTAACTTTTTATCATTTTGATTTTCATAAGGCAAAACAACAACTTGTTGAACGGTATTGATTTTCAATATATTCCATTCAATTTCAGTGAGTTCTATCCTATTTCCATGGATTTTAATTTGAGAGTCAATTCTTCCTACAAAATCCAAATTTCCATCGGGTAAAATTTTAACTAAATCTCCTGTTTTATAGCAATAACTATTTTCTAAAAATGGATTCTGAAAAAACTTTTTTGAAGTTAATTCCTGAGCATTTAAGTAACCATTTGCCAACCCTAAACCTGATAAATACAATTCACCTACTTGATTGGGTTCAACAATTTTTTGATTTTCATCTAAAACATAAGCATTTAAACCGGGAATGGGTTTACCAATCAGGGGTTTACCTTCAAAAGAAGAATCCATAGTAAAAACAATACAACCCACTGTTGCTTCGGTAGGTCCGTATTCATTAAAAACCCAAAAGTTTTTAATATTTTTTAATATTCTGAATTGATTTTCTGTGAACTCTTCCCCACCAACAACAATCCTCAATTCAGAATTTCTATTTTTTAAACCATTACAATCCAAAAATTGGATATGAGCTGGAGTAATTTTTACAAAATGACAATTTTCATCTGTAAATACATGATTTAAAACTGTTTGTAAATTTTCATCTTCAGAATGAATAATTAATGGGTACCCTAAAATTAAGGAATTCCAAATGCAAGTAACAGTAAAATCAAATGCTAAAGAAGTAAACCAATGAATATGAGTAAATTGCAAATTAGCAAAGTAGGTTTTACAATACTCTAAATAATTCATTAAAGCATCATTATGAATTACACAACCTTTTGGTTTACCAGTAGTTCCAGAGGTATAAATACAATAAATATTAGGATTTTCTTGATCGTAATACTCTTTTAGATTTTTGACAGAGTACAGATTTTTCTGTAACCAAAATTTTTTAAAAAACTCTTCAGTAATTACTAACTTTGCACCTGAATCATTTAAAATATAATTCGTCCTCACTGTAGGATATTGAATGTCAATAGGAAGATAAATAGCTTCAAGTTTTAAAATTGCTAACATAGAAACTATAGCTTCCCAGCTTCTGGGCATTTGGATTGCTATTATATCGTTTTCTTTAATTTTAAATTTTTTTTGAATAAAATTAGCAAACTGATTGGTAGCAATATTCAAATCTTGATAATTTAGAGCTTTATGCTTATTTTGAAGTATAGTTTTCTCTGGATGGATTAGTACTGAATTTTGAAAAACATTTAAAAGATTTTTGTGAAATGTATTATGCTTATCATTTACAATGGGTTCCGTTTTTTTATTCAAATCTTTGGGAATTTTCATTTTCTTGATGAAGGGTATAGGGTTTTAC
>CAZBPK010000048.1:0-19617 GCA_964493765.1 uncultured Bacteroidia bacterium | reverse complement strand
AAAATAAATTAAAAAACGAAGATTTACCTTCCAAGAAATTAGATATTCTCAACCAGTTGGTAAGCTTAGCATTAAATAAAAATTATTTAGATCATGCTATTCATTACCAAAAGCAATTAGTAGAACTTAATAATGATCAAGCTAATCTTTCAAAATTAGGAGATTTAGCATTGCAAGCTTTGGATATCCTAAAATTGGACTCTGTTCAATATACTTCCATTCATACTATAGCTTTGGAAAGTTTTGAACAACTTTCTCAAAAAGACAGTGAAAACAACATTTGGAAAGTGAAATTGGCTATCTTAAAAGTAAAAAGTAAGAATAGCAATAAGATTATGGAGGGTATTAGAGATTTAGTGGAAATTACTCAAAAAAATGAAAATCAATTTGAAGCCAATTATTATTTAGGTTATTTTTCATTAGAAAGCAATCAACCTGATAAAGCTTTAAAAAGATTTGAGAAATGTTTAAAAATACAACCTCAAAATGCAGATGTTTTATTTGGCTTAGGGGAAGCATATCAAATGCTAAACAAAAGAGATGAAGCAATTAAGCATTATGAATTAGCTTTAAAGTACTCCAATAGTGAAGTACAAAAATCAAAAATTAAAACCAAATTAGAATTGTTTAACCATTAAAATATAGATAGATATGCCTTGTGGAAGAAAAAGAAAAAGACACAAAATTGCGACACACAAACGTAAAAAAAGATTAAGAAAAAATAGACACAAAAAGAAAAAATAATTTGTGTTTATTTAGATGAACTATTTTCTTGTATTTAAAACCTATTTGTCGTGGAAAATGAATTAGTTATAAGCAGCAACGAAGAAGGTTTAAGAATAGCTATATTAGAGGACAAGAAAATAGCGGAATTACATTTTGAAAAAAAAGATAACGAATTTGCGGTAGGTGATATTTATTTAGGTAAGGTAAAAAGAATTTTACCTAGCCTAAATGCCGCATTTGTGGATATTGGTTTTTCTAAAGATGCTTTTATTCACTATCCAGATTTAGGACCCAGTTTTGCAAGTTTGAATAAGTATGTAAAATCAGCAATTTCTAGTGAAAAAAATGTTGGTTTACTTAATGATTTTACCTTATTACCAAGTATTGAAAAAAATGGAAATATTTCTGATATATTAAAACCAGGTCAAGTTATCTTAGTACAAATTTTAAAGGAAGCTATTTCTACAAAAGGTCCTCGTTTGACTTGCAATATTTCATTTGCTGGTCAATATTCTGTATTAATACCCTTTAATAACGATGTTTCTGTTTCTAGGAAATTTAAAAGTTTAGAAACTAAGAAAAAAATTAAACAGCTTGTTGATTCTATAAGACCCAAAAACATGGGTGTAATTATTAGAACAGCTGCTGAAAACGTTGAATTAGACAAAATTCGTGAAGAATTGGAAATGTTAAAACAACGTTGGTTGGAAATGTCTAGTGGTTTACCGAAAGCAATTACTCCAGTGAAAGTTTTAAGTGAGATGAATAGAACTGCAACTATCCTTAGAGATATGCTAAGTGTAGGTTTTAGTTCTATTTATACTGACGATAAGGTTTTATTTACAGAGTTACAACAATATTTGTCGGTAAATCAACCTGATAATTTAAAAAACTTAAAATTATTTACCCCAAAATCAGGTATTTTTGACCATCTGGGAATTGAAAAGCAAATCAAATCTTCTTTTGGTAAAGTTATCAATTTAACAGGCGGTGCTTATATTATTATTGAACATACAGAAGCCCTTCATGTTATTGATGTGAATAGTGGAAGTTCAAAAAAATCTGAAGAAACTCCTGAAGAATTGGCTTTAAGAATTAATTTAGAAGCTACGGTTGAGATTGCTAGGCAGCTAAGGTTAAGGGATATGGGAGGTATAATTGTTATTGATTTTATTGACCAGAAAAAGTTTGAAAATAAACGAAAAATTTATCAGAAATTAAAGTCTGAAATGCAGCGTGATAAAGCTAAGCATTCCATTTTACCTTTAAGCAAATTTGGTTTAATTCAAATGACTAGACAAAGAGTACGTCCTGAGGTAGTCATTCAAACTCAAGAAGATTGTCCTACATGTGGTGGTACAGGTAAAATTCAACCCACTATATTAATTTCAGATGATATTGAAAAAAATTTAGACCATATTCTTAGGCAATCTAAGCCCAAAAAATTAACTGTGGTTATGCACCCGTATTTAGCAGCTTTTTTTCAAAAAGGTTGGTATTCTAAACAAATTCAATGGTTTATGAAGTATTTTAAATGGGTATCAATTGTTTCTGATACCTCATTTCCAATTCAGCAGGTAAAATTTTTAAACGAAAATCAAGAGGAAATAAAGTTTGAAAGTTAAATCAGAATTCAAAATTTTAAATTTTAGTATGCGTGTGGGATGCTTAAGGAATAATATGGCACTGCCTTTTAATGCTAAATTCATTGAAGCAGTAAAAAGATTGCTGAAACCAAGTAAAACCCAAAGCAGCCCAACACGCAACGAAGTAAGGGACACGCCCAAATTTTTTTTTTATAATTATGGCAATTATTGGATTAGAAGGAATGATTTTTCATTCTAAACATGGTGTTTTTCCTGAAGAGGAAGTTCTTGGAGCACGTTATGAAGTAGATGCATTTATTACTACTTCCATTCAAAAATCAGGCGTTACTGATCAACTTGCAGATACTATAGATTATTCTAAAATTTATCAATTGATAGAAAATAAAATGCAAGAACGTTATAAATTATTAGAATTCTTAGCTTTCCAATTGGCTCACGAAATATTAGAGTCTGACAAAAGAATTCAAAATGTTAAAATCAAAATTTCAAAATTACATCCTCCCTTAGGTGGCTTGTGCAATGCTACATCTGTAGAATATTCAACAAATGAAATCAATTTTTCTTAAATTTCAATTCTAAAAGTACAATTTTCAGTACTAGCTTTGTTTAAATTAGTTGAATGATACTTTTTCACATCTACCGTTTTTTTTCCAAATGCGAATGAATTGTGGGTAAAGCAAAAATGATTCTATATCACTGCTTTGAACTTGGTTTGACAAATCTTCAACCGTTAAAAACTTATTTTTTTTAAAATCAAAAACAAATGGTTGAAAAGTTTTCTCTACTGAAAGACCATTGTATTTTTGGTTTATATAGAAAAAAGATAAAATACTGTCTTGATTATAAACAACCTCTATGGATTTTATCCAACTTCTGTTTAAGCTATCAATAGAGTTTATTTGCTTACTTTTTTTCATTTCATCTTCAAATTGGTCTTTATATTGAAGTATTTCTTCAGACATTTTTTGATAAATGCTATCATTATTCCATAAGGTTTGATGAAAAAAAAGTTTGGATAAATGAGACTGAAATTTTTTTTGAAGTGTATCTTTTGTAGATAAAAAAGTATGATGCACCAAGAGTCTAGGTTTTGGTGTAAAAGAGTAATTTTCAGATTTACCAGACAGTTTTAAGCTGTAGAGATTTAAGGTAATTTTTTTTTCATTATTAATGTTCCCGATTAGTACGTTTTCATAGTTTTTTACTAAAGCACATTTGAGTTCATCTTGCACAAAATAACCTTTTAATGTATCAACAAATTGGCTATCAATATTATAAACATTTGCAATGAAAGCACCAGTAACATCTATTTTTCCATAAAATTCAAAAAAAGATTGATTTTTGGGAATATAAAAGTTTCCTTTTATTTCAGAGCCATAACAATTTATTAGGAAATAGTATTCTAATTGATCTATAAAGCCAATCAATTTATAGTTTTTTGAATAAGGATATGCAGATTCTTCACTCGTTAGACTAATTTCCTTTAAGTTTTGAATTACATGTTGATGGGGATGTTTATTGCAACCCATAATAAAGCACATAGAAAACAAAAAAATAATGAAGGTTTTCATTTTTTTGTTAACGAGTAATCATTTGAGGATTGGAGTACTCAAATTTTAGCATACGAATATCTTCATCAATGATTTTAATATTATTGGGGTTAGTTAAATCATAAAAACCTCTAATTCTAAGGTCTTTATCAACTAAAACTGCCATTTCGGAATGAGTAATTCCAAATTCTTTTCCAGTACCTGAAACATCTAAAGGCAAAAAATAGCCTTTTGAAGCAAGTTCAATAACTTGATTTTGAGGAGCAAATAAGAATTTCCAATATTGAGGATTTGCTTGATATTTTTCTGCATATTCTTTTAAAGCAGGTACCGAGTCCCTTTTAGGATCTACAGAAATAGAAACTAGTTTTACATCAGAATATTTGGATATTTTTTCTTGTAGTTGCTGAAAATTTTTAGACATTTTAGGACAAATTCCGTTGCAAGTTGTAAAAATAAAATCCGCAACATGGATATATCCTTTCAGAGAATCCGAACCATAAGGTTCATTCAATTGATTAGTAAATGTAAAGTTAGGTAATTGGTGATAAATTGTATCACCATTATTATTTAAGGATTTAGGTCCCAAAATCGGTAAAGTATGAAATTGATTTTTACCGAAAAAATGTAATATAAACAAAACGATTGCTGGTATAATAATAATTAGAGCACCAACAATCGCTTTAAATTTTGAATTAAAATTCCTCAATGTTATTTAAGAAATGTCCAAAGATTTAATGTAGAACCTTCGTAGATTAAAGCTATCAACAGTAGGATTATAAAAGCAAAAGGAATAATGATAGTTGATTTGAAGTTTGAAAACTCAAATTTTAAGTGCATAAAATAAGCCATGATTCCATAAGCCTTTACTATGGTTAATATTACGAAAAGAATGTTCTTAATAGTTTTCATATTCTCGCCCATGGTAAACGCTATAACGAACTCTATAGCGGTTACAATAGATAAGAATATAAAAACTTTCCATATTTCTTTTTTACCAAATTTAACGTCTTGTGCCATAATTATTTTTGTTTAAAGATTAAACTAAATAGAAGAATGTAAATACAAATACCCAAACTAAATCAACGAAGTGCCAATACAAACCCACTTTTTCAACCAATTCATAAGGATCATGTTCACCAGCTTGTACTCTTCGGTCGAAATATCCATTATGAAGTAAGATAAACACAATGATGTTCAAAATCACTCCTGAAGTTACGTGAGCACCATGGAAGCCAGTTATAGTAAAGAACAGTTGCCCAAAAACAGCAGGACCGTGGGGATTACCATAAATAGTTGTACCACCATGAATTAAGTGAGTCCATTCCCATGCTTGACACGATAAAAATGCGATACCTCCTAAAATAGTCCAAATCATGTAGGTACTAACTTCATTTTTAGCATTTCTATGACCAGCTTCTACGGCTAAAACCATAGTAACGGAAGAAAAAATAAGAATAAAGGTCATGAGCCCTACAAATACAAGGGGAAGATGTGCGTCTCCCATAAAAGGAAATGCATGGAATACCTCCTCTGGATTTGCCCATTTTGGGGAACCAATTCTTAATAGCCCATAAGAGATTAATAAACCTGAGAAAGTAAACGCATCGGATACAATAAAAAACCACATCATGATTTTTCCGAAGCTTGCCCCTAAGGGCTTTACATCTTCTCCTCCACCCCATAGGTTTTGGTTATTTACTGCTGCTTGATTTGCCATATTCTATTTGTTACGCCGCAAATTTATATACTTATTTTCTATTCACAAAAAAAAGAAAAAAAAACTCTGAAACTTTATTTTTCTTGTAATGGATTATTTTTCCTCCAATACAATTTCTTTTCCATCTATTATCAAAGTAATCTTTGTTTTGGGATTGTTTTCTGCATAAGAATGCGCTATGATATCTACTTTTTTACCATTGGGCAGAGTACCTTTAAAATAACTATCGTTAGGATATTTAGGATGGTTCTCACTGGTAACATCCGCTATTTGAACTTCTTTAGGATTTTCCTTCTCATTTTCCGAATAAAAGAAAGGTAAAAACATAGGACCACCCGAAGTTGTTAATACTTTTCCATCTTTAGAATAGCAAATAACTTCACGATTAAATGTATATTCTTTACCATCTTTGTACATTACGGCTACCATCATAAAATCTTTGCTAAATTCATACTTTTCATTGGTTTTGGGATTATGAGCTATAAGCCTATCATTAGCAGTATTTTCTTCTATTATTTTTAAATCCACCATTTCATTGGAACCTTTGTCTTGAAATTGTAAAATTTCAGGTTTAAATGTATTGGCATCCAATTTAGCTCTTATTTTCATGACACCATCATTGCTACGAAAAACAAACTCATCTATCTTATTTTCTTGTTTTGAATTTTCGTTAGTGGATTGTTCTTGTTTAGATTGATTTTCTAAATTTTGATTGCTCTTTTGTTTATTGCAAGCCACCAGTAAACCTAATGCTAAAACTGTTACAAAATATTTTTTCATTGTATAAAGATGTTAAAAGTTGCTTATTAAAGTAATTGTAAACCCATTGGAAGCAGGCACATTTCTACAAACCCCACCTACGCAAAAAATCCCTGCACGTTGTCTTCCATAAGACAAAATGATACGATTATTTTTAAAATTCCTCCCCATTGAACCAAAAAAATAATGAATTCGTTTTTTTTCAATAGGATTTCCATAATTGTATTGGTCCATCAAAGCGAAAAACCATTTAGGGGAAATGGAATATTCTACTAGAGCCATTGCCCATGAACCTTCATCTTGTTTCGTATGGAGCAATTGTAATTCCGTTCTTATAGTATGTTTGGGTTTCATTTTATATTGAATTTCTGCAATTCCTATATGTGCATGAACGACACCGTAACCACTTAATCCTTGTATCACATCTTTATCATAAAAGAAGTTAAGATAGTTCAAATTGATTTTAAGTTTTTCGGATAATCGTTTGGTGATTTCTATATTAAAATCATGGAAGAATTTTCTTTTACCGACCTTAAAAAAGGGGCTTTCGTATCCAATATAAGGAATAATTTGAGAGGTATCAATACCATGCACGACAGAAGCGTTCAAAGTAAGGTCCATACCATATTTACCGCCTAAAGCGGTTTCTTTTTTGAATTTATAAGTAATTTCTCCTTGGAAAGCCATTTCACCATTAGGTAGAGAAGCATAAGGATAGATGGTAGCGGCTAAAGTATAAGTATGTTGTTTCGTTAATGCGGGAAGATAATTAATCATTAAATTATTTCCTGTTTCTGTTCTATCGGAACGGAAGTTAAGGTTATCTGTTCTTTTGGCAGATAAAGAAATGCCAAGTCCTGAACGTGCATAATTTAAGGTAGCCAATAAGCAGTTTCCACTTTTGTAAATAAAGTTATTAACGGTAGAAGGGTCATTATCTTTGTGCATGTATTCGGTTTCAAAAGAGAAATCCCCATAAGAAATATTCAAGCGGCTTGCCCAAGCAGCTACATTTTCAGGTAAAATATAAACGGGGTCTTCATCTTTTTGGTATTTAGAAACAAAACTTCCCCCCAATCGGATTTGTAGTTTGCTTTGCATCATTAAAGAGTCCAATAATTCATTGATGTTAATTTCTCCGTCTACTCCACGAACAATCCCTGGACCTAAGGAAAAAAATAAGCGTTGTTTACCTACTAGACCTTTGAGATAAATACCTTTATAAGGTTGTAATTTTATTCTAAAGCCATCAAAAACATTATCATATCCTAGCCCTCTTTCTTCATAGGTTCTTAAAATCATGCCCGAACCAAATTGTTCATAGAAGTTTCCTGCGGTAATTTCTAGATGGTCATCGGTGTAAGTAACATAACGATAAGGGATTCCTTGCCCTCTATAGCGTTGGTCAAAACCTAATAAAGGATATTGATAGGCTTCATAACGTATTCCTGAAGAAAATTTTCCTCTGCGATATAACAGATTAGCAAATCCTGCGGCTCGCATTTTTTCAGGAACAGGCGGAGCACCAATTAAACTATCTTTGTTATAATATTGGGCATCTAACTGAAAGTTTCCACGAATCTCTCCTAAATCTATTTTTTTTTCTTGACTATAAATTTGAATAAAAACTCCAAAGAATAGTATAAGAAATATATATTTTTTCACCTACAAAATGTTTGAAATGCAAAATTATAAAAAAAGTGAATAAAAAATTCATTTCGGTGTATATCCTAAGATATTGACCCGAATTTAGTGTCATGAAGTTGGAATGATTATGTTTTTGGAATCTTTTTATTTATCACTTTATAGAAAACAGATTTTATTCAGTTTATACAATACTAAATTTTTTATTTTCTTCGTTGATAGAAAAAAAGTTTAGAAGTTGAATTGATAGTCAAGAATTTTGTTGTAAATTAGAGCCGAAATTAGAGATGCCTTTAAAATGGGAAAAAA
Organism: uncultured Bacteroidia bacterium; assembly: GCA_964493765.1. Lineage (GTDB taxonomy): Bacteria > Bacteroidota > Bacteroidia > J057 > CALLMJ01 > CALLMJ01. The sequence continues at coordinate 11,302 of CAZBPK010000048.1, read as the reverse complement.
ACATTATATAGCTTTATTGCTGATTTTTAGTACATTAAGTATACTTGCTCAGAATTTTCCAACAGCTAACCAATGGTGGATTCCTAGCCAAACTTATTTAAAATTCAAATTGTCAAAAACAGGTATTTATCGTTTAAATGCTTTAGATTTGAATTTACCCTCAAATGCCAACCCTAATAATTTACACATGATGTTTAAAGGTCAGGAAGTGCCAATTTATGTCCAAAATGGTGGGAATCCTGCTGTGTTAGATGGTAATGATTTCATTGAATTTTATGGACAAAGTTGGAATGGAGAAGATGAAAAATTATTATATAGAAATCCATTCCAAAATTTTGTAGATCCTGAACAACAACCTAATGATCAATATAGTCTTTTTACGGATACATCTTCCTATTTTTTAACATGGAATAACCAACCGGGTTTGAGATATCAAAATTTCTTTGAGCAAAACTACTCTAACTACCCTACGCAAACTCACATGCTTTTTACCTCTCGTGTCAATTATACGAATAATTATTATATCGGAGCAAGAGGGGCTTATTACAATGAAAATACAAATTATATAACAGGTGAAGGATATGTCGGCTCGGTTTTTAATTCTACCAGGAACCAGTCCATTCCTACTCCTAATATTTTTACAAATTCAACCAATCCTGTAAAAGCCCAAGTTCGTTTAACCGGAGTTTCGGATGGTCAACATTCTATTCGTATAGAAATGGGAAATGCGAGTACCAATTATTCCACTCAAAATATATATATAAAAACTCTTGAGGTGTTAGGCAATATCAATGATATTTCAAGCCCAAGTACCAATGTAAGAGTTATACCCAGTGGATTAACTTTTAATGGAACTCCTGAAAATAATGCATTATGTTGGATTTCCATTACTTATGATAGAACTTTTACTTTAAATGGTGATAGCAGCTTAGGTTTTCAATGGGTTAATACAGCAGCCGGAAAATCCACTTTTGAATTTAATGGAGCTACAATTAACGGTAACGAAGAAATCGTTTTGTATGATCTGTCTAATTTTACAAGAATTGTAGGAACAGGCTCTGGAAATATTGGAAGATTTGTGGTACCCAAACTTACTGCTGATACTGTAAACTTCTTTTACTCAACACGTTCTGGAATGGGTACTTTAGCCGATTCTTCTATCATTCTAACTCCTCATGATTTTACCAATTTATCTGACCCTAATGCCGGCGCTGAATTTATCATTATAACAAATAAACGTTTATTAGCTTCTGCTCAAGAATATGCTACTTATAGAGATACCAATACGGTCAACCGGTTTTCAACAAAAGTTGTTGTAAATGAGCAAATTTATGATGAATTTAGTTATGGTGCACCCTCTCCTTTAGCTATTAAACGCTTTATTATGACCGCTCAACAAAATTGGGCAACAAAACCGAAATATGTTTTTCTTTGGGGCAAAGGTTTGCATGACCTAAGAGGAACTAAAAGAACACAAGTATTAACTTGGGGTCAGCCTGCTTGTGATTTTGAATTTGTTTCTAATTTTAGAATGGATACCGTAGATAACTTTATTCATGTACCTATTGGTAGAATTAACGTAAATAATGATGTTGAAGGTCTTGCCTATTTAGAAAAAATTAATGAATACGAACATACAGAATTTCAACCTTGGATGAAAAACGGTCTTCATCTGGGAGGCGGTCAAAACTTAAATGAGCAAAATGCTATTCGTTATTATTTAGAAGGAATTTATGAACCTATTTTTGAAGGTTCTCCTTTTGCGGGAAATATATTTTATCACCAAAAAAGTACAGGTGCTGTAATTGGTCCTAATACCATTGACATTAAAAATACCATCAATAATGGAGTTAGTTTAATTACATTTTTTGGACACTCCTCTGCCAATATTTATGATATAGAAATTGACTCCGCTCACAATTATTTAAACTATTCCAAATATCCTTTTATGGTGGCTTTAGGTTGTTATTCGGGGAATTTTGCTATTTATGGTAATTCTTTTGGTGAACACTTTACTTTAGAACCTAAAAGAGGGTGTATAGGATACCTATCTTCTTCTGGTGCAGGTTATTTAACTCCTCTAGGTGAAGAAACCCGTTTCTTTTATGAAATTGGCTACCGTGATAGCCTAGGCTCTGCCATAGGAAATATTATCAAAGAAAAATTTTGGCGTATAGAAAACACTTATCCTAAAAATCAAACTTTTACCAATCACTCAAAAACTACCAATCTACAATGTGATCCTTCCCTCAAATTATATGCACCCAAATTACCAGATTTAGCTATCTCTCAACAAGATATTTCTTTTATTCCTAATGATATAACCGCTCAAACTACACAATTTAAAATTCAAGTAGTGGTCAATAATTATGGTTTAGCATTAGCACCTACCGATAGTTTTAATCTATCTATCAAACAAACCATTCTTCAAACAGGACAAACCTTAACCCACAATATTACTAGAATGTGGGGAACCATTAGTAAAGATACCGCTATTGTTGATATCACAATTCCGTCGGGTGTGGATATGGCAGGTCCTAATATGTTTGAAATTTTTGTAGATTCGGGTTTAGAAATCACTGAATCCAATGAAAACAATAATATCGTTCGTTACGAAAAATTTATTTATTCCAAATTGCCTGTCTGTATTTTTCCAACGGAATTTGCTGTTATTAATAAAGATACAGTAATCCTTAAAGCTTCTACTTACAGTGTAACTGTAACACCTACCAATTATGAATTTGAGGTAGATACTGTTTGGGAATTTAATTCTCCTATGTACAGAAAATCAGGAATTGTGCAGGGGACATCATTTTATGCGGAATGGAAAGTTCCTTATACTTTAACGGATAGTACTGTATATTACTGGAGAGTAAGGTTACCTGATGAATCAGAAGCACAAAATGTTTATTGTATATCTTCATTTAAATACATAAATGGACCCAAAGAGGGCTGGGCTCAAAGTAGGCCTCCCCAATTCTTTGAGAACCCCACCGAAAAAATATTCATGGATAAAATCCAAAGACAGTGGCAATTTGCTCCAATAAAATCTCGTATTCGTGCAGAAGTTGCATCGGGTGGAGTAAGGAACTTATATCAAGATGGTAGCTGGCTTACTTCTTTAAATTTATATGGTAAAAATGGGGTCATTTATACCATTTTTAATAAAAACTCTCTAAAGCCTATCACTTTTAATCTGGATTATTTTTATCATGAGTATTTAACATATCCAAATGCACCTAGCCAAATGGCTTCAGTAATTCAAAATATGAGGCAAGGGGATTATATTTTAATATTTTTCACAGGTTCTGGAGGAAATTCACAAATTGAAACTTGGAATGCTTCACAAATACAAGCATTGTACTCCATTGGTTGTTCTAATCAAATACAACAATTGGGACAAGGTAAAAACTTTGTAGTTTTAGGACGAAAAGGTGCCACAATGGGTTCAGCTATCGAAAGATATGGCGACCCTATAGGCGTAGAGTTAGAAGGTTTTATGTATGGCAATGAATATAAAGGTGAAATTACTACCAAAATCATAGGTCCTTCTAATGAATGGAATGATTTGATTTGGGACTGGTACCAATTAGAATCTGCTAATACCGATGAAATTAAAGTCAATTTATATGGCAGAAATTTTCAAGGTCAAGAAACTTTATTGCTTTCCAATTTAGGTAGAGGTACTTATGATCTAACAAATATTAATGCACAACAACACCCATTTTTACGTTTAGAAGCTATTGTAAAAGATTCTATCAGTAGAACAGCTCCTCAATTAGACAATTGGCATGTACTTTATGCACCTGTGCCCGAAGCCCTTATAGACCCCACCACCATCGATTATGTATTCTATAAAGATACTCTCAATGAAGGAGACAGTATTTATATATCCTTAGTAGCTCGGAATATTACCAATATCAATATGGATAGCCTTTTGGTGCGTTATGAGTATAAAACAGCACAAGGGGATATCGTTCAATTGGATACCGTTCGTCTAAAACCACTTTTGGGTTTATCAGAATATGTTTTTTCCAAAAAACTACCTACTCGTATCCTTCAATCCAACGGACAATACAGAAGTTTTATTGGTTTGAACTATTTACGTGTAACTATCAATCCTAATTTTGACCAACCCGAGCAATATCTTTTCAATAACATTTATGAAAAATCGTTTTATGTGATTGAAGATAAAATCAATCCTATCCTAGATGTTACTTTTGATGGTAAACACATTACAGATGGTGATATTGTTTCTCCAAAACCCGAAATTTTAATAGAAATCAATGATGAAAATCAATTTTTAGTTTTAGATGATACTACCTCTGTAGAAATCTACTTAAAAAAGGCAAACGAAACAGCCCCTCCCGCAAGAGTTTTCTTTGGTTCAGGGAATCAATTAGAATTTATTCCTGCTTCATTACCCAATAATAAAGCTAAAGTTTATTTTAAACCTGAACGTTTTGAAGATGGGGAATACATATTATTTGTTCAAGGATTTGATAAAAAACTCAACCTCTCTGGAAAAGTTGCCTATCAAATTAAATTCAAAGTGATTAACGAAAGTGCCATTACACAGTTAATAAACTATCCCAATCCTTTTTCTACTCAAACTCGTTTTGTATATACATTAACCGGGGCAGAAATTCCTGATGTATTTAAAATTCAGATATTTACAATCTCTGGGAAAATGGTCAAAGAAATTGATTTAAAAGCTAACCATGATGTTTATGTAGGCAATAATATTACCCAAACAACTTGGGACGGTACAGATGAGTATGGCGATAGATTAGCAAACGGAGTTTATTTATATCGTGTAATTTTAAAAATGCCCGGGGAGCAAACCATAAGAACTATTGATGATAAAACTAAGCAATATTTCAATAATGGTTATGGGAAAATGGTTATAATGAGGTAGCTGTATCAAATACAGTATTAAGCGTGAGGGCTTAGTTGGGTTTAGCACTGCCTTTCGCTACGAAATTTCAGTAGTAGCCAAAGGATTGCCGAAGCGAACAGCGTAGCCCAAAACAAGCCCGACCCCGAAGCAATAGCGAGGGGGCACGCCCAAAAAATATTGAGTATAAAAATCTTACAAAATCTTTTTGATAATGTCATCCGTAGTGATTCCTTCAGCTTCTGCTGTAAAGCTAGGAACAATTCTATGTCTTAGTATGGGTAAAGTAACCGCTTTCACGTCTTCTATATCAGGAGAAAATTTACCTTTGGATAAAGCATGAGCTTTCGCACCCACAATTAAAGATTGTGAAGCACGAGGACCAGCTCCCCAACTAATCAAATTTTTGATGCTATCGGGCATTTTTCCACTACTTTCACGGGTCTTATGAACCAATTTTACTGCATATTCAACTACATTATCAGCAACGGGAATCATTCTCACCAATTCCTGATAATCTAAAAGTGTTTCTTTATTCAAAATTGTATTCAACTGAACGGATTGATTAGATGTAGTTGCTTTTACAATCTCAATTTCTTCTTGTTCAGAAGGATAATCAACATAAAGATTAAATAGAAAACGGTCTAATTGAGCTTCAGGAAGCGGATATGTACCTTCTTGTTCTATAGGATTTTGAGTAGCCAAAACAAAGAATGGTAAATCCAAGGGGTAAACTTTACCAGCAATTGTAACGGATTTTTCTTGCATAGCTTCTAATAATGCCGCTTGGGTTTTAGGAGGCGTTCTATTAATTTCATCGGCTAAAATTATATTGGCAAAAATAGGACCTGAAATGAATTTGAAGTATTTTTTTCCTGTTTCGTTATCTACTTCTAAAACCTCAGAACCTAAAATATCAGAAGGCATTAGGTCGGGAGTAAACTGTATTCTATTAAACTTTAAATCCAAAACTTGGGAGATAGTAGAAATAAGTAAGGTTTTTGCAAGACCAGGAACACCCACCAAAAGTGCATGGCTTTTGCAAAAAATAGCCAATAACATTTGTTCAACAATGACTTCTTGACCAATAATCACTTTTCCAATTTCTTTTTTAAGTTGAACAAAATCGGTTGCAAACTGTTTTGCGGCTTCAACTTCTGATGAAAATTTACGCATAATTTTAAGTGGCTGTAAAAATACAAAAAACTATTTCAAAAAATGAAAATTTTTACCATTCATCTATAGATTTGGAAATTTTTAATTTTAGATAAATAACATTTTGGGATATGGGCGTGCTCCTCACTTTGTTCGGGTCGGGCTGTTTCGGGTTTCACTTCGTTTCAGCAATCCTTTTTCCACTTTTTTCAAAAGCGTCAAAAGGCAGTGCCAAGCCCTCACGCACATCATTAAGTGAACTCAAAACTTTATTCCATAATAAAATAATACTACTAGCAAAAGGGAAACAATAGAATAAATCAAATATAATTGAATCCTGCCTGTATGGAATGATGCATTCAATTTACCAATTTTTAAAACAGAATGGGTCAAACTTAATATTCCAAAATCCCATATATAAGTATCCATCCATTGAAAAAAATGAGCAATTGAAATAGGTATTCCCACATATTTACCCGTTACAAACAGATTTTTTAACGCCATAATCAATCCAAGCAAAACCTTTTCCTCAAAAAATTTTAAAATTTTTCCTAAAATAAAGAGAGGGTTTAAAAAACGATTCACAACCAATTGGTTTTGTTTTTCAATGAACTCACTTCTAGAAATAAACTTTTGACTTATCCATAAGTTGTAAAAAGTATTGAATCCCCAAAATTGTGAAACCGTTTGAGAAGAAAGTTTTACTATAAAAGATTGAAATTTCCAAAAAATAAAAACACTAAAGAGCAAAATGCTCATAGAAAATAAAGTAATAGAAAAACGAACTTCAGGAAGGTGAGGTTTATTTAAATGAAGCGGATTGAAACTAACTACCCAAAACAATGAACATACACCTAAAATATATATGGGTAAACTTAATGGATAGGGGGGTAAATTTGAGGTTATAGGTGCTTGTGAGGTTTTATTACTTAACGCCAATAAAACTTTTAGGCTATAAAGGACTGTCAGAAATATGGAGGCTAAAAGTAAATAGAAAGTGAAAGAAAATTCTTGAGAAGCGAGAATAGTTTCTTTGGTTAAATATCCTGAAGTCAAAGGTACACCCATTAACGCGGCAAAAAATAGGCAGAAAACAAAATAGATTTTGGGATTTTGAGAATAAAAATTTCCCATGAATTGAATATCCTGAGGATCTTCATTCTTAAATTGATGTTCTTGATAATGAATAATATAACCAGCGGTTAAAAATAAACCTGCTTTAAAAAAAGCATGAGCCCATAAGTGCTCTATAGCAGTTAGAGGAAAACTAGAACCTAAAGCAGAAAGCATCCAACCTAATTGAGAAATCGTAGAACCTGCTAAAATAGCTTTTAATCTCCATTGAAATAGTGCATAAATGGCACCCAATAAAGCTGTTATACTTCCTAACCAAGATAATAAAATCAATATTTCAGGAGTGAATATAGGAAATAAACGAAAAAGCAAATAAATACCAGCTGCAACCATAGTAGCAGCATGAATTAATGCAGAAGCAGGTGTAGGACCAGCCATTGCATCAGGTAACCAAATCATAAAGGGTCCTTGTGCTGATTTTGCTAAAGCTCCTAATATTAAAAACCATAAAATCCATGATTTTTCAATTGGGATAGTCCCCTTTTCTAACCAAACCTGTAAATCTAAACTTTTATATTCAATAAAAATTCCTAATATTCCTATCAAAAAACCTATATCTCCAATTTTATTAAGCCATAATGCTTTTGATGAACCATAAACCGATTCTGGTTTTTCATAATAATAACCAATTAATAAGAATGAACTTGCTCCAACTAATTCCCAAAATATAAAAATTAAAATGGCATGATGGCTGATAATAAGCCCGTGCATACTCCCTAAAAATAAAGAAAGATAAAGCCAATAACGAAATGAGCTTTTTTCAAAATAAAATTGTGAGTAGAAAATTACACAAATTCCTATAAAATTTACCAAGAAAACCATTTGCTGGGTAAGAGCATCATTTTTTAAGGTAATGGTAAAATTTTGAGAATTTAGACTAAACCATGAATATTCTAGAATATCAAATCCACTAAAAAAGGGTAGTAAGCTTGTAGAAATACATAAAAATATCAGCAGTAAATAAGCATATCTATGAAATTTATAAAATAGTAAGGGTGCTAAGAAAAATGAAAATGGTAAAAGAAACAACATAGAAAAATTTAATTAGTCGGAATCCCAACGTTCAAATAACAAAATAGCATCTTGTGGAACAATAAAAAGTTTTTCATTATGATATTCAATTTCGATAGCTCTTTTCTGTAAAAAAAGTACTAAATCCCCTTCTTTGACTTGCATGGGCAAATAATAAGGCTCATCTTCTTCCCATTCAGGTTTGGGTTGAAATTGCGGAAGTGCTACTCCTGGTCCTGTTTTCAAAACCCAACCTCTTAAAACCGGTACACTTTCCTGAACACCCGGAGGCAAAATAATACCACCCTGTGAAATTTCACTTTCAGATTTAGGACGTACTAAAACTTGATTTCCAACCACAAATAATCTGGATAAATCTAGCATCTTTTTTCAATTGTTATGCAAAACAAATAAAAATTTTGGATTGTTCAAAGTTTGATGGGCCATGGTCTATTAATTAAAATAAGAATAGTTTTAACAGTATTTTTTTAATCCATAAGGTGGTAAGTGTTGAATGAAAAAGTTTGCTACTTTTGCCCAAAAGTAAAGACCTTTATGCCATTATGGAAAAAAATTTGGGGGAAAATTGGAGTAGTCTGGTTTGGATTTGGTTTTATTTTTTTTATGTTGATTATTTTTCCCTTACATTATTATTTTCTAAAACGTGAAAGGAAAAATTCATCTCATGCCCTTAATAAACTATGGGCTAGATTTATCTTTTTATGGGGAGGTATTAGGATAAAAATCCATGATCGTCATTTAATTGATAAAAATCAAATATATGTAATTACTCCAAATCATGAAAGTTATTTAGACATTCCTGCCTGTCATTTTTTACCACTCAAACAATTACGATTTATCGGAAAAGCAGAGCTCAACGATATCCCTATTTTTGGATGGATGTTCCAAAGATTACACATACCCGTTCAACGCAACCAAGCCTCTGCCGCTGCAAGAAGTTTTATTCAAAGCCAAAAAATACTACAAGCAGGAATTTCAATGGTCATTTATCCAGAAGGGGGAATCATAAGAGGTCCTTTTTTAGCACCCTTCAAAGAAGGACCTTTTTTATTGGCAATTAAATTAAAATTACCAGTTTTACCAGTAGTAATTCAGAATACAAATAAAATTATGCCTGATTCAGATAGTTTATACCTTTTCCCATTTCAAACTATACATTTACATATACTTAAACCCATATCAACAGAAAACTTGAATCAAGAAAATTTATCAGAACTTACTCAAAATGTATGGAATTTGGTTCATGATAAGATGAAATCATTAAAATAGATTTCAAAAAAAGTAGGGAGACCAACGGGATTCGAACCCGCGACCACCAGAGCCACAATCTGGTGCTCTACCAACTGAGCTATGGCCTCCGTATTATTTTGGAATGCAAAAATAACACTTTTTTTTATCATGCAAAAAAAATTTATATTTTTTTGCATGCTTTTGTTTTAATCCTTAATGAGTTCAATAAAAAAGCCCTTTTTAAAAGGGCTTTTTTATTGAACTCATTATTATTGAACTGAATTTTTAGATTTCTGCATTTCAACTTTTGTAGCCGATTGAGGCTTAGCTTCTACATCAAAAATTGCTTTTTCTTTTGGTTGATTGTATAATTCAGGTCTTAGATACTTACCTTTTTCATGAGGTTTCTTATCTAACTCAACAACCTTAGAAAGTGGATTCTGTTTTACCCACTCATCGTTACGCTCAGCGTAAACTACCCATGACACTTTTTTATTCGGTACTCCACCTGCTACAACAAATTTGCCATTGTTGTCTATTTCTTTTGAAACATGTAAATTAGGCATTGAAGCTCCAACAGGGGTTAATTGATAAGAGAAGTTAATGTTAATTGAGTGGAAATAATTAGGCATTTCAATAACTGCTTCACCATTTGAATTTAATTCAACAACTCCTCTATACAAATTTAATACTTCTGGTGACTCTAAACAATAATGTAATAAAAACTTATTTTCTGGGTCAAAAGGGTGATCAATTTGAAATGCTTTAGTACCACTTACGGCAAAATTTCCATTGCCATATAAAGCTCTCCAATTACCTTGACCAAAAACCCCATATCCCCAACCTGCAGAAGAATTTGCTAAGCCTAATACCCCAATAGCATCAATTAAACCGCCACCAATATATTGCCCATTAACCCCTATTGAAGCATTATTAGCCAAATTAGCTAGGCCTACCACTCCCCTTACACCACTTGATTGCCCCCAAACGGCTGCAGCATTTGTATTAGTGCTTGTAGTGGAATTTGTAGCAAAAAGAGTAGCAGCTGTCCCTGCTGTATTTAACGTCTGAAACTCCCCTGCTCTTCCCGTGGCCGTTGCAGTATTGCTAGCAATCAAATTACCTCCCGTTGAGGTATGAACGGAAGCAATAGAAAATCCAGTAGAAGTATTTTGAGAATACACGCCATAACCACTTCCCGAAGCGTATGCACTAATCGCAAAATTTGCTCCTGCAGCATAGCTAGAAAAAACATCTCCTGCAAATGGAGTTGTGTTATTTACAACAACTTGACCCAAATTATTAATTCTCATTCTTTCAGTAGCATTTGTTGAAAAAGCCATATTATTAGCAGCAGGAGAGAAAAGACCAGTTGTAGTTGTAGTAGTCCATGACCATGATGGAGCAGCAGCTGTACCGTTTCCGACGGATAAAATTTGAGGTGTATTCGTTAATCTTAATCTTTCTGTACCTTGAGTAGTGAAACTAATAGTTCCTGTTCCAAAAAGATACATACCCGTATTAGTTTCTCCCGTCCAAGACCAAGCAGGGGCAGCCACTGTTCCATTTCCAACGGATAAAATTTGAGGTGTATTCGTTAATCTTAATCTTTCTGTTCCTTGAGTAGCAAAACTCACTGAGCCTACACCAGAACGATACATCCCTGATGTATTATCTCCATTCCATGAATAAGAAGGTCTACCTACTGTTCCGTTACCTTCTGCCATTAGCTGGGGCTGGTCATCGGCTACACGGAAGCGTAAAGTTCCATTCGTTCTAATATGTAATTGGTAAGCATTATTAGAGCCTAACACTTCATTAGGAGTAGCCGCAGTACCACCTGTTAAAGTATTG
>CAZBPK010000047.1:0-6689 GCA_964493765.1 uncultured Bacteroidia bacterium | reverse complement strand
GATATGAAATGCTTTGTAATAAAATTTATGTTTTCAAAATTTCGCAGTATTTTTGCATTTTGTGATTTAATACATGACAGATAAAATCGGGCATGAGTGTGGTATAGGATTAATTAGGCTAAAAAAACCTATTGAATATTACCAAAATAAGTATGGTTCATCACTTTGGGGACTAAGAAAAATGTATTTATTAATGGAAAAACAGCATAATCGGGGGCAAGATGGAGCAGGTTTAGCTTGCTTAAAATTGAATACAGAACCCGGTTATCCTTATCTTCTAAGACACAGAACCATAGAACCTTCTCCAGTCTGGCAAACCCTTGTTAAAGATATAGACGATAACCTTTTTCACTTATCTCAAAAAAATCCTAATATTTTAAATCAACCTGAAAACCTAAAACTCCAATTCCCTTTTCTAGGTGAAATTTATTTAGCTCATTTACGTTATGGAACTTATGGTGAAAACGGTATTCAATATTGCCACCCAGTTTTAAGAAATAACAATTGGAAATCAAGAACATTAGCAGTTGCAGGAAATTTTAATCTTACTAACGTAGATTATCTTTTTGATAAAATATTACGACTTGGGCAATTTCCAAGATTTAAAACGGATACAACAACAATTTTAGAAAGATTGGGATATTTTCTTGATGAAGAAAACAAGAAAGTTTACCAAAAATATAAAGATAAATTAGATAAAACTCAAATCCAACCTCTAATTGAGAAAGAATTAGATGTCCAATCTTGGTTGAAATGGTCTGCAAAACATTGGGACGGTGGATATGTGATTGGAGGTATGGTGGGTCATGGTTTAGCTTTTGTGATGAGAGACCCTAACGGTATAAGACCCTGCTTTTATTACGAAAATGATGAAGTGATTGTTATAGCTTCTGAAAGACCCACCATTTGTACAGCCTTTCAAATTTCTAAAAATGACGTTCAAGAATTAAAACCTGGGCATGCCATTGTTATTTATCCTGATGCTTCTACTCAAATATTTTCTTTTACTGAGCCTCAACCCGAACTGAAATGTTCCTTTGAAAGAATTTATTTTTCTAGAGGTAATGATGCTGATATTTACCAAGAACGAAAAGCCTTAGGATTTGAACTCGCTCAGAGAGTTGCAGATGAAGTGGATTATCAATGGGAAAAAACCATAATTACTCATATTCCTAACACTTCTTATCCCGCTTATCTTGGTCTTTCAGAAGGAATACGTAAAATAATTCATCAAAATAGGATTGCTCAAATCAAAAATCATTTAAATCAAGAAAATTTTGAACAAGAAATTGCTAAAATTCTCAGCTTTAGACCTCGTTTAGAACAACTCATTCTTAAAGATGCTAAGCTTCGTACTTTTATTTCCAATGAAAAAGGAAGAGATGACTTGGTATCTTATGTTTATGATATTACTTACGGTTTAGTTAAAGAAAATGAAGATATAATTGTTGCATTAGATGACTCCATTGTTAGAGGTACAACTCTAAAGCAAAGCATCATTTCAATGCTTGCAAAATTAAACCCCCAAAAAATTGTGATTGTATCTTCTGCTCCTCCAATTTGTTATCCTGATTGTTATGGTATTGATATGTCTCAAATTGAAAAATTCATTGCTTTCCAAGCTGCCATTGCCTTATTAAAAGAAAAAGGCATGGAAAACATAATTGATGAAACTTATTCAAAAATTAAAGAACTTGAAGCGAATAATCAATTAGAAAATGAAAATTGGGTAAAAAACATATATTCTCCTTTCTCTTTGAAAGAATTAGAAAATAAAATTTCTCAACTCTTAAAACCCGAAGGTATGAAAGCTGAACTTTCCATTGTTTACCAAACGATAGAGGGTCTTCACAATGCTGTACCTAATCATAAAGGTGATTGGTATTTTACAGGTAATTTTCCAACTCCAGGTGGCAATCGTGTGACCAATAAAGCATTTTTAAATTTTTACGAAGGTAAGAACCAAAGAGCATACTAAATTTTAATAGGTTTGGTTTACTTCACAGTATGTTTTAACCTAAGGTTATTCATAGGATCAATATAAAAATTTTGAATTTCTTTGCGAATTAGCCTTGAGGTTTGTTCGTAGAATAGATAAATCATGGGAGTTTCTTCTAAAGCAACGCTTTCTATTTCATAAATAATGGACTTTCTATGTTGATTATCAAAAGTTTGGTTCAATAGAGTGTATAAGCTATCCATTTTGGGAGAAGAGAAATGAGTGGTGTTGGGTCCATTTGGAGAAAAATAGGGAGAATACCACAAAGAAAAGTAGTTTTCTGGGTCTGGATAATCTGCCATCCAACTGGCACGCCAAAAATTAATTTTACCTTCAGATATTTCTTTTCTTAATGTTGAGGGTTCTAATAATTCTATTTTGCATCTTAAACCATGTTTCTCAAATGAATATTGTAAGAACATTGCTAATTTTTGATAATTGGGATTTGTATAAAGTGTAAATTCAGGAATACTTTGAAAGTTATTAAATCCTGCTTTTTTTATACATTCTAAGGCTTTATCGGGGTTGTACTCATAGCCATTCAGTTGATTGGGAAAACCGGGCAATCCATAAGGCAAAAAACCATTTTCAGCGGGTTTACCAATTCCATTTAATAAATATTTAACTAATGCTTTACGGTCAATGAGATAACTAATAGCTTTACGTAATTCTTTATTTTTGAATAGGTTATCCGATTTATCTAAACGGAATGCTAAATATTCAGTAGAAAGTTGAGGAACCATTTTAAGAACAGAATATTCCGAATACTCAGGTTTTAAATTTTGGGTAGAATCTAAAATTTCGTGAAGAAAGATTGGGTCTAAATGATTGATGAAGTCTAAATTTCCTTTTTTAAATTCAGCAAAAGCCGTTAATTTTGAAGGAAGCATTCTTATTTGAATGGCTTCTAATTTGGGTAATCCTTTTTCAAAATAGTTATCATTTTTATGTAAAATTAAACTTTTTCCAATCTCCCAATTTTTGAAAACAAAAGCCCCTGTACCTATAGGATTCTGAGAAAAATTGGTGGAATTTTCTATTACTTCTTGGGGCACAATAAAACCATACGGCATTGCGAGTAAATACAAAAATGGGGAAAAAGGTTTTATTAAATGAATTTCAAAAATGGTATCATTGATCACCTTAAAACCTTCAATATCAGTAGCTTTTTTATTTAAGTAATCTTCTAAACCTTTAATTTTACCATTAAAAATCCAAAAGCCGGGAGAAGAGGTTGCGGGATTACAAATTCTTGTGAAAGAGTATTTTATATCATTTGCATTTACAATTCTTGTGTGATTCTTGAAGTGAGGCGATTCATGAAAATATACATCATTTCTAAGGGTAAATTGGTAAATTAATCCGTCATTAGAAATTGACCATGATTTGGCTATGGAAGGCTGAGGATTTAAAAGAGTATCTAATTCAATGAGACCATTAAAAATTTGGGAGGTCATCCAGTGGGAATTTTGGTCTTTAGCGAAGGCAGGGTCTAAGGTATTGAGGTTAGAATTGAGGTTCATTCTAAAGACTTTAGAAGAGGAATTTTGTTTACAGCTTGATAAAAATACAGAAAAAATAAAGGAAACAAGCAAAGAATGTAGGTAAAAGCGTGAGGGATGCGAAGGGTTTAGCACTGCCTTTGAGCAAAGCGAAAAGGATTGCCGAAGTGAAAACGAAGCCCGTAGCAGCCCGACCCGCAGCATAAGCAAGGGACACGCCCAAATGATCTTTCTTAAAATATTCATTAATTTTGCAAAATTAAAAATAAAAGTTCTACATTTTCAATGTTTTGTCCTTGTTCTATATAAAAATATTGAAAACGATGCTTTGAACTAATAGTTACTTTACCATACTCTATTTGTAACTGTATAATATTAAGACCTCTTTGCAATTCAATGGATTGAATATCAATTCTTTTAACCATAAATTTTTGATAAGTATTGTTATTCCAATTTTCAATTTTTTGCAAAATTTGAGGTATATCGGTAAATAAATTTTTGGTTTTAATGTATGGTTTACCAAATTGAAAATCAGTAGCTTGTAGATTGTATTTACGAATCAATTTACTAACTAAAAAATAGGCAATAGAAGATTCAAGGATGCTAAACAATAAACCTGTACCTACTCCATTTATAATATAATCTTGTAAAGATTCTACAGGGTTTCCCAACCATTTATCCAAAAAAGGTTGAATAATTGAAAAACCTATTCCCCAAAATACAATATTTGAAAATAAAGATTTTAACCAAATTTTTATGAAAATTTGTTTCATTTTCTATTTTCCAAAAATCATTTTTAGAGCCACTAATATCATGATTACACCAAAAGCCTTTTTGAGGGTTTCTTCAGGAATTTGATTGGCAAAAGAGGCTCCGATGTAACCTCCAAAAACAAAGCCTATAGCTAAAATTAAAGAAACTTTATAGTTTACATTTCCTAATTGGTAATATTTATAAACTGCTAAACCTACCACGGGCAAAGCTAACATCATTAAAGTAGTTCCTTGAGCCAATTGTTGGTGGTATCCTAAAAAGTAAATTAAAGCAGGAACCAAAACAATACCCCCACCTATACCTATAGCACCACTTAAAATTCCTGCAATAAATCCAATACAAATAATAAGCAAAACATTCATAAACAATTATTTAGATTTTTCTTCAGAGGGAGGATTGGTATTCTGATACTTTCTTTCTGTTTGTTCTTGTTTTTTCTTGTTAATTTCTATTCTGTCATCACTCTTAGGAGCATGAATTTCTTGATTTTGAGGCGTATCTCTTTCTTCTTGAATTTGCTTAGAAGTTTCTTTTGTTTTTTGGTTTTTTTTGTTACATGAGGAACCCCATAAAATTAAAATAAAGGCTAAATTAATTAGCAATAACCAATTTTTCATTTGCAATAATTTGATTTTCATTAAAAACTTTGACAAAATATATGCCGGGAGATAAAGCATTTTCATTAAATGTTAAACGATGTTCACCGGGTTTTACCCAACCTTGAAACAAAGGTTTTAGCAATTTTCCTTGAATATCATAAATTACAATTTCAAGATTTTCAGATTGTTGTAAAGTAAATGATAAATGAAAATATTTTTCATTAGCAGGATTGGGAAAAACAGTAAAGTTTTTATCGTTTTGAATAATTTTATCGTTAGGAGAAGCATTACTGCTAATCAATTCTGCAATCCAAGTTCCATTTACATTGGAATTTTGGAAAAAAGTTCTACCATAACTTCCTGAAAACCAAACGGTAGGTGAAGCCGCATTAAATTTTTTAGCAATACCTGTATAATCTCCCCATCTCTCATTATTTCCAGAAGCAATATCTACATAATCCTCTCCTTGTTTGATAGTAATAGAACTTGACCAGATCATGTTATCGTCAATTGCTAAAGCTCTACATTCAGGATAAATATTGTCGCTGGAACGTAAAAAACCAATACAAACACTTTTGTTGGTTGAGTTATTACCAAATGGAGCTACTGAAGGGTAACAATAATCAAAACCTGTTAAACCAAATTTTGAAGAATTATTGGTTTTATTGGTTACATTTAATTGATTATAGTTGATTCCATTGAAACCATTCTCATAATCTGAACAAAATACAAAATGACAAATTCCATTGGCATAAAAACCACTTAAAGCTCTGCAATCTCCATTGTCTAAGACATTACTGGTGCCTTTTTGGTAAGCTTTTCCTCCTACTGTATATGAAGTTGTGCTTACTGTATAACTTTGAAGAGAAGGATTTTGCCCATAATCATTGGTAATATCATAAAGAAAAACCTTTGAACTATTGCTGGATTTTGTAGAAACCAAATATATTCCTGGTCCATAATTACCATATCCGCCAGATAAAGGAAGTAAAGTAAATGGAGTATTGTTATCACCATCTTTTATATCCAACCAATAAATATAATTCAAAGTACTACCGTTATATCCAGAGGATTTTGGGATTTGTAAAATAACAGGTTCAGAAAAAGAATCATCATTTTTGAAAAGGTTTCCTGTAATAAACAAATCACTGGAAGAAATACCAATTTTAGGATAATCAAACCAGTTTCCTCTATTTCCAACATTACCATTTAAAGTGTAAGTCCAAAAACCATCATTAGGATTTTCCGTTTTAGAAAATGCAACAATTACCTTAGATTCAGAAGAAGTAGTACCATGTAAATGAACAACTATAAAACGATTAGAGCCAGGGTCATATAAACAAACAGGGTCATAATGAGTGGCAGTTAGTTGTGAGTTATTCGCAAAAGTTGCTAATGAATAAGTATTTAAAGAATTTCCATTTTGGTTATAAAAATTAATTCTTGAATTAATTACGCTAATAATATAACCATTATTTGAAATGGCAATGTTATTATCATTAGGGAAGTAACCACCAAAACTATTACCCATAAATTCCCTACCTTTTTGTGGCGGATTAGATGCAGTTTTTTGAGATTTTTCTTCAATATCACGGATTTGAAAATTCTTTTTCATTTCCGTTTTTCTGTTTTTTTCTTGCTCTAATTCATCGGAACTTGGATGTAGTTTTTGTGTTCTTTGAATCCTGAAATAAAATTCATCAGAAGAAGTATTTTTAGGGTCAAAAAATGATGGTTTAATCGGTTCTGATGCATAGGGTTTACCTGTATTAAAACCGCCTTCCATAATTGGCTTAACTTCCTGACTATTAACAT
>CAZBPK010000046.1:0-10107 GCA_964493765.1 uncultured Bacteroidia bacterium | reverse complement strand
AGGGGGAACCTGGAAAATGCCAATTCTTTGGAGATTAAAAGATAAAGTGATGCGTTACAGTGAGTTAAAAAAGGATATTCCTCACATCACGCATAAAATGCTAACCAGTCAATTAAGGGAATTAGAAGAGGAAGGCTTTATTGAAAGAACAGTTTATCCAATTGTTCCTCCAAAAGTTGAGTATAATATTACAGAAAGAGGCTTAAGAGCTGTTCAGATTATCCAGGTTATTAGAAATTATGGTTTAGAATTGATGAAAGAATTTGGAGTTACAGATAATTAGCTACTGATAATATTTCCTAATCGCTATATTTTTCATCTCCAAATTTACATTTTCTTCCATTTAAAAACTGCTAAACTTTTAGTTTCAGGAAATAAAATCATTCCACTAAATAAATTTCATTTCCTTGATTTTGATACTTTTCGTAATACTTTTTTTCACTTGTTCAAGAAGTTTTTCGTTATGTTGAACCGCTTTAAACTCAAAAAATATAAATTTTTCTTTTGATATTCGCGTTCTTGCAATAATGATTAATCGTATAAAATCATGAAGATTTTCATTATCTTTGCATTATGATTATTGCTAATCCCATTTATGACGTAGTTTTTAAACGAATGATGGAAAATGAAAGAGTTGCTAAATTTTTTATTAGCACTCTTTTAGAGGAGGAGATTGAAAAAGTGGAAGTTAAACCCCAAGAATTTACTTATATAGATGAATTGGCGAGGTTAACCGTCTTTCGTTTAGATTTTATTGCGACCATCAAAACGGAGAAAGGCGAAAGCAAGAAAGTTTTAATTGAAATTCAAAAAGCAAGGAATTACATTGATTTGATGCGATTTAGAAACTATCTCGCCGAGCAATACAAAAAAGAGGATTATATTGATAATGAGAAACAAATTTTACCAATTACAACGATTTACATATTAGGTTTTACCATTCCTGAAATTGATTCAGCGTGCATCAAGGTAGAACGTAATTACAAAGACTTGATAGAGAAACGGATAATAGACAAGATAAGTGAATTTGTAGAAAAACGCACTCATGATAGTTATATTGTTCAATTAGAGAGAATTACAAGCCGTTACCAAACTAAATTAGATAAGTTGTTAAGCTTATTTGAGCAATCGTATTTTATAGACGATAGTAAAATCATAAAGGAATATCCGTATCCGATAGACAATGAAGAAATCAAGCTAACTGCGGAGATATTGCATTATTCAGGGATAAATCCTAATGAAAGGAAACTGATAGAAATGGAACAAGAGGCATGGCGTAGTGTGAATGCAATGTTTGAGGATAAAGAGAAAAAATACATTAAAAAACTAGAGGAAACAAGGAAAGAGTTAGAAGAAGAAAAGAAAAGAGCAGAAGAAAAAGAACGATTGTTGGAAGAAGAAAAGAAAAAAGCAGAGGAAGAAAAGAAAAGGGCAGAAGAGGAAAAGAAAAGAGCAGAAGAGGAAAAGAAAAGAGCAGAAGAGAAAGAAAGATTATTGGAGGAGGAAAAGAAAAAAGCTGAAGAGGAGAGAACTAAAATTATAAATATAATTGAAAGTTTAAGGCTATCTAATTTTAGTGACGAGCAAATTGAAAGGTATTAAAATTAGAGATTATATAGAGTAGTTTTGTTCCAAATTGAGTGAAATCTGAGACAGGTTCAATGGTTAGTTGTTAATGGTTAATTGAATTAAAAATGTAGGTGTTCCAAACTGAAACCAATAATTTTTGAACTACAATCATTTGAAAAGAAAAAAAGAATATCAAAAGGATTATAGATTTTGTTAAAGTAATGTCGTTTATGTGATTTAATACGCTAAAATACTGGATTTAGAAAATTTACTGACACCTGTTAAAAATACAAATCATTATTATAAGTTTGATTATATTTTCCAAAACTCTTCTTCAGGATAAAATTCAAATTGAAAAGTAGTTGTTGCATCAGGATAATAAAAATTTAGTTTACAAGCTGTTAAAGCAATTTTGGGTATTTCTCCATTAAAATGAAAAGAAGATCCATAAAATGTATCCCCGACAATAGGATGTCCAATATAGGCTAATTGTGCACGAATTTGATGATATTTCCCTGTAATTAACTCAATTTCTAATAATGAATTTTTTTGATTTTCCTTGATTATTTGGTATTGTAGGCTACACAATTGATAACCTTCTTTAGGTTCTGAGGAAATTAATGCTTTAAAATTCATAAAATCTTTGAAATGATAGTGTTTTAATTCCATTTGATTGGGTTGAATTTCACCTTCCACTAAAGCCCAATATTTTTTTTGAAAGTGTTTCCAATTTTCTTGCATAAACTGTAAAACACTTTTTTTCTTTGTTACTAATAATAGACCGCTTACAGGTCTATCCAAACGATGAATTAAATAAATATATTTTTTGTAATAATCTTTTAACCAGCTTTCTAAAGATGGGTTTCCTTGTTTGTCTTGGTCAGCATTGAGACCATGAGGTTTATAAACAATTGTAAAATCTTTGTTTTCAAATATAATTTTGGGGTTATTCATGATGTAAAATTAGAATGTAAATATTAAAGCGTGAGGGATGTGTAGGGTTAAGCACTGCCCTTTGACGCTTTTGAAAAAAGTGGAAAAAGGATTGCCGAAGCGAAAGCGAAGCCCGAAGCAGCCCGACCCGCAGCGTAGCAAGGGGCACGCCCAAAGGATTATTAAGAATAAGAATTATACCTTTTTTGAGTTCCATTTTTCGTAAAAAGACATAAAAAACTCTAAAATATCTGGGGCTAAAGCCAGCGTTATAATCATTAACCCAAAATCTGCTTCATAAAGGTAAGTATCAAATAGCCAAATGATTAAGTAATAAATGATTAAAGATTGAAAAATTTGCCAAAGTCTTGATATGAGGTTAAAATAAAGTCCATGGTTTTCATAGATGTACAAAAGAAAAATCAAATTAAAGTAACAAACTATTAATGCAATAAAAATTGCAAAAAAATCAGACATTACGTTGATGTAATTTTCAGATAAAATCATAGAAATAATATTAGCATGAACTACAATTCCATACATATCGGGTAAGGATCGCCCAGCCATTTTGGGGTTTAAAGGGGTAAAAAATTGGTCTGTTACATCACGAGCATTTTTATCAGAATTCAAATAACCAAACAAAACGATTTTATCTTTTACGAAGTTGAAATCAATGGTTGAATCTAATGCGTTTTCTGCTTCAATAACTGCATAGAATTTATCAAAATTTCCTTTGTAATTGATGGTTTCAAAATCGTTTCTTCTTTTTTTCAGTACTTCAAATTTTTGTGGGTTATATTTTTTTATAATTTCAGCGGAAAATGCGGTTAAAATGGTGTCTTTAACGGGAGTAAAAGGTCTAAAATTACGAATGGTCAATAAGGTTCTATCATCTAAATTGGAATAACCTTGAGAAACAAAATGGGAAAAATAAGGCATAGAACTGGCAATAGAATCTGCTTTTCCTTTTTCAGGGTCATAATTTTCAAATGCATTCACCATCACAATTTTACTTCCATACTTTTGGAGTACTCTTGATAGTAAACTATCTGTAAGTGAGTCTTTTGGAGTGGAAAATAAAGCATCAATACCTATGACCTTGGGTTGGTACTTAGCGATATTTTCAATTTGTTGGGCAATTTCTCTCCTATTCAAAAATCCAATATTGACAAATACAATATTTGTGTCTTGGTTTTCTTCTTTAAATTTTTTATACACTAAATCCGTAATTTGAAAGTCTTCCAATGCTTGGTTTAAAGGGTCTAAAAAATCAAAATTAAAAGGAATCCAACTAATCAATCCCATTAATAGAAAAATACAAGTTGTGATATAAAACGCAATTTTATACATATTTTTTTAGATTTTCTCCCATTCAAAAAATACTAAACTTTTAGTTTCAAGATATAAAACCATTCCCACTAAATAAATTACATTTCCTTGATTTTGATATTTTTTGTAGAATTTATTTCGTTTTACTTGTACAAGAGGTTTTTCGTTATGTTGTATCATTTTAAACTCAAAAATATAGATTTTTTTTTGATTTTCAAAGTTAAATCAATTGTCCACCGACAAAATCAATTTTAATGATAGGGAATTTATGATTCCAATTCCATTTGTCGTAAATGTATAATCCTTCAAAAAGTTCTTTTTTACTTTCAAATAAACAATGAATAGTATATTGAGTTTTTCGACATAAATGTAGTTTCCGTTGATAAGATTTTCAAAACTGCTAATTCCAACAGGTAAATTTTTCTTTTTCATTATGCAAATATAATGAAATCAAGGGTTTTCTTGTAAGATTTCAGAAATTCAGTAAGTAAAATATGAAAAAAATACTAATTTTGTAGCATGTTTAAGTTGAAACTTCCAACAGATCCACGTTGGGCAAATTTAGCAGAAAAAAATATTTCCGAAGTATTAACTGATCATGCTTTTTGTGAACTAAAAGCCGCTTCAACTGCTACTTCTTTGATTTCTAAATTCCCAGATAAAACGGAGTTAGTACAAGCAATGGTGGATTTGGTCAAGGAAGAGATTGAGCATTTCAATAGAGTTCATGAATTATTATTGAACAGAGGTTACGAATTAGGCAAGGAACGTAAAGATGAGTATGTAAATGAGTTAGCACAATTTTGTATTAAGGCAGGTTACAGTAGAGAAGAATATCTTATTAATAAACTTTTATTGGCTGCTTTAATTGAAGCTCGTAGCTGTGAAAGATTTAAAGTTCTTTCTGAACATTTTAAAAATAATGACCCTGATTTGTCTCAATTTTATCATGAATTGATGATAAGCGAAGCCAATCATTACACTTTATTTATTGGTTTTGCAAGAAAATACTCACAAACTATTGATGTAGAAAAAAGATGGAACGAAATTTTAGAATTTGAAGGTCAAATTATTCAAAAATATGGTAAATCTGAACTTATTCACGGTTAATTTTTTATTTATTTTATGTTCGTGTATTTTTTCTTTAAAAGCACAAGTTCATCAATCCGTAATTAAGTTTAAAGAAACGGATTTTTATACATTCTTTAACTTTAAACTGGATAAACAAAATGGAAATCTAGAAGTTTATAAGCCCGGGGCTTTTCAAGAATTTCTTGAACTGCAAGTTTCTCAAAATCAAGGTAAAATTGAAAAAATGCTATTAACCATTGACCAAGAGTTTATAAAAAAACAAAAGTTATTAGCTGCGGATATTTTTAAGAGTTTTATTCTACTGCATGTTGGGGAAGATAACAAAGATTATAAAAACATGATGGAAATTTTATATAAAGGTGACCCACAAAAACAATATGGTTATTATTTAGACCAAATTTTAAGAGTATTTGAGTCTTATGATAATTTTTTTGTAATACCGCTAAAAGAGCAAAACTATACCCTAGTAATTCAAATAAAGAATTTTAAACTAATTACAACCGCTATCAAAAATGTCAATCCCCAACCTATAGGAAATTCTAATTATCAATTTTTTGATGATAAAATTATTCAAGATTTAAACTATAAGTGGGAATCCCAATTAAAATCTTTAAAAACGCAATCCAATAATGAAAGAAATTGGGTAAGTGAAAATGGAGGCTTGCGGCAATTAAAACAAGTTCAGTGGCATTTTGATAGTCCTCAAAGTGCTGTTCAATACTTTTTAGAGAATTTTGAATATTTTACTGAGAAAGGCGAAGTGTTAGATATTTTTAATTCCAAGGAAATTAAGTTCTTTGGGGAGTATGCAATTGCTGTTGAAGTTAGTAATTCAAACCCAGAAAAATCCGTAATTATAGCCTTTGTAAGAAATAAAGTTTGCCATAAATTGGTAATAAAAGGAAAAGAAGATTTGAATTTTATAGATGCACTTGATTTAGCAAAAAAAATTAATCCATAAAATTATGACAAAAGAAGAAATTGTAAAGAATTGGTTACCAAGATATACGGGAAGACCCTTAACGGAGTTTGGGCAATATATTTTATTGACCAACTTCATTAATTATGTTGAGATGTTTGCTCAGAAATTTAATGTTCCCGTTTTGGGCTACGACAAGCCTATGCAGACTGCTACAGCGGAAGGAATTACCATTATTAATTTTGGAATGGGTTCTGCGATGGCTGCAACAGTTATGGATTTAATATCTGCAATTGATGTGAAAGCAGCTTTGTTTTTGGGCAAATGTGGTGGATTAAAAAAGAAAACTGCTGTGGGTGATTTAATTTTACCATTGGCTGCTATTCGCGGTGAAGGTACTTCTAATGATTATTTCCCTCCAGAAGTTCCAGCTTTACCTTCATTCCGTTTACAACGTTCTGTCTCTTCAATGATTAAAAAACATGAATTAGATTATTGGACAGGCACTGTTTATACGACCAATCGTAGAGTTTGGGAACATGATGAAGAGTTTAAAAAATATTTAGAAAAAATTCGTGTCATGGCTATTGATATGGAAACTGCTACTTTATTTATTACAGGTTTTAAAAATGAAATCCCTAGAGGTGCTTTATTATTGGTTTCAGACCAACCCATGATTCCTGAAGGAATTAAAACGGATACTTCTGATAAAAAAGTAACCTCTCAATTTGCTGAAAAACATCTCCAAATTGGAATTGATGCTTTAAATGAAATCAAAAATAGAGGGGATTCCGTTAAACATTTACGTTTTGAATAAAGTAATTACTGTTTTGACTTATTTTAGCCTTGAAAAATTTTAAATTTTGGTGGTTGGTGTTAAGCATTCTAAGTTTAATACCTTTGAATTTTTATGCTCAAATGTACTTTCCGGAATTAAAATTCCAAAAATTTTATGGTACTGAACTCAAAGACCATGTAACCGCTATGGTGATTGGTTCAGACTCTAACTTATATTTATCAGGAACTATACAAGCTCAAAAAATTCTTGAATGCTCCGAAGGATATTTACTTAAAGTAAACCCTGAAGGTAATTTATTATGGACAAGAACTATTGGTGGTACTGGTTGCGATGAAATTAGAGCATTAACTTTAAGTCCAGATTCTACCATTTTATTTTGTGGAATTTCAGGCTCAACTTTTAAGCACCCAGAGTTTGCTGACACCTTAGAAACAGCAGATTTTTTAATAGGAAAAATTAATTTTGAGGGCAATTTAGTTTGGAAAAAGATTTTAGGCGGTAGTTACCAGGATATTGCTAATGGGATTATTGCATCACCTTATGGTGGAGCTGTTACAGTGGGTTCTACATGGTCAAAAGATTTTGATGCTTCTTCATTTCATCACGGTGCTAATGATACTTGGCTAACTATTATAAGTAAAAGCGGTGAAATGATTCGAGAAATTAAATTGGGTGGCAAAAAAAACGATTGGGCTAATCATATAACAAAAACCAAAGATGGTGGATATATCCTTTCTGGTTTTACTAATTCTGAAGAATTAGACCAATCTCAAGGTCGTGTGAATGGTGATGCTTGGATTACAAAGTTAGATTTTGCAGGTTCTAAAGTTTGGGATAGGATTTTAAAAGAAAGTTATGAAGATCACCTTTATAAAGTTGTAGAAAATAAATATGGGTTTATTTACGCTTGTGGAACTTCTTTCGTGGAAGGTAAAGGTTTCCAATTTTGGTTAGTAAAGTTAGATGCTTTAGGCAATCCATTATTTAACCGTAAATGGGGGGAATCTGGTCATGAAGTTTTAACATCTTTATATCCAACCACTGATGGAGGCTTAATTTTAACAGGATATTCCTATTATGAAACATTAGAAAATCCACTTATTAAAGGCGGATACGATTGTTGGGTCATAAGAACCGATGGTTTTGGTGATATTCTTTGGCAAAAAACTTATGGTGGACCCACTTATGAAAAAGGAATTGATGTTGTGGAATATAGACCCCATGAGTTTTATGTATTAGCAGAAAAACATAATCATTTCGAAAAAAACGGTAAACCTAAAGATATAGATTTTTGGTTACTTTCCATTCATGAAATTGATTGTGATTTAGTAAAACCTATGTTTACAATGGATATTAAAAACAATTTTGAAAAAATGGATGTACCAATACGTTTCCAAAATCAATCCAATTATGGAGAAAGATATTTATGGGACTTTGGAGACGGAACTTTTTCTACAGAAAAAAATCCAATTAAATCATATCGTTTACCAGGGTTTTATTATGTAACTTTAACAGTTTTTGTTAATGATAATTGCTATAAGTCCTACAAATACCCTTCCTATATTACAGTTATGTAAAGATTTTTGAATCTATCAAACTTAATTATATTTTTTCAATTTCTTCAAATGAAAAACCTGTTTTTTCTGATATAACAACCCAATCTACTCCTAAAGATTTTAATAACTTAACAGTTTCAATTAATTTCAATCGTTCCTCTTCTGCTCTTTTCTTTTCTTCCTCCAATAATCTTTCTTTCTCTTCTGCCCTTTTCTTTTCTTCTTCTAACTCTTTTCTACTCTCTTCTAAGGCTTTTATATACTTCTTTTCTTTGTCCTCAAACATTGCATTCACACTACGCCATGCCTCTTGTTCCATTTCTATCAGTTTCCTTTCCTCTGGATTTATCCCTGAATAATGCAATATCTCTGCTGTCAGCTTGATTTCTTCATTGTCTATGGGGTAGGGATAATCCTTGATAATTTTATTGTTATCTATAAAATAGGATTGCTCAAATATGCTTAACAATTTGTCCAATTTCGTTTGGTAACGGCTTGTAATTCTTTCTACTTGAACAATATAACTATTATGAGTGAGCTTTTCTACAAATTCACTTTTCTTCTCTATTATCCGTTTTTCTATCAAATCTTTGTAATTACGTTCTACCTTGATGCACGCAGAATCAATTTCAGGAATGGTAAAACCTAATATGTAAATCGTTGTAATCGGTAAAATTTGTTTCTCATTATCAATATAATCCTCTTTTTTGTATTGCTCTGCTAAATAATTCCTAAACCGCATCAAATCAATGTAATTCCTTGCTTTTTGTATTTCTATCAGAACTTTTTTGTATTCTCCTGTTTCGGTTTTAATCGTGGCAATAAAATCTAAACGAAATACAGCTAAACGAGCAAAATCATCTAAATAAGTAAATTCTTGAGGTTTTACTTCTACTTTTTCAATGTTTTCTTCTAAAAGAGTGCTAATAAAGAATTTCGCTACTCTTTCGTTTTCCATTAAACGTTTAAAAACTACGTCGTAAATGGGATTAGCAATAATCATACTGCAAAAATAAAAAAAATTTGCCACGAATGCACGAATAATATTAGTGTTAATTGGTGTAATTCGTGGCTTTATTTAGTTTGCCACGAATGCACGAATAAAAATACAATTAATTAGTGGTAATTCATGAATTACCACTCTACCATTACCTCATCACGGTTACTGTTCCTACCCGTTCTACTTCACGACCATCTCGTTTTCGTACTTTTAAACGATATACATACACTCCATCAGGAACTGCTCCTTTTTCTGTTCTTTCTAACCATATACAAGGCTCTGTACCTTCACACCTAAAAATCGGTTGTGCATCACGATTAAAGATTTCCAAACGGTGCCATACACAATTCCTACAAACATAATTAAATACATCATTCAAACCATCTTTATTCGGTGTAAACGCATTCGGTATCCATAACTCATCACAATCTAATACTATAATATCACTAGGATAAATCCAAACCGTATCAAAGGTGCTATTATAAGCATGCACCTTTAACCGATATTGACCTGCCTCTTCTGGACTAATCCATAACAATTGCTGACCATTCCATGTATAAGAACGATTTCCAAAGTCCACCCATAAAGTATCGTAATTGCTTGTACCCGTGTATTTTAATTTTAAAGTATCCTCTACGCAAAGCGTATCCTGAACTTCTACATTGGGATAAATACAATCAGGAACTATAATCCATTGTTCTAAACTATCCATTAAAAACTCACCCGGAGGCAAATGCTCACCATTATAAGGATTTAAAATTTTTAACTTCACTTTATAACGACCGGGACGGTTATAAGTATGCGTAACCGTCTGGAAAGTATCCACTTTACCGAGCCATTCTGCATGCTGAGTAACCCAAAGCGTATCCGATACCGTACCATCACCAAAATCCCAAATACGATAAAAATG
>CAZBPK010000045.1:0-39003 GCA_964493765.1 uncultured Bacteroidia bacterium | reverse complement strand
AAAAAATATATCTCAGAATTTGAAACATTAAAAACAGAATATCAAAAACAATTACAAATAGCTGAAGAAAAAGTAAAAAACTTAGAACCTGTTTATGAAATTGAAATTGAGAATCTGAAAAATGAACTAAAAAATATTATGGATTTTTTGGATACAAAAAAACAACTTAAAGTTCAAAAAACTACAGAACTAAATAATTCAAAAGAAAGCTGGAGAAAAAAAGAAATCATTCAAAATGAGCTTACTAGTTTAGTTAATAAAAAGGTTATAGTAGATGATTTGAGCAAATCAAGTATTAAAGATGAATTCAAAAATTTTATTGTGGAAATGTATTTAGAAGAATTTCGTAATGAAGTAAATCAAACTTTACGTTTACTGAATCATGGAGATTTTGAACTTGTAAAAGAATTTAAGGAACAAAAAACCATGTTATTTGTTGAGGATCATAGAAATGGAGGAATTAAAAGAAGTTTAAAATCTTTATCAGGTGGACAATCCTTTTTAACATCTTTTGCAATAGGCTTGACAATATCCAATCAAATTAAAAATCATGATTCCAAAAATTTCTTTTTTATCGATGAAGGATTTGGAACCTTAGACTTAGAGAGTTTACAACAAGTTAAACAGTTAATTTTTCAATTAAGAAATCAAAATAGAGTAATTGGAATTATTACCCATGTTAATGAATTACAAGAATGTATCACTCAAAAGATAATATTAGAAAGAAATATTGAGGGAACAAAAGTGAATTATTTTTAGCAAGAATAATGAAAATGATTATTTTTGCATTCAGAAATGGAATATAGAATCATAGAAAAATCTAGCCCATGGCGCTGGATAAATATCAAGGAATTGGTTGAATATAGAGAATTGCTATATGTTTTGACACTTAGAGATATTAAAATAAAATATGCCCATACCATGGTTGGCGTAGCTTGGGCAGTGATAAATCCTTTATTTACCCTTTTAATACTAAGCTTCATTTTTGGAATGGTTGCCAAAGTGCAAGTTCCAGGAGTTCCTTATGCTATTTTTACCTTATCAGGCTTATTAAGTTGGAATTATATTAGCACAGTAATGCAAGAAGGAGGAAATTCTATTGTATCTTCCCAAAATATGATATCTAAAATTTACTTTCCTAGACTCATTATCCCCCTAACTAAGGTATTTGCAGGCTTAATTGATTTAGGAATAACTTTAATTTTCTTATTTATATTGATGACCTATTATTCTTTTATTCCTTCTTCCAATATTATCTATTTACCCTTATTTTTGATTTTATCTATTATAACAGGCATGGCATTAAGTATTTGGATGAGTGCTTTAACGATTAGATTTCGTGATTTTCAATATGTTACCCCTTTTATTGTAAGACTGGGAATGTATATTACTCCCATTGCTTTTCCCACATCCTTAGTACCTGAAAAACTGAGATTATTTTTTGCTATCAACCCATTAGTCGGAATAATAGAAGGAACAAGATGGTCTATTATTGGTGGAAATTTAGATACTCAGTCTTTATATTTATCTATTCTCTTTACTTTTGTTTTATTGATTACAGGAATATTGTTTTTTAGAAATGCAGAGCGTGTAATTGTTGATATTATTTAAAGATTTATGGAAGCCGTTATTAAAACTGAAAATATATCCAAACGATATAGATTAGGAAAAAAAACTTTTGGAGATTTGAGAACTACACTTTCTAATTTATTTTCTCAAAGTAAATCAGAAAACGATAAAGAATTTTGGGCACTAAAAGATGTATCTTTTGAAATTAAACAAGGCGATGTTGTGGGATTAATAGGAAAAAATGGAGCTGGAAAATCAACTTTATTAAAAGTTTTATCAAAAATTACTGAGCCCACTTCTGGGAAAGCCTATATTCATGGGAGAGTTGCTTCTTTATTAGAGGTCGGTACAGGTTTTCACCCAGAACTTACAGGAAGAGAAAACATTTTTTTAAATGGTGCTATTCTCGGCATGAAAAGATATGAAATCAAAAAAAAGTTTGACGAAATCGTTGCATTTTCAGGAATTGAAAATTTTATAGATACCCCTGTAAAAAGATATTCATCAGGAATGTATGTAAGGCTTGCATTTGCTGTTGCCGCCCATTTAGAAGCAGAAATTATGTTTATAGATGAAGTACTAGCTGTTGGAGATATAGAATTTCAAAAAAAATGCCTAGGGAAAATGGGAGACGTTGCACAAAGCGGTAGAACCATTATCTTCGTGAGCCATAATATGGGAGCGGTCAATACGTTATGTAATAAAGGTATTTTTCTAAGAAGTGGTAAACATATAGCCTCAGGTTCTATTCAAGAAATTTCTAAATTGTACTTTCAAGACTTAAAAAACAGCTCAAGTTTTAGTGTTCAAGATACTCAAGAACTTCCCAATATTCCTTACCGTGTTCTCAAAGCTGATATCCACGTTAACGGCAAACCGATCCAAGAACCCATCATTGATGTTTTTGATAAAATCACTTTAAAAATTCAAACAGAATGTACACAAGAAGTGAAAAACTACTCTTTAATGATTCATTGTAATAATGAATTTGGAAGGCTTTTTAGTATTTTTGAAGTCAATTGTATTCCTGAACATTTAGAAAGAAGGGATAAAGGCTTACATTGGCACGAAATAGAACTTCCCTCTCCCTTATTAAAGGAAGGGCAATATAGCTTTGATTTAGAAATTGGGCACTTTGGCGTTGGTCCTGAACAATATATAAAAAATGCCTTAAATCTTGATGTTCAAATTCTTTCTAGAAATCCTAGATTTGAAGCCTATGCCGCCAATAGACCCAACCTTGTTGCTGTTGTTCCTAACTGGAAAATTTATCAAAATGAAACTTTAATTAATCATTAATCATGAATATAAAACTCTTGGATTGCTCTTTAAGAGATGGTGGTTATTACACCAATTGGGATTTTGATAAATCTCTTGTTACCAAGTATTTTCAAGCTATGGAATTGCTTCCTATTCAGTATGTAGAAATAGGATATCGTTCAAAACCTTTAAAAGGTTATTATGGTGAATATTTTTATTGCCCTGAATACTTGATGGCTTGGGCAAAAGAATTAATGCCTTCAAAGAAAATTGCCATCATGTTAAATGAAAAAGATACTTCTCTTGAAGATTTAAATTCGCTTTTATTACCTTGTAAACCCTATGTTGCTATGGTAAGAATTGCCGTAGCCCCCGAAAGAATCCCGCAAGCCGCTATATTAGCAGAAAAAATCAAAAACTTAGGCTTTGAAGTAGCCTTCAATATTATGTATCTTTCCAAATTTGCTTCTAATGAAGCTATTTTAGAGGGCTTGAAAGGACTAGAAAAATTTGTTGACTATTTATATCTTGTTGATTCTTACGGCGGTGTATTCCCAGAACAAGTAAAAAGCATAATACAAAAAGTCAAAACCAAAACTCCAATTCCTTTAGGTTTTCATGGTCATAATAATTTAGAAATGGTGATGATTAATTCTATTACGGCTATGGAAGAAGGCTGTGCTATTATCGATGCCACCATAACGGGAATGGGACGCGGAGCAGGAAACTTAAAAACAGAACTATTTTTGACCTATTTAGCTTTCCAAAAAAAGCAAGAAGTAGATTTTAATGCCTTAAGTTCTACGGTAGAAGATTTTGAAAAACTACAAAAAATTTATGAATGGGGTACTAATTTACCTTATATGGTAGCAGGAGCCAATTCTTTACCTCAAAAAGACGTAATGGATTGGATGTCTAAAAAGCGTTTTAGCATCTCTGGTTTAGTGAATGCTCTCAAAAATCAAAAAAATCCCTCCCAAGATACAGAATTTCCTGTATTACAACCTATAAAATCCGACAAAGTAGTTATCATTGGAGGTGGAGCTTCAGTACAAGAAAATCAAAAAGCAATTCAAGAATATCTTATTAAAAATCAAGATGTTGTAGTAATTTTTTCTACGGCAAGATATGCTCATTTACTCAATCATCTACCCAATAAGCAATATATTGCATTAGTAGGAAATGAAGGACACCGATTAAAACAAATTTTTTCTCAATTACAAAAAATCCCCACTTGTGTACTTTCTCCAAGACCCCGTAAAATGGGCGTTTATATACCTGAAAATATTCAAAATCAAACTTTTGAACTAGAAAAAATTTCCTTCTCTGATAATTACCATGATTCGCCTCTCGCAGTTTCTATTCAAATTGCATTATACCTTCAAGCAGAAAATATTTATTTATTAGGATTTGATGGTTATAACACTAATATAGACCCTACAAAGTTTGAACTTATACAAGAAAATCAATATCTTATAGATAAGCTCTTACAAACTTCGGTAAAAGCAGAAGCCTGGACCTTAACGAATTATAAAAATATTCAACAAGTTTCTTTATTTGCTTATTTAGGATAATGAAAATCGTTGGTGTTATACCTGCTCGTTATGCTTCTACTAGGTTTCCTGGAAAGCCCTTAGTAAAAATTCTAGGGAAGCCTATGATTTTGTGGGTTGCTGAAAGAACCGCAGAAGCTTTAGGAGTAGAAAATACTTATATCGCTACCGATGATAATAGAATTGCAGAAGTAGCACAAAATGCAGGCTTTCAATCTGTTATGACATCTGATAAATGTTTAACAGGAACCGATAGGCTCTGGGACTTCGCCCAACAAATACCTGCTGATATTTATATCAATGTGCAAGGAGATGAGCCTATGGTAAAACCTGCTGATATACTAAAAGTAATAGAAACCAAAAAACAAAATCCCCTGATAATTATCAATGCAATGTGTAAATTACGCCCCGAAGAAGACCCTCGCGATTTAACTATTCCTAAAGTACTCGCTTCAAGAAACAGTGATTTAATTTATATGTCTAGATCCCCTATCCCCTACCCTAAATCAGGAAATTTAGAAGGTATCACTTTTTATAAGCAGGTCTGTATTTATGCTTTTAATTATCAAGAATTACAAGCCTTCGGAAAAGAAACTCAAAAAGCCTATTGTGAACAATTTGAAGACATTGAAATCTTAAGATTTTTAGATTTAGGCTTTAAGGTAAAAATGGTAGAGGTAAACTCTGCCTCTGCAGCAGTAGATTTGCCCGAACATGTTCCTATGATAGAAAAATTAATGAGCCATGAAAATACCTGATGTCATTTTTTGGGACTTTGATGGAGTAATCTTAGACTCTATGCCTATCAGAGATAAAGGATTTTTACATATTTTCAAAGACTATCCTAATGAATTAGTCAATAAATTATTAGAATATCACCATAAAAATGGCGGTCTTTCTCGCTATGTTAAAATTCGTTATTTTTATGAAGAACTACTGAAAGAACCTATTTCAGAAGAAAAAATTCAAGATTTAGCACAAGAGTTTTCTATCATTATGCGTAAAGAACTCATCAATCCCGAATTACTAATCCAAGACTCATTAAGCTTTATTCAAAAATATTACCAAAATTCAAAATTTCATATTGTTTCAGGTTCAGACCAAAATGAACTGCGTTTTTTATGTAAAGAATTACAGATTGATAAGTATTTTTTATCTATTCATGGTTCACCAACTCCTAAAAAACAATTGATAGAAAATATCTTAAATGAAAAAAATTATTCAAAAGAAGATTGTGTTTTAATTGGTGATTCTATCAATGATTATGAAGCCGCTGAGCATAACCAAATAGGTTTTTGGGGATACAATAATGAAAAATTAATTCCTCTAGGAAATCAATATATCTATCAACTTGCAAGCTTATGAAATATCTATTTTATGTACAAAGTCATATAGCATTTTACATGGCTTTACAATTACAAGAATATCTCAAAATAGATAAAAAAGATGTCCGATATGTTACTGTAAGGAACTATAAAAACATCTATCACCCCGACATATCTACCTTAGACTTTAGCCATTATTATGACCAGTTAAATCGGGCAATGAACCTAAAAGAAGCTATAGCCGCTTTACAGGATATAGACCAAAAAGTTTCTGATTGGACAGAAAACGATGATTTTGAGTTTATTACTCATTCTATTAGCCCACCTGTATGGCAATTTATTGCTACTCATAAAAAATGTAAAAAAATACATATTATTGAAGATGGCAGTAGCAGCTACCATAAAAAAAAGGGATTATACTTTTTAGATAAACCTAGTTTTTCTATTCAACTCCAACAATTCATCAAAAAAATTTTATCCAAAGACTTCAGAACCTACCAACAAAGAGCCCCAGGATTTCCTATATTTGGGACAGAACCCCTGTTCAAAAATACCACTTATTATGGCATCTATGATGATGTATTCCCTTTTATCCCCCAAAATCAAAAAGTAATTTTTAAAACTTTATATAAAGACCCTCGTTTCCAAAGTCAAGAAAATTTTGATAACACTACTTTTTTAATCTTTGATGCTACTTTAGTAGAACAAAGAAAGCTAATGAACAAAGAAGAATATTTTCATTTTATTACGCCTTTTTTCCATGAAATAGCCCAACAAAAAAATCCATTCTATTTTAAATTCCACCCAGGACAAGATAAATCCATTACCCAAAAACTAAAAAAAATGCTAGAAGAAGAGTTTTACGCTGTAGAACTCAATAAAGATATACCCGTAGAACAAATTATTTTACACCATCAAAATATCAAAATCTATGGTTTTTTTTCTACTCTTCTTTTTTATGCAAAAAGACAAGGACATTTAGCTATGTCCTTTTTAGAGAAAACAGAAAACCCTAAAATTCAAAAATTTATACTAGATCATTTTAATGACTATTTTGTTCAAGAAATTTTTAAGCTGAATCCGCCTCATTCATAACTTGTTCCCACAATAACACTCGTTTTTTTGTAATTCAACGAGAAATGAATAATTTTGTACATAAAAATTGTTATCAATGGAACAAATTTCATACACCGAATTGGAACGCCATATTGATTTTACTATTCTCAATCCTTTTGCTTCTATTAAGGATATTTTCGACGCTTATAAAGTTGCTTGTAAAAAGAGCTATTACGGTTTTTGTATTCCTTCCTTTTTCCTAAATGAATTTTTGCAATCTGGTATAAAAAGAATTGATATTACAAAAAGATTAGTAACTGTTGTCGGTTTTCCCTTAGGCTACCAATCTATTGAAGAAAAAGTAAAATCTATTTTAAGTTTTTCCATTTATCCACCTGATGAAATTGATTTTGTTATCAATCTATCCGCTTTAAAATCCAAAGATTGGAAATACCTGAATGAAGAACTGCATGCAATTAAAGAAGCCTCTTTAAAAGTAAAAATACCTTTATTCAACCTGAAAAGTGATAAAGAACCTGCTGATTATAGCTCCCCCATTATAAAAGCCATTATAGAATCTCCTCATTGGGATGATGAAACATTAGAAAAAATATGTTTTTTGTGTATTGCCAATGGAATAGATTATATTAAAACTTCTACAGGTTTTTTAGAAGAAGGTATCACGATGGAAAAAAAATTAGAAAGTGTAAAAAAAATTCAAGAATTTACAAAAGGCTCTGATATAAAAATTAAATTATCTGGTGGTGTAAAAACTAAAGAAATCGCTTTGGAAGCTATAATGAATTACGGTGTTTCAAGAATAGGTACTTCTTCTGTCTTATAAATTCAACCTTTTTTTTATTTTTATCTTGCAAAATTTCAAGGAAAGCAAAGAAAGCTAAAGGAATTATTGCGTATAAATAACGCATAAAAACTGCAGAAGTTAGAATGATAAATAACCAATAAAAAATCAAATATAGATTCAAAAAATGGATTTTATGCATTAGTAAATTGATAATTAAAACCAAGCTCAATAAAGCAATCCATTCATAATAATATTGGAAATTGGGTATACGATGTTTACCAAAAAAATTTTCTATATAAAAGTAAGTTCCTTCAATTCCAATATTTTCCCTCTTTAAGATAAAGGGCTTAATACAATTGGGAAAAATAAATTTTTGAAAATATTTTATCCATGATTCTTCAAAAATTAGATTGAAAGAAGTACTTTTGAGGATTTTATCCATTTCCACAGGTGAAAGATTGTTTTGAATAGCAAATTGATTGGCAGGTAAAGTATCAACCCACATCTGATGAGTGAATAAAGCATTTTGAGTTGAAAAAATACTATCAGGAAAAGTACTTAAATACTTTTCAAATTTGGATGTAGGATTATTTTGAATATTTGAATTAGGGTATAAAACCGAAACACTATTCCATAAGTTTAAGCTGTTGTAAGCATTGATTGAAAACGTATTAAAGGTATAAAAATTCACTACACGTATAGGAATACTCAAAATGAAGAATATCATTACACTTACAATAATATGCTTAATTCTCATGAATGTCTTTTCAAAGAGGTAAAGATAAATTTCAAAAAAGATAAAAAATATAAAAAAAGTAATACCGATATATCTTGTCATGTACAAGAAGAAGACAGTAGAAACAAAAATCATAAGATTTTGATAATTAGGATTTAATTGATAATTTTTCCATTCCAAATAACAGGCAAAAAGCAAAGCAATAAAAAGCCATTCACTCATTAAATTAGAGCAGTAAAACGCTGAAATAGGTTCAAAAGACCAAAATAATGCCCAAATTATTTGATTATGTTTGTTTCTGATGGAGAAGTAAGAAATTATAGTCGTAAACACAATGGTTTGAAAAATTATAGTAAAATTTAAACTTACATAGATTTTGGTAATGATTCTTAAAATGATAGAATATAAAGGTGGATTGTATAAATGTCTAATATTCAATAAATAACGAGGTGTATCTTGTTCATAATGAAATCCAATCCAAAGAACTACAATAACTTTAATCAATAAAATAATACTCCAAAATTGATAAAATTGTAAAGGAAAATTTAAAAACGAAAAATTCTTACTAATTTTATTCATTTTTGTGTAAGATTATTATAGGTTTAAGCATGGAAGAAAACCCTATTGAAATTTGAAAATTTTGATATAAATACCTTGAATTGTATTCATCTGGTCCATAAAAAATTCTAAAAAATGGCAAAAAATTCCAATTTTTGTATTGTAATTGAGCCACATATTCTATTTTGATTCTGGTTTTATGATGCGGCTGAAAGTATTGACCTAAATTAATATGATGATAAGTAAGGATTTGTGGAGCTAATAATCCATAAAACATTGATTGTAATTGTACCGCATGATGGTAATAAAAGTTTTTCATATAACTCATGCTAAAATAAAACAACAAATGTTCTGTTTGTAAATTAATGAATTTTAAATATTTATGATTAAATTTTTTTATCCAATGGGTTTGTAAAGAATTGACAGAAAAATTACCAGTTTCAAGATTGATGTTTCTATTGGTAAAAAATAAAGAATCTTTCTGACCATTAGAATGGTGTTGAATGGACAAAATGGATTGAAAAGTCGTATCCCATTGGTAAGATAGATGTGTAGAAATTTTATAGTCTGGAGTTTTAACAGGAAAATTATCTTCATTGTACATTTTGAGATTATTGGTGAATATAATCCAAGTATTGAATTGGGAATTTTGATGTAAAGACAAGGAAAAAGGGATTTGAGTATGAAAGTAAATTTTTTCTAAAGGAGTTTTTTGGTTGAATAGGTATCTATGTCCGAAACCGGAATAAGGATAAGCAAAAAATTGATTTTTGAAAAGTTGAAAAAAAGGAGTTGAATTTTGAGCATATAAAAAGTAGGAACCATAAAAAATTAATAAAACGAGAGTTTTAAAGTAGCGTGAGGGATGCAAAGGGCATGGCACTGCCTTTGGCTGCGAAGAATGAGCAGGCAAAGGATTGCTAAAACGAAGTGAAACCCGATGCAGCCCGACCCTGAGCGTTTGCGAAGGGACACGCCCAAATACTGAAAAAAAATAATAATTATTCATGAATACATTCTTAAAGCGTTCAAAACGCCAGGAATTTTTTTTAGGTTGTGGATAATGTGGTCAATTTCTTCTGTTGAACTCACATAAAATTTGATAGTACCATCAAAAAGCCCATCTTCAGTATCAATTTTAATTGAACGAATATATTTTTTATGTTGAGTAGAAATAACTTTAACAATATTACTAAGCATACCCATTCTATCTTGCCCAATCATGCGTACAGACACTAAAAATTCAACATCTTGGTGTTCTGTCCATTTTGCTTTAACAATTTTAGAACCAAAGTTTGACATGAGTTTAATGGCTTCTTTACAGTTGGTTCTATGGATATAAATCCCATTAGCCTCAGTAAAACCGACAATGCTGTCTCCGGGAATAGGT
This sequence comes from uncultured Bacteroidia bacterium, assembly GCA_964493765.1. Classification (GTDB taxonomy): domain Bacteria; phylum Bacteroidota; class Bacteroidia; order J057; family CALLMJ01; genus CALLMJ01. The sequence continues at coordinate 28,751 of CAZBPK010000045.1, read as the reverse complement.
TGGCAACAAGGAGCAATCAAATAATTGAGTTTTTCTACATTACCCATAACTAATTCATCAGGCTGTAAACCTCTTTTTTCAAGCACTAATTTTTCAAATTCATTGATTTTTTGAGGAATAGGAGCTTCTAAATTGCTCTTTTTAAAGTCAATAAATTCATTGATTTTTTTAAGGTCAACATGGTGTGTCCCTAATCTAAAATAAAATTCTTTCATATCAGGGATTTGTAGATAGGCAAGAAGTTCATTAAAAACGGGGTGGTCTTCTTCAATTTTGATATCTAGTTGATTTAAACGCCATTTAAAAATTTCTCTACCTTTTTCTATCATGTTTTTACGCCTTTCTTTGATAGATTCTTTGATAGAATGTTTTGCTTTAGTAGTTTTTACAAATTGAAGCCAATCATCAGTAGGAAATTGTTTTTTTGAAGTTAAAATTCTGATTTGGTCACCATTATGTAGTTTAGCATTAAAGCTTAAAACTTTATTATTGACTTTTGCACCAATACAATGATTGCCAAGGGCTGTATGAATTTCATAAGCAAAATCTAAAACGGTAGAACCTTTAGGTAAGATTTTTAAATCTCCTTTTGGAGTAAAAACATAAATTTCATCTGTATAAAGCGAGGATTTAAACTCTTCTACAAAATCCACAGCTGAGAGTTGTGGATTGTTTAAAAGTTCACGAACTTTATTAATCCAAGTTTCAAATTTAGATTCTTTTTGAGAATCTAATTTATCTTTGTATTTCCAATGGGCAGCAATACCAATTTCAGCTTCTTCATCCATTCTTTTAGAACGAATTTGAACTTCAACCCATTTTCCACTAGGACCCATAACGGTAGTATGTAAAGCTTCATAACCGTTATTTTTGGGATAAGTAAGCCAATCTCTTAAACGACTAGGATTTGTATCGTAATTTGAAGCCAATAAACCATATACTTTCCAACAATCAGCATGTTCTAAAGTGGGATTTTCACTATCAATCACTACCCTAACAGCAAATAAATCATAAACTTCTTCAAAAGGAATACCTTGTCTTTGCATTTTTTGGGCAATAGAATATATAGATTTTACTCTTCCTTTAATGGTAAATTTAAGACCAATTTTGTGTAATTGTTTTTCTAAAGGTTCAATGAATTTTTGGATATAAGCATCGCGTTCTTTGGCAGTTTCTTCTAATTTGTTTTTTATAAAATTGTAAGTTTCAGGGTCAGTATATTTGAGGGAAAGGTCTTCTAATTCGGATTTAATATTGAAGAGTCCTAACCTATGGGCGAGTGGTGCATATAAAAATCGAGTTTCAGAGGCAATTTTGAGTTGAGACTCTGGTTTCATGTAGTCTAAAGTTCTCATATTATGCAATCTATCCGCAAGTTTGATTAGAGCAACTCGAATATCATCGGACATAATGAGAATCATTTTTTTGAAGTTTTCAGCTTGTGCGGAGCTGGTAGGGTCAAAAACTACAGAAATTTTGGTTAATCCATCAATAATTTTCGCAGCAGTATCTCCAAAATCCTTTCTAATATCATCAATTTCAGCAAAAGTATCTTCAACAACATCATGAAGCAAAGCGCAAACAATGGAAGTAACATCACTCAAACCTATTTCATTACAAACAATTCTAGCAACTTCTATGGGGTGTAAAATATAGGGTTCTCCAGATTTTCTTTTAGCGTCTTTATGTAGATATAAACTTAAATTAAAGGCTTTTTTTATGATTTTTTTATCTTCTTTGTTCAAATAAGCATCACAAGTAGAAATTAAATTTCTATAGGAACTCAGAATTAAACTTTTATCTTTATCAACATTATTTTCCATTGATTTTTAAAAAAACATGTAAAGTTAAAAAGAATTATTAAAAAATTATTTGAAGTTTGTAACTTTTTATATGTAATTTCGTACAAATACTAAACGCTCAATATGCTCCCAGTTTTACTCTGTATAGATGACGAAATGATTCTTTTAAAAAGCCTTGAATATGAGTTAGAAGATTTTTTTTATAAAAAGATTGAAATTGTTACTGCTCAAAATCCTGATGACGCCAAAGAAATCATGGAAGAATTATTTGAAGAACAAAAAAAAATTTTCTTAATTATTTCAGATCATAATATGGGTGTTTATGATGGAGTGGAGTTTTTGAAAGAAATTTCTTTTCAATATCCAAGTATTCAAAAAATTTTATTGACTGGTTATAAAACTCAACAATTAGAACAAGAACTTAAAAACCATTTAAAAGTGCATGCAATCATTGAAAAACCGTGGTCAACTTCAGAAATTATTAAAAATGTTGAAGAATGTTTAAATATTTTTTGGAAAAGTAATTTTTAAATTTTAACTTTGCAATTAATATTCATTTTTAATTAAAAAAAATAAAAAAATACATATATGAAAAAAAATTTTCTCTTTTTCTTGATAATTCTAGGGTTATCTAAAACTATAGAAGCTCAAACAGTTTCAACAGTAAGGCTTCCCTTAATTACCAAAATCACTGCTACATGGTGTAATCCTTGTGGAACTTGGGGTTGGACATTAAATGAAGATATCATGAACCAAAATCCAGAGTCAATTACATTATGTTTACATGCATCTACAACATCACAGTTGTATGATCCAGCAGCCGCAACCATTTACTCTGTTTTTAACCCACAATCTTCAGGCGTTCCATCTTGGTATGTAGATGGTGTAAGAAAAACACAATATTCAACCAATGGAGGTGTTTATACTACTCAAACTAAGAATGCAGTAAAAGCGGCAACGGATTCTATTTTAGTGAATGATGCTCAAGCAGGTGCAGGATTTTTATGGTCTTGGAACGGAAATACTCTAAATATTACAGCTAAAGCAGAGTTTTTTGTTCCTACCAATGGAGATTACTACTTGGGTGTTTATATAATTGAAGATGATGTTGTAAAATATCAAAATGGAATAGGAAATAACGCAGTTCATCACCCTACTTTTAGAAAAGCTGTTTCTAATGAAACTGGTGATTTTCTAATAAGTGGTAATGTGAGTTCAGGACAATCTTTTATTAAAAACTATACATTCACTACACCCAATGATTATGTAAAATCTAAGATGCGATTGATGGCTATAGTATGGAAACAAGAAAATTCTGGACCTGTTATCGTGAATACTTCTGTATCTGACTTTTTACAACAAACACCTACATCTAAAAATATTAGTTCCAATTTTCAATTAGAACTATATCCAAATCCCACTCAAAATCAACAATTTAAAATCAAAAATTTAACTCAAAATGAAAAAATTTCAGTTTTTGATTTATTAGGAAAAAATATTTCTATTAAACATCAAATCTTTAATAATGAAGTTTTGGTTCAATTACCTGAAAATACTCCTAAAGGAATTTATATAGTTCAAGTTACAAAGGATAGCAAAACCTATACTCAAAAATTAATAGTAGATTAATTATTTTGCCAATAGAATACCTAAAAGACTCCGACTAAAGAATAGTTGGAGTCTTTTTGTTATTTTAACAATGATTTTCAGGTACTTAAATAGAAACATTTCAAGTTTTACTTGAAGTACTGCGTGAGGGATGCGAAGGGTTTAGCACTGCCTTTTAATGCTGAGTTTAACGAAGCAGAAAAAGGATTGCCGAAGCGAATAGCGAAGCCCGTAGCAGCCCGACCCTTAGCGACAGCAAAGGGGCACGCCCAAATACAACAAAATTAATCCATTGTAAGAATAAAAAAAATTCATAATTTTACGGTATGAAATTAGAGGGTAAAGTCGTTTGGATTACTGGTGCCTCTTCAGGAATTGGAGAAGCCTTAGTGTATCAGTTGGCAAAAAAAAACTGTAAAATTATTTTATCAGCAAGAAGAGAATCAGAATTAGAAAGAGTAAAAAAACAAGCCCAACTTTCTGATGAAAATGCTTTGATTTTGCCATTAGATATGGAAAAACCAGAAACATTTAAATATGCTTTTGAATTGGTTATCAATAAGTTCCAAAAATTAGAGGTATTAATTTTAAATGCAGGTATTTCCCAACGCTCTTTAGCCAAAGACACCATTTTAGAGGTAGATAGAAAGTTGATGAATGTAAACTATATTGGAACAGTTGCATTGACTAAAACCATTCTACCCTATTTTCTTCAAAGAAAAAACGGACATTTAGCAGTGGTAACTAGTGTTACAGGGCTTTATGGTACTCCTTGGAGAACTTCTTATGCGGCTACAAAGCATGCCCTACATGGATTTTTTGATGCATTAAGAGCAGAAGTCCATGATGAAAACATTCAAGTTACAATAATTGCTCCTGGATTTGTGAAAACTGCTATTTCTATTAATGCTTTAACTGCTGATGGTACTCCTCTGAACCAAATGGATGAAGGACAAGCAAAAGGAATTTCCGCAGAAAAATGCGCTAATGATATTATTAGTGGTATTGAAAAAAATAAAAATTTAGTGTTAACCGGTGGATTTAAAGAAATCTTTGGAGTTTACCTGAAAAGATTTTTTCCGGGTATATTTGCGAAAATGATACGTAAACTCAAAGTTAGATAATACCTTTTATGCCTAAAGTTTTAAGAATAATCAATCGTTTGAACATAGGTGGACCTACTTTTAATGTTGCCTATTTAACAAAATATTTAAGTCCAGATTTTGAAACCTTGTTAGTTTCTGGTACAATTGATGATGGTGAAGCAAGTTCTGAATATATTTTAGAAGAATTAGGAATTAAACCTTTGTATATACCTGAAATGCAAAGACCTATAAGACCCCCTAAAGACCGTAAAGCTTATTTAAAAATCAAACAAATTATTCAAGATTTTCAACCAGATATTGTACATACCCATGCCGCTAAAGCTGGTGCATTAGGACGTTTAGCCGCTGCAAATATGAAAGTACCCGTGATTTTACATACCTTTCATGGACATGTTTTTCATTCTTATTTCCACCCTTTAGTAACTCAGGCTTTTATTCAAATTGAAAAATATCTTGCCAAAAAATCAACAAAAATTATAGCAATTAGTGATTTACAAAAAAAAGAATTAAGTCAAGAATTCAAAATTTGTCCTGAAAATAAAATTGTCGTTGTACCTAATGGTTTCGATTTAGACCGTTTTCAAAAAGATTACCTTCAAAAAAGAAACCATTTTCGTTCTCAATATCAAATTCCAGAAGATATAATTTCAATTGGGATTATCGGCAGATTAGCACCCGTAAAAAACCATGAATTATTTTTAAAATCCATTGATTTATTAAGAAAACAAACTTCAATTCCCTTTATGGCTTTTATCATTGGAGATGGGGAATTGCGTCAAAAAACTGAAGATTTGTGTAAACAATTGAATTTGCCTTTTTCTAAACAAGACCAAGGTGAATCGCCTTCACTTGTAAATTTTACCTCTTGGATAAAAGAAATTGATTATGCTAACGCAGGTTTGGATATTATTGCTTTGACCTCCTTAAATGAAGGTACTCCTGTTAGTTTAGTTGAAGCACAAGCAGCTGGTAATCCAATAGTTACTACTAATGTAGGTGGGGTTGCTGATGTTGTTCATCATGAGAAAGCGGGTTTTTTAACTCCTTCTAATGAACCAGAACCCTTTGCAAAATCCCTTTTAACTCTTTTAGAAAACCCAAATTTAAGAAATTCTATGGGTGAATACGGTAAAAAATTTGCATTTGAAAAATTTGGTTACCAAAGACTTGTAAAGGATATGTCTAATTTGTATTATGAATTGTTAAGCAAAAAAAGTTAAAAAAGTAAAAATAAGGGCGTGCCCCTTCGCTACGCTTCGGGTCGGGCTGTTACGGGCTTCGCTGTTCGCTTCGGCAATCCTTTTTTTACTTTTGAAAAAAAGCAAAAAAAGGCAGTGCTAAACCCTTCACATCCCTCACGCATACTAAAAAATCAAAGATTTGTAATTCGTTTATTGATGATTATATTCCATAACAGCTTTCACAAAACCCATAAATAATGGATGTGGATTTTCTACTGTACTTTTATATTCAGGATGAAATTGAACACCTACAAAAAAAGGATTTTCTGGATATTCTAGAATTTCTACCAACTGGGTGTCTGGATTAATCCCAGAAAAAACTATACCTTTCTCTTCAAAATTTTCTTTAAATTGATTATTAAATTCGTAACGATGTCTATGTCTTTCGGAAATTAATTCCGATTGATAGAGTTCAAAAGCCTTGGTATTGGGTAAAATTTTACAGGGATAAGCCCCTAAACGCATCGTTCCACCTAATTGAGTAACAGCTTTTTGAGATTCCATCATATCAATCACGGGATAAGGACTTTGTTTGTCAAATTCAGTACTATTAGCTTCTTTGAACCCTAAAACATTTCTAGCAAATTCAATAGTAGCCATCTGCATTCCTAAGCAAATTCCCAGAAAAGGAATTTTATGTTCACGAGCATATTGTACAGCTTTTATTTTTCCTTCAATTCCTCTTTGACCAAAACCGGGTGCAACTAATATTCCCTGAACTTCTGAAAGAACCCTTTCAATATTTTCATCGTTCAAATCTTCAGAATGTATATCTACAATGTTTACTTTGCATTCATGGAAGGCACCTGCATGAATTAAAGCTTCGTTAATGGATTTATAAGCGTCTTTTAATTCCACATACTTACCCACTAAACCAATTTTTATTTCTTCTATAGGATTCTTGAGTTTATGTAAAAAAGATTTCCATTCTGTTAAATTAGGTTCAGAACCGAAAGGCAAATTGAGTTTTTCTAAGGTAACAACATCTAATTGTTCTTTTTTCATTAAAAGGGGAACATCATAAATGGTTTCAGCATCACGAGATTCAATAACCGCAGAAACTTTTAAATTACAAAATTGAGCAATTTTTGCACGAACTTCTTGGGGTAATTTATGACTAGTTCTACAAACCAAAATATCAGGTTGAACCCCTGATTCTAATAACATTTTCACAGAATGTTGAGTGGGTTTGGTTTTTAGTTCACCTGCAGAAGCTAAATAAGGCACTAAAGTTAAATGAACAACAATAGAATTGTTTTCTCCAAGTTCATACTTTAATTGACGAACAGCTTCTACATAAGGCAAAGATTCTATATCCCCAACTGTACCACCAATTTCTGTTATCACAACATGGTATTTTCCAGCTTCACCGAGAATTTTAATTCTCCTTTTAATTTCATCTGTAATATGAGGAATCACTTGAACAGTTTTACCGCCATATTCACCTTTTCTTTCTTTACGAATAACTGTTTCATAAATTCTGCCTGTAGTTACGTTATTGGCTTGAGAAGTAGGCACATTCAAAAATCTTTCATAATGTCCTAAATCTAAATCGGTTTCAGCACCATCTTCTGTAACAAATACTTCACCATGTTCATAAGGGTTTAATGTACCAGGATCTATATTAATGTAAGGGTCTAATTTTTGGATAGTTACAGAGTAACCTCTTGCTTGTAATAATTTTGCTAAAGAAGCAGAAACAATTCCTTTGCCTAAAGAAGATGTAACCCCACCGGTTACAAAAATGTATTTACAAAAACCTAACATAACTTGAAATTGCAAAATTACAATAAAGTTTGAGTAAGCCAACTAATAAATTTTTACGTCTTAAAACTATTTTGTAAAAAAAGTTTTATATTTGCAACATGTTTCAGCAAGATTTATTTAAAGATCAAGTAGTTTTAGTTACAGGTGGTGGTAGCGGTATAGGTTTTTCTATTGCACAACAATTTATAAATTATGGCGCAAAAGTTATCATAGCTTCAAGAAAATGGGAAAAAATTGAAAAAGCTGTTGAACAGTTGGGTTCTAATTGTAAAGGTATGATTTTGGATATTCGCCAAACTGAACAAGTTGAGGAAGTTATTAAATCCATTGTGAATGAATATGGAAAATTAGATGTTTTGGTGAATAATGCAGGAGGTCAATTTCCTTCAGCGGCTGAAAATATAAGTGTAAATGGTTGGAATGCAGTAATTAATAATAATTTGAATGGAACATTTTATGTATCCAGGGCAGCATTTTTGTATGCATTTCAAAAACAAAATTCAGGAAATATCATCAACATAATTGCTAATATATACAGAGGTTTCCCCGGAATGAGCCATACAGGAGCAGCAAGAGCAGGTGTAGATAATTTAACCAAATCTTTAGCAGTGGAATGGTCTCGTTTTCAAATTCGTGTAAATGCTATTGCTCCGGGAATTATTAATTCCTCTGGATTAGACCAATACCCGCCCCAATTATTAAATAATATCAATGCAAATATTCCACTGAAAAGAACAGGAACCTGTGAAGAAGTGGCATATCCCGTATTATTTTTGGCTTCTCCTATGGGTTCATATATCACCGGAGAGACTATTTATGTTGATGGTGGAATGAGACTTTGGGGAGATTTGTGGGAAATGTAAATAATTTAGAAAAAAAATAAGGAAGAGCACAAAGTGCTCAATAAGCGTGAGGGATGCGAAGGGCACGAAGTGGCACTGCCTTTTGATGCTGAGTTAGCCGAAGCAGAAAAAGGATTGCTGAAACGAAGTGGAACCCGAAGCAGCCCGACCCGTAGCGAAGCAAGGGACACGCCCAAAATGACCATTTAATCATCAGCCATTGGAATATACACTGAAAAAATAGTTGATTTTTCATCAGAATGGCAAGTAATCTTTCCATTCATTTTTTTCATAAATTCCGATGATAAATACAACCCTATTCCTGTGCCAATTTCCTTAGAAGTGCCTTGTTCTGGTGTAGAATTAATTTGGAATATTTGTTGGATAGTCTCAGGTGGTATAGGTTTACCAAAATTTTCTATATTTATTACAATATCTTTATTTACGCTTGAGCCGTAAATTTTAATGGTGTTATTAGGAGGGGAAAATTTGATGGCATTAGATAATATGTTGTAAATGACATGACTTAAAAGTTGCTCATCAGCCCAAACTAATATCTCTTCATCTACTTCATAATCTATATGAATATTTTTCCTTGAAAGGTTGTTTTCAAAAAATATTAAATTTTTTTGAATTAAGTTATTTATAAAAAAAACTTTGAATTTGGGTTCAAAATTAATAAGACGTGATTTTGTCCATAAAATAAAATTTTGTAGTAATTCGTAAGAATTATCCACTTCGTTTTTGATTTCTTGAATGTAAGAGTTTATGTCTTCTTTAGATAATTGCTTTTTTTCTAATATAGATAAAAGCATTTGTAAATTGGCAATTGGAGTTTTTAGGTCATGAGTAATTACAGCAAAAAGCTGGCTTTTATATTTATCAATAGCTTCTAATTCCTCTTTTTGTTTTTTTACTAATTCAGTTTGGGTAATTAATTCTTCTTGATGAGCAGTGATTTCATCATTTTTTTTGTGTAGCTCGAAATTTAATTCATTTAACAAATTTCTTTGTTTATATAAATAGCCAATAAAAACCAATGAAATTAAAAGTAAAAAGAAAATCAAGAAAATAATAACTTTTTGTAGTTGATTTTGGTTATTGATTACTTCATTTTGTTGTTTCATAAATTCATTTTCCTTTTTTTGCATTTCCGTTTGGAAAATAACCCCCATTTGTGTAATACGATTTTTATTATTTTGTTTTAAATCGGTTTCTATTAAATTATAAAACTTTTGGAAATATTCATAAGCTTTTTTATAATCAGATAAATTTGCATAAACATTTGCACAATGTTTGTAATAAGGAATAAACATTTCAGACTGATTAATACTATCTACTTGGTATTCAATGGATTTTATGATATTTTTTGCATTTTGATAGGATTTAATTTTGATGTTATATTCAATCATACCAATACTGCACCAAACAAATCCTGATTTGAAATGAATAGATTTTGCAATTATTTCTCCGTCTTTATAATACTGAATTGCTTCATCGTATTTACCAATTCTTAATAGGCAATTACCATGTATAATTAATTTATTGACAATTGAAAATTTGCTATTGACTACTTGGGCTATTTCAATTCCTTTTTTATTAATGTCTAAAGCTTTATAGTAATCCTCTATTTGGTAATATAAAAGAGCTAAAAATCCTAAATTTTTGGATAACGAAATATAGTTGTTGGTTTGTTCATCTATTTGAATAGCTTTATTAAAATAAAAAATTGCTAAATCATAGTTTCCTATATCTTTTTGAATATTAGACAAAACGGTGTATATCTTAGAAGTTTCGTAACTATCTGAAATTAATTCTAAAATTTTTAAAGCTTTATTGCAAGCCTCCATTGCTTCAGCAAAATTTTTTTCAAAATAATTAATTTTTGCAAGCTGAACTATACTTCTTAAATAAAGATATTGATCTTTTCCGTTTTGGTTTAAATTGGTTGTTTTTAATGCATAAAGCTTGGCGTCTTTAAAATGAAATTTGAGTGTATAGCATTCTGATAACCATATATATGATATGCTTTTTTTATAATGATCATTGCTTATTTCCGCCATTTCTTTGATTTCATGAGCATATATTAAAGCCTTATCAAAGTTTGACAAATTCAATTGGTTGATTACCCTGGTTTTTTTGTAATAAAATAAAGCCTCGTTTTCTAATTCTGATTCATTAATTTTATCTAATATTTTTTGTGCCTCTTCTGGGCTTATATAACATAGTTTTTTTAATACTTGATAATATTGATAATCTTTATAATTGAGCTTAGAAAGTTCTACTTGAATTTGATTAATTACATTACGGGTTGTAAAGTTCTGAGCATTTAAGAATGAATACAATAGCAAGAAGATAAAAATTAAGGAATTTTTCATAGTTTTAAAGATTGATTAATTTGAAGTATATGATTTTTTTGTACAATATCTATTTCATATCCGTGAATGAATGCTAAATTGGTGTCTGCATGTCCAAAGGGTAATTGGGTAAATACTGGTTTATTGGTAACATTTTTGAAAATTTCATTTACACTCAATCCAAAAGGAATATCATTATCTTTTAAATCTGTAAAACTACCTAAAAGTACAGCTTTTGACTTTTGAAAAATTCCATTATGTCTTAGCTGATATGCCATTCTGTCTATATGATAAAGGTATTCTTCTAAATCCTCTAAAAAAAGCAGATAATCATTGCCTAATTGAATATTAGTGTTTCCAATGGAATGAGCTAATAAAGATAAATTACCTCCAATAATTTTACCACAGATTTCAAAATCAAAAGATTCGTAACAATGAGTAGAAAAATTTACTTCTCCGTGAAGCAATATATTAAGTACTGAATCAAAATTTTGCAAATTTACTTTGCCAAATCTTGAAGGCATATCTCCATGAATGCTAAATAAGCCTAATGAAACTAATTGCAAATGAATTAATGTAATATCCGAAAAACCAATAATCCATTTTGGATTTTGTATCAATTTAGACCAATCCAAATACTCTAATATGCGTGTAGTACCATATCCTCCTCTTACAATCCAAATGGCACTTATTTCTTCATCATCAATAAGTTTTTGAAAATTTTGAGCTCTAAATTCATCATTTCCTGCAAATTGATGAAATTTTTCTAATAAATTATCAGCAAATTTTACTTTTAATTCTTTGCTTTCTAACCACTTAACAAACAAAGATAATTGATTAGATTCAATGAACCTTGCAGTTGCAGCTAAACCAATACAATCTCCTTTTTTAAGTAGTTTCATTTACTTGCAATATTAATGTAATTTTTAATACTTACGTAAAAAAACTTAAAAAAAATAGTTATTTTTAATTTTTAATGTATATTCTATTACAATGCCAAAATAATTATGTTTCCATTTTTTTAGATTTTCTTTTCTTTTAAGTTACAAAGTACTTTTTTATAATTTTTAGGTTCATAGCAACGTTTAAAGGTAATACTTTGTTAGGTCAAATAGAAAAAATAAGCTTAGCAATTAAAACAAAAAACAAGTGAATAATTTTAAATCAACTTTCATAAAATAAGTATTTAGATGCAATTATGATAAAAGTCTGAATACAAAAATTAAAAATTGATATTACATTAAAAAAAATTTAATAAAAAATTGTTTATTTAAAAATTTAATAAAAAGTTTTATAGAAAAAAAATTTAAGACTAAAGAAACTTTTCGTAATTTTGCGGCAAAATTCAAAAATGCAAAATATAAGAAACATTGCTATTATTGCCCATGTTGACCATGGAAAAACTACTTTAGTAGATAAAATGTTACAAGTTGGCAAATTGTTCAAAGAACATCAAGAAATGGGTGAGTTGGTAATGGATAGTGGGGATTTAGAAAGAGAAAGAGGAATTACCATAACAGCAAAAAATGTTTCCATTAACTATAAAGGAATAAAAATCAATATATTAGATACTCCTGGTCACGCTGACTTTGGTGGAGAAGTAGAAAGAGTTCTTAGAATGGCTGATGGCGTACTTTTATTGGTAGATGCTTTTGAAGGTCCTATGCCTCAAACTCGTTTCGTGCTTCAAAAAGCTTTACAACTCAATTTAAAAATCATTTTGGTTATCAATAAAGTTGATAAACCTAATTGCAGACCTTCTGAAGTTCAAGACCAAGTAATTGACTTATTATTTGCTTTAGATGCAAATGAAGAACAATTAGATTTTGTAACGGTCTACGGTTCTGGCAAACAGGGTTGGTTCTCAGATTCACCCAATAATAAAACAGATAATATTGATTTTCTATTAGATTCAATTTTAACTTCTTTTCAACCTCCGGCAGAAAATCCTGGACCCGCACAATTACAAATTACCGCTTTAGATTATTCTAATTATGTAGGAAGAATAGCCATAGGTAGGGTTTTTAGAGGAAAATTAGAGACTGGTCAAACAGTTGCAGTAATTAAAAGAGATGGTTCTACGTCAAAACAAAAAATTAAAGAGCTTTTTGTTTTTGAAGGATTTGGAAAATTAACAGTCCCTTCTGTTGATAATGGTGAAATTTGCGGTATTGTTGGGTTAGACTCTTTTGAAATTGGTGATACTATTTCCGATTTTGAAACTCAAGAGGCATTACCTCCAATTGCTATTGATGAACCTACTATTTCTATGTATTTTACCATTAATAATTCACCTTTCTTTGGTAAAGAAGGTAAATTTGTAACCTCTCGTCATTTAAGAGATAGATTAATTAAAGAAACAGAAAAAAATTTAGCTTTAAAAATCATAGAAACAGATTCTCCGGATAGCTTTTTAGTATATGGAAGAGGTGTATTGCATTTGTCTGTATTAATTGAAACTATGAGGCGTGAAGGATATGAACTCCAAGTGGGTCAACCTCGTGTTATTTTGAAAGAAATTGATGGAGTTACCTGCGAGCCTGTTGAAATTTTAGTAGTTGATGTACCCGAAGAATTTGCTGGTAAAATTATAGAACTTGCTGCTATAAGAAAAGGTGAACTAAGAGTTATGGAACCGAAAGGAGATTTACAACATTTAGAATTTGTAATTCCCTCTCGTGGACTCATTGGTTTAAGAACCCAAATGTTAACAGCTTCTCAAGGTGAAGCTGTAATTTCCCATAGATTTTTAGAATATCAACCCCTAAAAGGAGAAATTACAGGCAGAATTAATGGTGTTTTAATTTCCATGGGCACAGGTCCTGTGGTTCCTTATGCTTTATTCAAATTACAAGATAGAGGTATATTTTTTGTTGAACCTAACGTTGATGTTTACGGTGGTCAAGTTATTGGTGAAAGTAATAAACAAGGTGATTTAGTGGTTAATGTTCAAAAGTCTAAACAATTAACTAATTTTAGAGCTTCTGGAAGTGATGAATCTATTATTTTAACTCCAGCTAAAAAAATGTCTTTAGAAGAATGCTTAGAGTATATTGAAAAAGATGAATATGTTGAAGTTACTCCTCAATCAATTCGTATTCGTAAAATTTATTTGGACGAAAACGAAAGGAAAAGAATGGCAAGCAAAATGATTTAATAAATTTTTATATCACTTAATTTAAGGTTGCAGTAATATGCAACCATTTTTATTTATTTAATTTTGGGGTTTTAAGACAAATCCTTTGACAGCAAAAATTTTTATATATTTGCAAAAGATGTAAAAAATTATGCAACATCATTCATTTGAAATTGATTCCGACATTACGAATGCTTCTACTTTACCTTCTTTTTTTTATAGAAGCAGAGAAATTTTTGAAAAAATTAAAGAAAAAGTATTTGCTAAGACTTGGCATTGGGTTGGAGACACAGAAATTGTAAAATTAGAAAACACAGTTCATCCATTTGTATTAGTTGATCATTTTCTTGAAGAACCATTACTACTTACTAAATCAGAGGACAGTAAAATTCACTGTCTTTCAAATGTTTGTACCCATCGAGGTAACTTACTGGTTTCCAATTCACAAAAATGTAAAACCATTCAATGTTCTTATCATGGAAAACGTTTTCAATTAGATGGTAAGTTTTTATCTATGCCAAAATGCGAAGGTATGAAAAATTTTCCTTCTGAAAAGGATAATTTACCTAAGTTACCTATAAAACAGTGGAAAAACTTTTTATTTACAACTCTAAACGAAGTAATTAATTTTGATGAACTTATACAACCTCTAGAAGAACGGTTATTTTTTTTGCCCTTTGATCGTTTAGTTTTAGAACCAACCTTATGTAGAGATTATCTTATTAAAGCGAATTGGATGTTGTATTGTGATAATTACCTTGAAGGTTTCCATATCCCTTTTGTTCATCCTGAACTCAATAAAATGCTTGATGGAAAGAATTATGAAACTTTGATTTTTAAATGGTGTAACTTGCAAATTGGTTATAGTAGTGGAGGTGATTATATTTTTGATATTCCTTCTAATTCTCCTGATTATGGAAAATCTATAGCTGCATATTATTTTTGGCTTTTTCCTAATTTGATGCTCAATTTCTACCCTTGGGGAATTTCTATGAACATTGTTAAGCCCATTGATTTAGACCTAACCAAAGTATCTTATGTTATTTATGTTTGGGATAGAAGTAAATTGGGTATAGGTGCGGGTGGAGATTTAGATAAAGTGGAAAGGGAAGACCAACAAATTGTTGAAAATGTTCAAAAAGGTATAAAATCTGAGTTATATAAACGTGGCAGATTTTCTCCTAAAATGGAAAAAGGCGTTCATCATTTTCATTCTTTGATGGCGAAATTTATGGAGGAATAAAAACCTAAATATTCCAAGAATTTTTAGCCAATTGAACAATATCATCAGCAATTGCTAAACATGCTGTAGCAGCAGGACTGGGTGCATTTAACACATGAATAGAACCTTCTGTTACTTCATAAGCAAAGTCATCAATCATGTTTCCATTAGCGTCTAAAGCCATGGCTCTCACACCAGAACGACCTGGCTTTAAATCTGATAGCTTTAAATCCGGCAATAACCTTTGTAGCTGTTTTAAAAATAACGATTTTGAAAATGCTCTTCGATATTCCTCTAATCCAAAACGCCAATGTTTTGCCATAAATTTTAAGGTTCCTTTATAAGTCAAAGCTTCAAAAGTATCTTTAAAACTAAAATCGGTTTTTCCATAACCTTCGCGTTTAAAAGTAAAAACAGCGTTTGGACCACATTCAATTCCACCAAGAGCCATTCTTGTGAAATGAACCCCAAGAAATGGAAACTGAGGATTGGGAACTGGGTATATCAAACTTTTTACTTTATGTTCAGCTTCATGAGTTAAATCATAATAATCACCTCTAAAACCTACAATTCTCATTTTTAAATTCAATCCTTCTAATTTTGCAATTCTATCAGAATGTAATCCTGCGCAAGCAATAAAATATTTTGTTTTAAACTTAGATTGATTGGTTACTAGAGTATAAGTTTGGTCAGAATTTTTTTGAATTTTAGTAATCTTTTGATTAAAAAGAACTTGATTTTTGTTATTTTGAAGCAATTCAGCGAGTTTTCTGCAAACCCCGGGGAAATCAATAATTCCTGTATAGGGTACCCAAATAGACTGAATGGTATTACAAAATGGTTCAATTTCTTTTGCAGTTTTTCCGTCAATCATTTTGATTTGTGTTAAACCATTTTGTAAACCGGTTTGATAAATTTTTTCCAAACGGGGTAATTCATCTTCAGTTGCTGCTGCAACAATTTTTCCACAAACTTCATGTTTTATGTTATTTTCTTGAGCAAATAAGACCAATTGTTCACGTCCATTAAAACAATTTAAAGCTTTTTTTGATCCCGGTTTATAATAAAGCCCAGAATGAATAACTCCAGAATTATGCCCCGTTTGGTGAGCAGCAACTTGAGTTTCCTTTTCTAAAACCAAAATTTGAGAATCAGGAAATTGGAGCATTAATTTATAAGCGGTTGATAAACCCACAGCTCCTCCTCCAATAACTACAAAATCAAAAATCTTATCTTGCATTCTGCAAAATTACTGTAAATATTTTCAATTTCATAAGATATAAATCAAAATGGCTCTACGAAAACATAGAAGGGGAAGCGAACAACTAAGTTCATTTCCCCTTAATGGTATAAAACTTTCAACTTATTGTAGAAAAAATCTATTTTTTAGGAGCTAATTCTGTATGAGAATTATAAATTCCCATTTGATTGGGTTTTCCATAAGCTTCAGGATGTAAATATTTACCTTTAAATTCTGGTTCTTTATCTACCTCAGGTGTTACTCGGTTTTGATTAGCCCAAGGGTCTTTTCTAATACCAGTTACTTGCCAACTTACTTCAATATTGGGTTTATCGGTACGAATTTTAAATTGGTTATTCTGAATTTTTTCAGAGATAATTGCTTGAGCAAAATCGTTAGAAACTACAGTGAGTTGATATCTAAAATCTTTATTTAGAGCTGTGAAATAATCTGGTAAGGTAACAATAGCAAAGCCATTTTGGTCAGTGGTTATATTTCCGTTATAGATATTCATCATATCAGGCGATTCTACGAAACTATGATAAAGATATTTGTTTTCGGGGTCAAGGGGATGGTCAATTTTGAAAGTACCTCCACCCTTGGCTAAAGTACCCGTTACTGTAACATTACCAGTAAAGTGACCCGCAAAAATATTCCCAGCCCCATCTCTAAAAGTTAACTTAGCGGCGTAATTGCCACCGTAATCAGCAGAAAGAATACCAGTACTATTGTTATAATCTAAATAATTAAAACCAGCGACGGCAGCAGTATAGTTATTACCATAAAATGAAGAACCCTTAACCGCTGCATCAATAGTACTTTCTGACCAGCCAGTTCCACCATTACCAGCAACCCCTCCTCCAAATCTGTAACCCAATATACTAGAATAATTAGGACCGAAATAGCTATTATTTCTTTTTACTTGTAATTGATTATCTCCGGGCTCATTGGTTCCGATGCCCACTCTACCAGTAGAGGCTTTGATTACAATACCACTTTCCAAATTAGAAGTTCCTCCTAAATGTAAATCTCTTGGATTTAGATTATCCCAGCTTCTAGAAAGAATTAAATTTGCATATTGTCCTGTTGCAAGATGAATAAATCCATTACCTCCTTTCAAATGAGAAACAGCGGTGTCGTTAGTAAAAACATGAAAAATAGCTCCTGGACTGGTAGTTCCTATGCCTACGCGCCCATTTAAAAATACACCAGCATTACCAACATTTTGAGCATCAGCATAAATTGCATGATTGCCTCCAGGATTGTAGAATGAACTTGTATTAGTAATTTGAGCTATAACTCCAACAGATCCAGAGGGTCCAATATATGCAAGGCCAGAAATACCAGCATTCAAATCACCAGAATTTTCTGTTGCTGCACCATAAACAGCATAGTTAAATTTTGCTCTATTTGCATTTGCATTTAATCCATAATTAGAAGTGAAAAGACCTGTTAAAACTCCTGTAGTTGAGATATTAATTCCAAAATTTGATATTGAGTTGTTTGAGTTAGTGTTTGTATTTTGAACAATAATTGAAGTTGCTCCTTGAGCAGTTCCTGTATGGGAAACGACTAATGCATTAGATCCAGTTACATTGGAACTGTTTGAAATATTATAGTTACTTGTGGTTGAAGAGTTACCCAAAAAAGAAAAACTGTTTCCACCAGAGAAAATGGAAGTATTATTACTCAAAGTTCCACCAAGTTGTATATCTACACCAGACTTAGTTAAACCATTAGAGGCTGTTGTTGCATCTAAAGAAGCCATAGTTTGCCAAGAACCCAAACCACTAGCGTCAGAAGTTAAAACTTTATTCAAACCCGGTGAACCTCCCGAAATTTTGATTTGACCTGTTAACTCTACGTTTCCAGATCCTTTTATTCTCATGATTTCATTACTATTGGTTGCACTTGTAGCTGCATAAAACACGTGGTCATTGGTGGTAGAGGCAGCTTGAAATCTTAATACTCCTGCATTAATACCCATTCCATTAAATTGATGATCATTGTTAGCTGCTTCATAAAGAACCAGTCTTCTATTACCAATTCCATTATCAAAGTCTAAGATAGAAGTTTGAGGAACTCTCACTCTTCCATTACCTAAAATCCTAAACAATACTTGACTTGAAGTGGGATTAATCGCTGCATAAAAAGCGTGTTCATTTAACGTTGAAGGTACTTGATAACGTAATAAACCAGAATTTATTCCTAGCCCTGAAAACTCATGGTCATTATTTGCAGCTTCAAATAATACAATTTTTCTATTGGTTATAGTATTTGAAAACTGCAAAGGAGCATTAGGGCTAATATTCCCGATACCTACATTTCCATTAGCTCTTAATGTCATAACATCAGTTAAAACGCCATCATTGATTCCGTTTGTTAATGATATATCTAGTTGAGTAAAAGAGGCATTAGAAAGACTAGAATATCTTTTCATTCTAAAAGCTGCCATTTGAGAAAAACTCTGAAAAGGGACTCCTGCTCGGTGAAGCATAAAAACAGTTTCGGGGCCTGAAGGGGTTGTTCCTCCATTGTGATTTTTTGATGTTACCAAAACTTGTGATGCTTGTGCTAAAGGTATTTCATTGGTTCCAGCTAATTCTCCGCCTGCAGGTATTGCTCCTAGATGAACATTGGTAACAGGATTGGTATTTGTAATTCCAACCTTACCATCTATGATTGCAACACTATTAATTGAATTAGATCCTAAAAATAAAGGTGTATTTTCTCTATTAACAATATAGCTATTCGTAGAATTGGTAGCTATAATTAATCCATCAGTAAAAGCTGTTCCTGTTGCTGTACCTGCAGTTAATTGAAAGTTGGATTCTATATTATTTGCATCATTTACTTGAAAAAGATAATTAGGAGTAGAAAAACCAATTCCCACTTTTCCATTGGGTGCAAAAGTCGTTGTATTAGTTGAGCCTGCAATGTTTAATGCAAAAGTATTATTGTTAATAGTGGTATTTTCAATTAAATTACCCCCTAAACGAACATCACTTCCAGATAAATATAATCCATTAGAAGCAGTGGTATTCTCCTGATTAATAGATTGCCAAATTAAATCAGTTGGTGAGGCACTGGCAGTTAACACTTGACCAGCGATGGGAGAAGTGGTAGGTAAGGTATAAGTTATATTTGCAGACTGAACGCCTGCTTTAAATGCTGTGTATTCATTACCTCCTGGTTCACCAAATCTTAACTCAGAGCCATTAGAAATCAATGAATTCCCATCAGTTCTAATCCCAGCAGTTGACCATAGTCCGTAACGATTAATAATAGTCATATTTCCTGTTCCTGTCGGTGCACCATTAATATATAGGGTTGTTGCATTATTAATGGAATTAGAAGGATTAGTTGCAGAAATGTTAACAGAACCATCAAAACTATTTAAAGCATATCCTGTAAAATTTGAATTTGCAGCAGCTATGGAATTGGGGTTACCTCCTTTATTTACTTTAAGATAAGGAACATTTACTAAATCGAAACTTGAAAGCATAGGTGAACCTGTTGCAGGGGCTACAATGGTAACCGCATTCATAAAAACTGACCCAGCATTAGGACCTAAAGCCACTCCATTAGAATGAACTTTTGCTCTTGTTTGTAAGCCTGAGCTAGTTTTAACAAGGAAACTCATTTCTCCGAACTCATTTCCTGATGCAGCGTTAGTCCATGTAGATTGAATGGAACTAGCATCAACCAATGAAGCAGCAGAATTATCCAACCCAAATACTAGGCTTGTAGAAAAACCAATTCCGGGTGAGCCAGAAGTAGTTCTTCTATCAATACGTGCAGAACTTATATTGGAAGTCAAACTTCCTGTGGTCATATTAAGGATATGGAAAGGTAAACTAGGGTTATTCGTACCAACCCCAACTTGACCTAAATTGTTTACATAAATACCTTCGTTATCACCATCTCCAGAAAGCCAGTTACCATTTAACTGAATGTTTTGCGTAGCTAGATGATTGCCTAAATTATCACCACTTCCATCAATAATTTTCCAAATAGAACCATCATAATAATAGAATCCAGTAACACCATCAGTTTGGTAAATTAAAAGACCATTTGCAGGCGAAGAAATGGAGTTTTTTTCAGTTTCTGTCATTCTAGGTATTAAAAGTCCTTTATTATTGGAGGAAATATCTAATACTGAGGAAGGATTCGGAGTTGTTGTACCAATTCCAATTTGAGCCTTACTGAAAGAGAATAAAAAAAAACAAACAATAATTAATATTTTATGCATAGCAGCAATTTTGCCGTAAATATAATAGAATAAACAATTCAAAATCAAAATGAAAAGAAAAAAAATTCAACAAATGGAAAGTTTTTTAAAAGTAACCTGAAAAAGAAACAAGAAATAAAAAAGTATAAAAATTTTGTTGTATATTTTTGAAAAGTAAGTTATATTTGTCGATTAAAATAATAAAATGTTCAAATTGACAATCAAAAATCGTATGACAAATAAAACTTTACTATTTTTGTGTTTACTTGCTTATCAATTTATAAACACGAATGTTAAAGGACAGTTAGTACAGTTGGGGGCATCTGGAGGAACTCAGTCTCACGGAACCACAGCTGCTGGTCCAATTAATATTTTTTATGAAAGTTTACATACCCAATTTATTTACACTCAATCCGAGTTTTCTTCAGCAGGTGTAAGTGGAGGGCAGGATATTACACAATTAGGTTTTTATATCGTATCTCCCCCAAACGTACCCTTAAATAGTTATACTATTAAATTAAAAAATACTACTTCCAATAGTACAGCGGTCTATGACGGCACTGGTTTGACTACTGTATATTTTAATGCTTCTTATTCGCCAGTCCCTGGTGGGTTTCATATGTTAACTTTATCAACACCCTTCACCTACACGGGTCAAAATTTATTAGTTGATGTATGTTTTTCTCCAGTATCTCCTTGGTCAAGTTCAGGTGTAGTAAGGACCTATAATGCAACCAATTTAATGCATTTCATAAGACAAGATGGAAATAACACCTGTCCTTTAAGTACAACATCAAGTACAACTTATAAACCACAAATACAATTTTTATTTACAAACCCAATTCCAATGGCTTATGATTCTTTATCAGTAAACCATCCATCTACTTTACCTGTATTCATTGGAACAACTAATGCTCAAATTTTAAATTTTAAAATTCATACAACGGGTGGTTTAAATCCATTGAATGCAACTCAATTCAATTTGAATATGACAGGAACCACCAATCCTACAACAGATGTTTTAACTGCAAAGTTATATTATACAGGGGGTTCAACTACTTTTTCTACCGCCCAACAAGTAGGAACGACTATTAATAGTCCTTCTGGTGTCATTTCATTCAATGATAATATTACACTAAGCCCAGGACAAGCTAATTTTTGGTTAGTTTATGATGTTTCTGCAAGTGCAACTCCAAACAATTTTATAGATGCTCAATTGGTAAATGTGGTTGTAGATGGAACTCCTAGGATACCTACCAATGGAAATCCTCCAGGTGCTAGACAAATCGTTGATCCCTATGCAAATATACCTTTTTTTGAAGGATTTGAAGGTACATGGATTGATGGAGCATCAGTTCGTGATTTACCTTCTGTATTTTGGGTAAATACTCCTTCTTTTTCGGATAGTTCTTGGAGAAGAAGTGATGACGGAGCTTCAGCAAATTGGACTTCCCCAAACCTTGGGGCCTACTCTCCAACAGGCTCTAATGCTTCAGGAGGTTCTTCTCAATTTTCTGCAAGATTTCACTCTTATTTCACAAGTTCTAACAATAGAGGTAGATTAGATTTATACTTAAATTTTTCTCCAGTGGGAAATAAACTTTTAAATTTTGATTATATCAATACTTCAGGTTCTGATAATTTAACCATTCGATTATCTACAGATGGTGGAGCAACTTTCCCAACTGTAATTGGTACATATAATACTGCATCTACTTGGCAAAGATTTGAAAATATTCCTTTAGGAAGCTCCACTTCACCAACTTGTGTATTAAGATTTGAAGCTAGAAGTGACTTTGGGGTCACCGATATTGGCTTAGATAACGTAAGAATAAGAATACCAAGTCCTAATGATATACAAATGGTTTCAATGTCATCTCCTACTAGTGGTTGTGGATTAGGGAATGAAGCTATCACGGTTTTAATAAGAAATATTGGTACAGTAACTCAAACAGGTTTTAATGTAGGTTATCTTTTAAATGGTGTACCATTTATTGAGAATGTAGGCTCATTCTTTGTAAATCCAGGGCAAACAAAAGCCTATACATTTTCAACCCTAGCTAATTTATCTGCACCTCAAACTTACGATATTCGCCCTTTTACTGACTTATCCAATGATGGTGATAGAACTAATGATACTCTCTCCTCTCAATTGGTTGAATCCAAACCTACTATTGTAAGTTATCCTTATGTACAAGATTTTGAATTAGGACAAGGAGGTTGGGTATCTGGAGGAACTAATAATACTTGGGCTTATGGAACTCCCGCTAAACCTACTATCAATACCGCTTCATCAGGAACAAAATGTTGGGTAAATGGTGGTTTAACGGGTTCTGCCTATGCTTCCAGTGAAAACTCTTTTGTTCTAGGACCTTGTTTTAATTTCTCAACTTTGCAAAATCCCGTTATAAGCCTAAAAATTAATTATGTAACAGAAAACAACTGGGACGGTGTAGTATTACAGTCCTCAATTAATGGTGGAACAACATGGCAAAGAGTTGGAAATCTTGGAGACCCAATGAATTGGTATAATAATGGTTCTATTATTGGTAACCCCGGAGGGCAAAGCATTGGTTGGGCTGGTAATTCAAATGGCTGGGTTTCTGCTAAAAACAAATTAACGAGCTTGGCGGGTCAACCCAATGTATTATTTAGATTTGCTTTTGCATCTGATGCATCAGTTAACTTAGAAGGCTTTGCTTTTGATGATGTAGTTATTCAAGAAGGACCTATTTTAAATCTTGCTTCTCCATTAGTGCTTTGTTCTGGCGACACTTTAACCTTAGATGCTGGTGCTGGCTGGAGTGGTTATTTATGGTCAACAAATGAAAATACAAGAAACATTAAAGTTACTAACCCTGGTTTTTATTTGGTAAGAGTTACTGACCAATTTGGTTTTACAGCTCAAGATACAATAGAAGTATTGGGCAATGTATTGCAATTAGAATTGGGTAGTAATTTATTCCGTTGCCCTGGTGATACAGCAACTTTTACTTCAAATGTTTCAGGTAATATAAGCTATTTGTGGAGTACAGGTGATACAACACCTACAATTACAGTGAATCAAGCTGGTTCCTATAGCTTGCAAATCACTGATGAATTTGGTTGTGTAAAAAGAGATACTGTTGAATTATTAAACTTCGTTACACCTAACTTTATATTAGGTAATGATACTAGTTTTTGTGCCGGTGGATATATAGAATTAAATGCGAATGCTAATTTGTCTGGTTCTAGTTACTTGTGGAATAATGGCGCTACTTCACCAAGGTTAGTGGTTACAGCACCTGGAAGTTATTCCGTTGTTGTAACATCTCCAAACGGTTGTACAGCATCAGACACTATCAATGTGAGTTTATTATACCAACCAACCGTTAATCTTGGTCCTGATGTTACATTATGCCAGTCTAATCCTTTAGTATTAAATGCGTTTAATCCGAATTGTACTTATTTATGGAATACTGGAGCAACTTCACCCTCAATAACAGTAACACAACCCGGTTCTTATTCTGTATTGGTTACTGGACCCGGCGGTTGTACTGCAAGTGATACATTAGTATTCTCAAACTTTAATGCTGCTGGTGTTGATATTGGACAACCTATTGTAAGTTGTGGAAGTACTGTATTATCTATTCAAAATCCTCAAGCAGGAGTAAATTATTTATGGTCAACAGGTGCAACTGGTAACTCTGCTCTTATCACTCAATCAGGAAAAGTAATCGTTCAGGCTACAACAACAGACGGTTGTATTGCTTATGACACTACAGATGTAACAATATTCCCAGAAGTAAATGCAAACATTGGAGGTTTAGATACCCTGTATGTAAACGTTCCAGCTCAACTTGTTGATGCTTCTTTCCCAAATCCAACTTCTTGGTCTTGGTCAATTAATGATGGTGGTTCTTACAACACTCAGAACCCTATTCATACCTTTACTTCTGAAGGTACTTTCAGTATTACTTTAGTTGTTGGAAATGGTTTTTGTTCAGATACAAGCTATAAAATTGTTCATGTTGTTAAAGAACCTGAAGTAAGTAAAGATAATTGGAAATCATTACAAAACCTTTCCGTTTATCCTAACCCAAATAATGGTCAATTTACCATTTCTGCTAATTTTACTCAAACTAATAATGTACAATTAGAATTGTTTAATGCAATTGGTCAAAAAGTTTATAATCAAGAAATTGGAGAGGTAATGAATCTTAAATCTCAAATTGAAGTTCAAAATCTATCTTCTGGGGTTTATCATCTTAAACTCAGTTCTCAAGACGGGTACGCTATAGTGAAACTTTTTATCAATTAAACATCAATTCTAATTTGAAGAAAAACAAAAAGCTGTCTAAATGGACAGCTTTTTGTTTTTAGAAAGAACAAAAGGTTGCATTGCCTAACTAAAACCGTTCAAAAAAGAACCAAAATTTAACCTTCTTGAAGACTAAACTCTTGAGACTTTTCTAGTTTTTTTTCTACAAATTTCCATAAAACAGACATTTTAAACCAAGCTTGTTTATAGGTTTTTAGATTGTTACTTTCTAACCAAGTTTTACCGTCTTGTCTTTTCATGGTAAAATCATATTGATGAGGAATAAAATCCAAAATAGCTTGAAAAACAGGAGTTTGAAAATAATGAGAATTAGTATTTGAGGGGAAAAATGCTTTCAATTTTAAATTTTTAATAGTAACTTTTTCAAATCCTAAAGAATTGGCAAGCCATCTTAGCCTTACAGCGTCTAATAAAGCCAATGTTTGTAAAGGAATAACGCTAAATCTATCTACCATTTCACGAGAGAGTTCTTGTAATTCTTCTTCGTTTTTGCAATCAGCAATACGTCTATAAAAAGCTAATCTTTCAGCAGGATTAGGAATAAAATCTTCAGGAATATAAGCAATATCATCACCATCTAACTGAACATCAGAAAGTTTCTTTTCTTTATTTTTAATGATGTCTTCATGGAAGATGTCGGAGAAATGCTCTTCTTTGAGTTCATAAATAGCTTCTTCTAAAATTTGATGATAGGTATCATATCCAATTTCATTAATAAAACCCGATTGTTCTTTACCTAAAAGATCGCCTGCACCTCTAATATCCATATCTTTTAAAGAAATTTGGAAACCAGCACCAAGATGATGGAACTCCTCTATAGCTTGTAAGCGTTTCATAGCATCTGTAGGTAAAACGGATAATGGAGGTGCTAATAAATAACAAAATGCTTTTCTATTAGATCGCCCTACTCTTCCACGCATTTGATGTAAATCACTTAATCCATAATTATGAGCTTCATTGATAATGATAGTATTAGCGTTAGGAATATCAATTCCTGATTCTACGATAGTAGTAGAAACCAACACATTAAATTCCCCACGAATAAAACCAGACATTACCTTTTCCATATAATCTTCCTTGACTTGCCCATGCAAACAAACCACTCTTGCTTCAGGAACTAATTCCATAATCATAGAGCCTATAGAATCTAATTCTGCAATTCTATTATGAATAAAGAATACTTGCCCTCCACGATAGATTTCATAAGCAACTGCATCTCTAATAATTTCTTTAGAGAAACGATGTAAAATAGTATCCACTGGTAAACGGTTTGGAGGAGGAGTTTGAATAATAGTCATATCACGAACACCCATTAAACTAAATTGCAATGTACGTGGAATAGGGGTTGCTGTTAATGTTAAGGTATCCACATTAGACTTTTTTAAACGCAATTTTTCTTTTGCTGCAACTCCAAAACGTTGCTCTTCATCAATAATCAGTAAGCCTAAATCTTTAAATTCAACATCATCAGAAATTAAACGATGAGTACCAATGATAATATCAATCTGACCAGCTTTGAGCTGTTTTAAAGTTTCTTTAATTTCTTTTTGAGTTTTAAAACGATTCAAAAAATCAATTTTTAAAGGGAATTTGTCTAGTCTATCTGCAAAGGTTTTATAATGTTGTAGAGTTAAAATTGTAGTGGGAGCCAAAATAGCAACTTGTTTTCCGTTGCAAGCAGCTTTAAAAGCAGCACGTATTGCTACTTCTGTTTTTCCAAAACCTACATCACCACAAACTAATCTATCCATTGGGGCTTGTGATTCCATGTCTTTATTGATATCTTCAAATGCTTTTTCTTGATCTGGAGTGGGTTCATAGGCAAATGATGCTTCTAATTCTTGCATCAAATAATTATTTGCACAAAATGCAAAACCTTTAGAAGCTTTTCTTTTAGCATATAATTGAATAATATCAAAAGCTAATTCTTTAACACGTTTTTTTACTTTAGACTTTTTTTGCAACCATTCCGTTGAACCCAATTTACTTAAACTAGGAACTGCTCCGTCTTTATCTGAATATTTTGAAATCTTATGTAATTGACTTACAAATTCATACATTATACTGCCTCCTTTGAATATCAATTTAACCATTTCGTTTTCATGATCTCCTAATTTTACCAAATGTAAACCTCCATATTGGGCAATTCCAAAGTCTCGGTGAGTTACATAATCCCCAGGTTTTAAATGGGTTAATTCTTTTAATAAATTAGTGGTATTTTTTAAAGGTTTAAAAGGAGGTTGATATTTAAAATAACGGTCAAAAATTTGATGATCCGTAAAAACGCTAATACCCAAATTAGGCATTTCAAAACCTTCAAAAAAGTTAAAATGAACATCTGTAAATTTTAATTTCGGTTCAATCTCATGAAAAATATCTTTTAAACGCTTTAGTTGTTTATCATCCGCCAAGATAAAATTGGTAATTTGATTTTCTTGGTTTTTCATTAAATGAGAGGAAAGCATTTGAAAATCCTTTTTAAAAGTAGGCTGTGGCTGTGAACTAAAATCTATAAATTTTACATGGTTGGGTTGGAATTTGCCAAAATAAATCAAAGGATAATTTCTTATTTCATTTTCTAGTATTTCTGATTTTAGATATAATTTATCAGGTGTGGAAATTGGACTTCCCCCCCCTGAATTTTTTTGACTTTCAATATAAATATTTTCTGCTTTTTGATAGAGTTTGTCTAAGCTTGCAATTAAATGTTCTTTATCTTCTAACCAAACTATCGTTTTATCTCCTAAATATTCCAAAATACTAATTCTTTTTTCTTCAGTTGAAATTTTTTCTGTATTGGGAATCAAATTAACAAAAGGCAATTCATGATTAGTCATTTGGGAGTCCAAATCAAAGTATTTAATTGACTGAATAATATCTCCATCAAATAAAATGCGAATGGGTTGTGCATAAGCAAAAGAATAAAAGTCTATGATGCAACCTCTTTGTGCATATTCACCGGGCTCAGAAATTTCAAACGATGAAGTAAAATGATATTCATGTAAAATTTCAATTAGAAATTTCATTCCTAATTTTTCTCCAGAGCGGATTTTTAGGCTATTTTTAGATAATTCTTTAGACTGAATCACTAAATCAAACAGAGCTTCTGAATAAGTAATCAAAAGGAAGGGTTCTGAGGAGTTTTCTTGTTGAAAATAATGTAATTGAGTTAAAACTTCTGTCCTTCTGAGAACATTAGCATTATCAATTTCTTCAATTTCATAAGGACGTTTAAAGGTTGCAGGAAAATAATGTAAATGATATTGAAATTGGGTTTCATTGAGCCTTCTTAGTTCATCAAATAAATAAAAAGCCCTTTCTTTGTCTGAACAAATTACAATATGTTTTGAAAAATCTTTGTTTTGACTTTTAAGGTATAACAATAAACTCAATTGGGATCCAATTAGGTTCTTACAATATATATGCTTTTCGGAAGAATCAAGAAACTTTTGGATAGGTTCTAACTTTTTAAAGTTGTTAATAAATTGATGAATATCCACGTTACAAATTTACGATAAAAATGAATAAATAATGCAATTTGAGCAGGAAAGGTTCAAAGATTCCTTTATTTATGATTGCTCTTGAATGGTTGAAGGAAAGAATTGGAGTCATTAAATATAATTAGAAAAATTACTGAATTTAAAGAAAATTTTTTTGATTCACTTTAAACTAGTTTTACTTAAAAAGTCATTACAAATAAAATTTTTCGTTTCAAATAACTTTGCCAAATGATGTTTTTTTCTTAAATTTGCAATATGGCTTTGCAGGACAAATATATCAATCCTTTAACTGATTTTGGGTTCAAAAGAATTTTTGGGACTGAATCCAATAAGGATTTATTAATTAATTTTTTAAATCAACTTTTGCCACCCCATCAC
>CAZBPK010000044.1:0-7942 GCA_964493765.1 uncultured Bacteroidia bacterium | reverse complement strand
CACTATCTGTTATCAATCCTTTAGCTTTCATCTCTTGAAGTTTTTCTAATTTTTTTTCAATATTATCAGAATTAGAATTGGTATCAGAAATTATTTTTTTATGAGACTCTTCTAGATTTTTAATTTTGAATTCATTTTCTAATTCAATTGCCAAATCTTTTCTACTTTTCGATAAAGATAAGAATAATCCAATTATAAAGAATAATACTCCAAGTATTGAAATAAAAATCCCTATTAATTGCTTTTCTTTTTGCCGATGATAGATTTGATCAGAAAAAGGACCGTTATAATAAATTGATGAGCCAGATTCAAAAAACATAAAAATGCCTACCATAGATATTATAAAACTAATAATTGTAAGAACAATTCCGTAAAATTTTTTTTTTCTTAATAGTTCTATACTCAAAATTATTTTCAGTCCACCAATAATAAAAAAAATAATGCTTAGTTCAGACCCCATCATTAAAAGAAGAAATCCAAATCCAAAAACTATAATTCCCCAATATTTTTTAATAAAATCCATATTATAATATATTAAAAATTTTCACAATAATTTTGTAAAATATAAAAACAGGTACCAGATGTATAATTAAAATATTTTCCACCTGGATATTTTGAAAACCAATCTAAATTTAACCATTTGTTCCCCAAAATATCAGTTCTGTAGTTAATATTGCCCTCATACCTCAAAGTATATCTTTTAGAAATGTACTCTGTCACATGATAAATGTCGGTATTCCCAATATTAACTTCTGTAAAAGCATGTCCATCATCAGGACCATAAGCGTAACTTATTCTTATTTCTCCACCAATGGACAGAATAAGTGAGGCAATTGTTACTGCATAATCATCACAATCACCATTTAAACCATTGCTAATTGTTTCTGATGCTTTCGCAACATATTGTTTTTCAAAATTTTTAGTCAAAGGATCATTTATATATTTCCATTGAGTATTAATTTCATCAAAAATATCACATATTTGACCTAAATCAAAAATACCTGGGTTTCTGCCTATAATTTTTAAAGCATAATTTCTTACCAAAGGGTTTTTATAATCACAAGAATTAATCAATTGTTTTTTCTCTCCGTTTAGATTACAATAATTTAAAATATTTTTAATATTTTGAGGTTTTCTGGTTATGCTAAAACGTATTTCTGGTGGTGAAGGTAGATTGAATTGTTCATTGATTTTTTCAAAATTTTTATTCTTTTTATAATTATAATAATCAAATAATAGAATTGATAAACCTAATAATCCTATAACTGAAAAAAAATAAATTATTGATTTAAAATAGTTAACAGTTTTATTTTTTTGTTCAGCTCCGCATTCAGGACATGTATGAAGGTTGCTATTGATTATGCTATTACATTCAAAACATAACATAATTTTATTATTATTTTTTTGACCACATTGAACACAGAAGTCTGATTTATCAGAAATCATTGACTCGCAATTTTGACATTTAATTAAAGCCATAGTTTAAATCTATTTCATTTGACTGAACAGAAGTTATATAGATTCTTACTGAAGTTCCGCGATTGCTATCTGGGGCTTTTAAAACAATCCAACTATTTGGCATTAAATTTTGAAAGATCAGTCTTTCAGTTTTTAAAAGCTCACCATTGGCTTTTATGTAATCAACATTTACTGCAACATTATTAAATAAAAATTCTGATATATTATTAACTTTTACTTTAATGTTGTATATTCCACCTATTTTTCTATATAAATAATTCTCTGCGAATTCTACTTTGATATAATTAGACCAATTTTCTCTAACTTCTTTTTTTCTTAGATTGATTGTGTTTAAATTTTTATCTAAGGATGAGTCTGTTTTTATCTAAGGATGAGTCTGTCGTGTTATTTTGATTTGATAATATATTTGTATCACCTTGATAATCATAGTTTAAATTCTGCCATTTAAAAATAAGCCAAAACGAAGCAAAAGCTAAAACAAAAATTAGAAAAATTATAACCAAAGTTTTCTTTATTTTTTGTTCATTTAGTAGAGGTGCTCCGCATTTTGGACAGATTTTTGCTGTTTTGCTTACCTTATTATTACATTCATAGCAATTAATTAATCCCATAATTTTTTAAATACAAATTTATATTAAAAAGTTTAAAATACAAAATTATATTTAAAAAATTTTACTATTGGAATAAATCCCAAATTTGTCCTTTAGGGAAGGGGGCTTCTATGATGATAGGTTCTTTTTTTACAGGGTGAATAAATTCTAATTTCTTGGAAAACAATAAAATAGATTGGTCTGGCATAAAGTTTGTCTTTCCATATTTAACATCTCCCACAATGGGGCAACCTATTTTTGCAAGTTGAACTCTAATTTGATGGGGACGCCCCGTTAAAGGTTTTACTTGAATTAAAGCACGATTATTTATCACTTTTATAACCTCATAATCTAAAATCGCTTCTTGTGCATTTTTTGAAGGCTTATTAGATGCTTTGACGATGTTTTTATCGGATTGTTTAGTAAGCCAATGTGTTAAACGTCCTTTCAGTTCGGTAGGGGCAGCTTCTGTAATAGCATAATAGGTCTTTTGAATGGATCGTTCTCTAAATAATTCAGACATCCTTGCGGCTGCTTTAGAGGTTTTTGCAAAAATAATTAGCCCCCCGACCGGTCTATCAATTCTATGTAACAAAGCTAAATAAACGTTCCCTGATTTTTGGTATTTTATTCTTAGATATTCTACTACGTCATCAAAAATACTTCTTGTTCCTTTTTCATCTCCTTGTGACAAAACGCCAAAGGGTTTATTGACAGCAATTAAATGATTGTCCTCGTATAAAATTTTTAAATCCACGATACAAAAATATAAAAAATCTGATTTAAGTGAATGCATTGAAATATTGGGAAATATTTTAGCAAAAATCATTCAATAAAAACGGGGTTTTGAAACTAATTTTAATGATTCTTTTATAATGAAAGGAAAAAGCGTAAAATAAATTTTAAATGAACCTTTATGTTAAAGATGAATCAGGAAGTATTCCCCCTGCTTTAGGACATTTTTTTAAAATTCAACATAAGCGGAAAAGAAAAAAATTGAAAAAATGGAAAAACTTAGTTAATGGAATACATTTTGTTTATGTAAATTTGCAAAATAGTTGAATAAACAAAATGAAAGACTTTTTTAAGTGGAGTATTATCCTAATGGTGTTATCTATGAATACATCATTTACTTTTCCTGAGATAGATGTTTTTACTTTCAATAATATAAAAACTGTGGTTTTAGATGCAGGTCATGGTGGAAAAGACCCAGGAACATCAGGTTCAACGTCTAAAGAAAAAGGTATTTCATTAGACGTTGTTCTTCAAATTGAGAACTTTTTAAGGGCACAATACCCCAATTTAAAAGTAATATTAACTCGTAGAACTGATGAATTTATTGAACTTGCAGAAAGAGCTAATATTGCTAATAAAAATAAAGCAGATTTTTTTATTTCTGTTCATTGTAATGCCAATGACAATAAAGCAATTCATGGCTCTGAAACTTATGTAATGGGTTTACATAAAGAAGAAGATAATGTTCAAATGATTATGAATGAAAATGCTTCTATTCTTATGGAGAAAGACCATGAAAAAAAGTATGATGGTTTTGATCCTCATTCTATAGAAAGTTATATTATGTTTTCCATGGTTCAAAATGTTTATTTAAAACAAAGCTTAGCTTTTGCTTCAAAAGTTGAGAAAAATATGATTGCTCATACCAAACGTAAAAGTCGCGGAGTAAAACAGGCAGGTTTTTTGGTTTTATGGAAAACAACCATGCCTTCAGTTTTAATTGAAATTGGATTTTTATCTAATAAAGAGGAGGAAAAATACTTAAACTCTACTGAGGGTAAAGCTGCAATTGCGAAATCTATTTTTAAAGCTATTACAGAACAATAAATTTTTTTTATTGATTTTCAATAATATAAAATTTTTTATTTCCAATATTTGAAATAAAATTTGGAGTGTAAAGGAAAACCGTATAATTTTGCATCACAATTTTAAAAAAACGCTTCCTTAGCTCAGTCGGTTAGAGCAACTGACTGTTAATCAGTAGGTCCTTGGTTCAAGTCCAAGAGGGAGCGCAAAAGGCACTAATTTAGTGCCTTTTTTTATTTTTTTTAACTTGGGACATAACAATTTTTCAATTCTCTAATGGGTTATTCTCAAAATGCAAAAATAGAAGTAAAAAAAGCAGTGAAAATGGCTTTGTGAGCGTGAGGGATTTGAAGGGTTTAGCACTGCCTTTTGACACTTTTGAAAAAAGAGGAAAAAGGATTGACGAAGCGAAAAGCGAAGCCCGTAGAAGCCCGACCCGTAGCGAAGCAAGGGACACGCCCAAATTCTTCTAAATCTTTATCAACAAATTTATTTTCTTGTTTTGTTGTTAAAAAAATTGTATTATCTTTGCATATTATAACGTTATTAAAAAAGTAGCGAAATGAATAATTTAATCAAAGTTCAGGAAATAGAAATTCAAAAAAAACTTCGTTTATTAGGTATCAAAAAAGAAAACGAAGGTGCATATATTGGTGGCCAAAAATTGAATAATCGTAATAAATATCATGCTATACATTCTCCTGTTGATGGTCAATTGATTGCAAAAGTAAAATATGCAAATGAAAATGAATACGAAAAGTGTATAGATGCTTCTCAAAAAGCTTTTGAAATTTGGAAAAATGTACCAGCACCAAAGCGTGGCGAAATTGTAAGGCAAATAGGAGAAGAATTAAGAAAAAATAAGGAAATTTTAGGTTGGTTGGTTTCATATGAGATGGGTAAAATTTACCAAGAAGGCTTGGGAGAGGTTCAAGAAATGATTGATATATGCGATTTTGCTGTTGGGTTATCTCGTCAATTATATGGATTAACCATGCATTCCGAACGTCCTGCTCATAGGATGTATGAACAATGGCATCCTCTGGGAATTGTTGGTGTAATATCTGCATTTAATTTTCCTGTTGCTGTTTGGGCTTGGAATGCTATGATTGCAGCCGTTTGTGGAAACGTTACTTTATGGAAACCTAGTGAAAAAACTCCTTTAACGGCAATAGCTTGTTTAAATATTGTATCTAAAGTTCTCAAAAACAATGATTTACCTGAAGGAATCTTTACTTTAGTTATTGGAGACTACAAAGTGGGGGAGTTCCTATCAAAAGATAAAAGAGTTCCTTTAGTTTCCGCAACAGGTTCAGTAAGAATGGGAAAAATTGTTGGCACAGAAGTTGCTAAAAGATTGGGTAGAAGTTTGTTAGAGTTGGGAGGAAATAACGCAATTATTATTACGGAAAATGCAAATTTAGATTTAGCTATTCCTGCGGTGATTTTTGGTGCAGTCGGTACTTGTGGGCAAAGATGTACATCTACCAGAAGGTTGATTGTTCATCATTCCATTTACGATAAAGTGAAAAATTCTTTGTTAAAAGCTTATGAATCTTTAAAGAAAAAAATTGGTAGCCCCTTAGAATCAAACACTTTAATTGGTCCCTTAATTGACCAACAAGCAGTTGAAAATATGATGAATCGTTTAAAATTGGTTCAAGAGGAAGGAGGTAAATTAATTTTTGGTGGAGAACATTTAGAAGGTAATTATGTGGTTCCTGCATTGGTAGAAGCGGAAAATCATTATCATTCAGTGCAAGAAGAGACTTTTGCTCCTATATTGTATTTGTTGAAATATAATTCCATTGATGAAGCCCTTGCTATTCAGAATGGTGTTCCTCAAGGTTTATCTTCTGCTATTTTTACTCAAAATTTATTAGAAGCAGAAAGATTTTTATCTGTTAATGGTTCTGATTGTGGAATTGCGAATGTAAATATTGGAACTTCAGGAGCAGAAATTGGAGGGGCATTTGGTGGTGAAAAAGAAACTGGTGGAGGTAGAGAATCTGGCTCTGATGCTTGGAAAGCTTATATGAGAAGACAAACCAACACCATTAACTACTCTACACAACTTCCCTTAGCACAAGGGATAAAATTTGAAATTTAAACATTTAACATAGATTAACTATTATGAAAAGTATTGATGAATTAAAAAAGTTTTTTGAAACGGAATTACAAAGTGACTTGCATTTCTTAGACCAAAAAAGAAAAAAAATAGTTACTCAAATTGTAATTTTAGAAGTTTTATTATTTACAGTTTATGCCGCATCTCTTTACATGTGCTGGCATTTTGACTTGAGTTATGGTTTTCATATCTTATTTACGATTAGTTATTCTGCTTTTGCTTGGATTATTGTAAAATCTTATAGAGGAAATGAACAATTTTATAAAGATTTTAAAAATCTTGTTATTGAAAGAATGATTAATCAAGTAGACCCATCTGTTCATTATAATGCCTATAAAAAAATCAATTTAAACGATTTTAAATATAGTGCTTTATTTAATGGCACTTATAAAAGATATTATGGTGATGATTTTGTTTATGGTCAAATTGATGGTATGCAAATCCAATTTTGTGAATTAGATGTAGCTTCAGGAAAAGGATATAACGCCAAATTAGACTACGTTTTTCATGGTTTATTCTTAGTAGCTGAAACTAATATGCATGTACCTCAAGAAATTATTGTGCTTCCTAAAGCAAATCTAAACCTCAAAACAATCAATAAAACTTTTCCTGTTGTTCATGTTAATCATGCCCAATTCGAAAGTGTTTTCCAAATTCGTTCCAATGATGAAAAAACAGTTAACGAAATTTTTACGGACGCCTTTATGACTCAAATGTTCCATTTTTCTCAGCGTTCTAAACATAATTTATACTTTTCTTTTCATGGCAATCGTGCTTATTTTGCAGTGGAATTAAAACGTAAATTATTTGAACCCAAAATTTTCCAAACTTTGAATGATTTTAATATCATTAAAGAATATTTTGAAGATTTATATTCAGCAATTAATATTGTGGAACAATTAAGACTTAAAGATTTAGAGCCTCAAAAGGATTAAAATAATCAAAACCGTTGAATTTTCAACGGTTTTTTTATCACTATGAAAATTAGGTTGATTTTTTATATAGTTTGGGTATCAATTCTATTGGCTTTGTTAATCGGGCTATATTTTTTTATTACTTTGTTCAAAAATTATGAAACTCTGATTTCTTTGCTTTTAACCTATACCCAATCTGTTCATCAAATTGAAAAGCTCAAAAATCAAATTTTAACTCCTTTCAAATTTGAAATTTTAAAATACCTCATATCAATTTCTTTTGGTATTGTTTTTTTATTTTTCGCTTGGATTTACAAAATTAGGTCAAAATTAATTACTCAAATTGAACTTCAAGGGAAAATCTATTTCAACCTAATTCAAAAAATATTCAAGTTACTAAATAACCTAAATAAACTTCAAAAATGGACTTTATGTATAACACTCTTATTATTCACTTCACTACGTATTTACTTTATAGTTCAATATTCTTTGACTTACGATGAAATTTACATTTGGGAAGAATTAGTAGAAAGAGGATTTTTTGTAACTATTTCTTATTATCCTATTCATGGAAACCACATTTTACAAACCCTTATTACCCTAATTTTTTCTTTTCTTGAACCTATTTGGGCTTTACGTTTACCCTCTATTTTTTTTGCTTTTTGGTTAGATTTTCTATTATTCATTTGGCTTTATTATAAATCACAAAATTTTACTAAATCTTTATTCGCAATTTTATTGTTGGGTTTATTATATGTGAATTTTATTCACTCCTTTCTGGGTAGAGGTTATCAATTAGGAATGCTACTATCATGGGTTATTTTTGTTTTTTATGAAAGGAGATGGAATATCCCATTTTTTTATGAAACTATTATACTACAAATTTTACTGCTTTATACTTTACCTTCTGGTTTGTTTTTTTTAATTCCCTTTTGGATAATCAATTTCAAGCATAAAATATTAAAAAACATATTTTTAACTGCTATTTTTGCATCTATTTTATATTTGCC
>CAZBPK010000043.1:0-11672 GCA_964493765.1 uncultured Bacteroidia bacterium | reverse complement strand
TAATAAACAAATAGGAATACGTCCTATAATTAAAGAAAGGAAACCTGTTTTTTTGCAAAACTCAATGAAAACCCAAATTTATTTAATCAATGGTATGGGTTCTAAAGGTACATTATGGGTTCCCTATTTTATAGAAAATGAAGTACTAAAAAATATAGAATTATAAATTTTATTGTAACTATTGAAACGGGATTATAAATTTGAACTTATATTGAGTATTCACTACTTTTGTAAACTGAATACATGGATATTATTGTGATTGGTGCAGGACCTGCCGGCTTAACTGCAGCCTATCAACTTTCTAAATACTTGGGTAAAAAAATACAATCTATAAAACTTTTTGAAGCCTCTGAAAGAGTTGGAGGGATGTCTGCTTCTTTAAAATTATGGAACCAAATAGTGGATTTAGGTCCCCATAGATTTTTTAGTAACGATAAAAAAGTAAATGAATTTTGGTTAGAAATTGTCGGAAATGAATATGATATGGTCAATCGATTGACACGTATCTATTATAATGGAAAATTTTTTTATTACCCACTAAAGGTTTTTAATGCACTCTTTAATTTAGGTATTTTAGAAGCTTCTCAATGTTTTTTTAGTTATTTACCTAATAAATTAGGTTTAACCCAAAATAATCAAGATACCTTTGAAGGTTGGGTAACCCAAAGATTTGGCAAAAGGTTATTTGATATTTTTTTTAAAACATATACAGAAAAACTCTGGGGTATTCCTTGTTCTGAATTAGATGCTGATTTTGCAGCACAACGTATCAAAAAACTATCTTTATCTGAAGCTATTCTTAACGCTTTTAACATTATTGATCATAAAAAACATAAAACTTTAGTGGACGAATTCGCATATCCTTTACAAGGTACAGGCTCAGTATATGAAAAAATGAAATCATTATATCAACATAATGGTGGTCAAATATTCTTGAATACGCCTGTAAAAAAAGTCATTGTTGAAAAGCAAATTGTGAAAGGTATTCAATTGGAAAGCGGAGAAACTCATTTTGCTGACGTTGTAGTCTCTTCTATGCCTATATCCATTATGACAGAGCATTTAGAAGAACTTCCTAAAGATATATGCACAAAAGTTAAGCAATTAAAGTATAGAAATACTATTTTGGTTTATTTGAATGTACCATCAGAAAATGTTTTTCCAGATCAATGGATTTATATTCATGATAAGCGGCTCAAAACAGGTAGAATAACCAATTTTAAAAATTGGTTACCCTCTCTTTATGGTAAAGAAAAATCAAGCATTTTAGCTTTAGAGTATTGGTGTTATGACCAAGACACAATTTGGAATCAAAACGAAAATGAAATCATTGAATTAGCCCAAAAAGAGCTGTATCTAACAGGTTTAGTCAAAAAAGAAATAAATATTCAAGAAGGAAAAGTCATTAAATTAAAAAATTCTTATCCTGTTTATTTTCGTAATTATAAAGATATTTTAGAACCTATTCAAGAATATTTAAAATCCATTCCCAATCTTTATCCAATTGGAAGGTATGGAGCTTATAAATATAACAATCAAGATCATAGCATATTAATGGGACTTTTAGCTACAGAAAATATTTTGGATAATGCGAACCATGATTTATGGTCTGTTAATACAGATTATGAAACTTACCAAGAAAAAATGGTTATCACAAAAACCGGTTTAAGAATGGAAAATTGAATTAATTTATTCAAAAAAATCATATCTTTGAAAATATGTTTAAAAATTCAATATTTGTATTGTTCGTTTTGTTATTAAATACAAGTTGTTCTCAAAAACCAACACTAAAAGGAAACTTCCAAAGTATAAAAGGAGTTATGGATCCTTTAAGTTGTTATTGCTATAATGGTGGTTATATTACTACCTCTTCTAATGAAAAAATTCCTATATGTTTTTCTAATGATGATGAAGATGTTCCATGTAAAAATTTAGAAGTTTCTGGAAATTATAAATCTATTAAAATTCAACCAGATTCTAACAATCCTTGCCCTAGCGGTGAGATGAACATCTTTTTTGTAACTAAATATACTTGTAAGTAATTTCTATTTTTTAACTGAACTTTTCATTGCTTAAATTGTTAGTTTTGCACAATTTTTCTATGGATATTTTCCAAGTCATACAGCAAAGAATCCTGGTATTAGACGGTGCTATGGGCACCATGATACAAAAATATAAACTTTCCGAAAAAGATTATCGTGGTTATCGTTTTACAGATTTTCATCGTGATGTTAAAGGAAATAATGATTTATTGGTATTAACGCAACCTGCCATTATAGAAGAAATTCATGAAGCTTATTTAAAAGCTGGTGCGGATATTATAGAGACCAATACTTTTAATTCTAATGCCATTTCTATGGCGGATTATGATATGGTGGATTTAGTGTATGAGCTTAACTATGAAGGTGCAAGGCTTGCTAAAAATGTCGCATTAAAATACTCTACTCCTGAAAAACCTCGTTTCGTAGCAGGCTCCATTGGTCCGACCAATCGTACAGCTTCATTATCTCCTGATGTAAATGACCCTGGGTACAGAGCTGTAACTTTTGATGATTTAGTCAAAGTATATTATGAACAAGTGAAAGGCTTAGTAGAAGGCGGCGTAGACCTACTTTTAATAGAAACAATATTTGATACGCTTAACGCTAAAGCCGCTATTTATGCAATAGAAGAGTTTGCAGAAAATACAGGGAAAATTTTACCCGTAATGATTTCTGTTACTATTACAGACGCATCTGGTAGAACATTGTCAGGGCAAACCACAGAAGCTTTCTGGAACTCTATTAGCCATACTAAGAATTTATTATCCGTAGGGATAAATTGTGCATTAGGGGCAAAAGATATGCGCCCTTATTTACAAATTCTATCTAAAATTGCCCATTGTTACGTTTCTGCTCATCCTAATGCAGGTTTACCGAATGCCTTTGGAGAGTATGACGAAACTCCCTTACAAATGCAAAGTCAAATTGAAGATTTTTGCCAATCAGGATTTATTAATATCGTAGGCGGTTGTTGTGGAACTACTCCTGAGCATATTGAAAAAATTGCGCAAATTGCTTCAAAATATCCCCCCCGAAAAATTCCTTCTATTCCCCCTTATTTAAGATTATCAGGATTAGAACCTGTAACCATTTACGAAGGCTCTAATTTTGTAAATATCGGCGAAAGAACTAACGTAGCAGGTTCTCCTAAATTTAAGAAACTTATTATGGAGGGCAACTACGAAGAGGCTTTAAGTATAGCAAGGCAACAAGTTGAAGGGGGGGCACAAGTAATTGATGTTAACATGGACGATGGCATGCTTAACGGTGAAGAGGCCATGGTCAAATTCTTGAATTTATTAGCTGCAGAACCCGACATAGCCAAAGTCCCTATTATGATTGACTCTTCTAAATGGTCTATTATTGAAGCAGGGCTCAAGTGTTTACAGGGAAAGGGAATTGTCAATTCTATTAGCTTAAAAGAAGGGGAAGAAAAATTTATTGAACAAGCCAAAAAAATTCGTA
The DNA here is from genome assembly GCA_964493765.1 of uncultured Bacteroidia bacterium. GTDB lineage: Bacteria > Bacteroidota > Bacteroidia > J057 > CALLMJ01 > CALLMJ01. Next base: position 8,166 of record CAZBPK010000043.1, on the reverse strand, counting down.
GATACGGGGCTGCTGTAGTCGTTATGGCTTTTGACGAAATTGGACAAGCCGATACTTTTGAAAGAAAAATACAAATTTGTAAGCGTGCTTATGATATTTTGGTACACCAAATAGGATTTCCTCCCCAAGACATCATTTTTGACCCCAACATTCTTACCATTGCAACAGGTATTGAAGAACACAATGAATATGGCAAAGCCTTTATTGAAGCTACTCGCTGGATTAAACAAAATTTACCCTTAGCTAAAGTAAGTGGGGGAGTAAGTAATATTTCCTTTTCTTTTAGGGGGAATAATGCAGTAAGAGAAGCTATTCACGCCGCATTTTTATATCATGCCATCAAAGCAGGCTTAGATATGGGGATTGTCAATGCGGGGCAATTAACCGTTTATGATGATGTCCCTAAAGATTTACTAGAATTAGTAGAAGATGTTTTGTTTAATCGTAAGCCTGATGCGACAGAAAAATTAGTACAGTTTGCTGAAAGCATAAAAAATACTCATCAAACTCAATCTAAATCCGAAGAATGGAGAGAAAAAAGTGCTGTTGAACGTTTAAAATATTCTTTAGTTAAGGGGATTGTAGAATACATAGAGCAGGATACAGAAGAAGTGCGCCAACAATATCCTAGTGCATTAGAAGTAATTGAAGGTCCTTTAATGGAAGGGATGAACATTGTAGGCGATTTGTTTGGAGAAGGAAAAATGTTTTTACCACAAGTAGTAAAATCTGCTAGAGTGATGAAAAAAGCGGTAGCCTACTTAATTCCCTTCATTGAAGCAGAAAAGAAAGCCAGCGGTGTGAATAAAGCCGCAGGTAAAGTTTTATTAGCAACTGTTAAAGGAGATGTGCATGATATCGGAAAAAATATTGTCGGAGTAGTTTTAGCTTGCAATGGTTATGAAATTATTGATTTAGGCGTAATGATTCCCTGCGAAAAAATTTTAGAAACGGCCCGAAAAGAAAATGTAGATATCATTGGATTAAGTGGCTTAATTACTCCTTCTTTAGATGAAATGGTTCATGTAGCATCAGAAATGCAACGCCTTAATTTTGATATTCCTTTATTAATTGGTGGTGCTACTACCTCAAAAGCCCATACTGCCGTAAAAATTGAACCACAGTATCATAATAATGCGGTTATTCATGTTTTAGATGCCTCAAAGTCAGTTCCTGTAGTTTCCGCTTTGCTTTCAGATGACCAAAAAGACCCTCTAAAACAATCCATTAAATCTGAATATCAAAAATTAAGAGAAATTCACTCAAAAAAGAAACAACACAAAAATTATGTTAGTTTTGATGAAGCTAAAAATAATTCATTCAAAATTGATTTTACCCAAGAACCTACTCCAAAAGCACAATTTATAGGTACAAAAGTAATCACACCCAATATTCAAGAGGTAAGACCTTTTATAGATTGGACGCCATTTTTTGCTACTTGGGAACTAAAAGGCAAATACCCTGATATTTTTCAAAACCCTGATTACGGTCATGAAGCCCAAAAATTATACCATGATGCCAATAAAATGTTAGATGAATTTGAAAAAAACAATGCTTTGCAGTTAAAAGGTGTTTTTGGTATTTATCCTGCTAATGCCGTAGGCGAAGATATTGAAGTCTATACCGATGAAAATAGAAATACAGTCCTTTATGTTTTTCATTTTTTGAGACAACAAATAGAAAAAGGTACAGGTTTACCTCATTACAGTTTAGTAGATTTTATTGCACCTAAGTCAACAGGTGTACCTGATTATTTAGGCGGATTTGCTGTCAATGCGGGAATAGGTTTAGAAGAGATTGTAAAAAAATATGAACAAGACCACGATGATTATCATGCTATTTTAGCCAAAGCGGTTGCTGATAGATTAGCGGAAGCTTTTGCGGAATATTTGCATTTTCTAGTAAGAACTCAATATTGGGGCTATAGCCAAGAAACATTTGATAACCAAAAATTAATTAAAGAAGAATATCAAGGGATACGTCCTGCTCCTGGTTACCCTGCCTGCCCTGACCATACCGAAAAACTTACTTTATTTGATTGGTTAGAAGTTACTCATCACACGGGATTAATTTTAACAGAAAGCATGGCTATGTATCCTGCTGCGGCAGTTAGTGGTTTTTATTTCGCTCATCTAAAATCTCAATACTTTGGATTAGGAGACATTGGAAAAGACCAAGTTGAAAATTATGCCCATCGCAAAAGTGTTACTAGTGAATACGTAGAAAAATGGCTTCAAACTCATTTGAATTATTAGTTAATGACTTTATAAAGTTTACAAATTAAAAAGGGCGCCCTAATTAGGGCACCCTTTTTAATAATTATAAAAAACTACTAATATTAATTTTCTGGCTTAACTCCTGATTTTTTCAAGAAGTCTAATATTTGAGCAGAATTTTTATCATTGGGGTCTAACTGAACAGCTTTTTCTGAATATTTATATGCTTTGGGATTATCTTTGGTGTCATAATAATAGAAAGCCAAATAAGCAAAACCTCTTGCTCGTTCTTTTTTATATTTTTCTTGATCATTTTCAGTTAATTCAAGAATTTTTTCGTAATAAGGTTTTGCTAAAAATAACTTAGTATCGGGGTCTTTTTTTCCAGCAACATAAGCTAATTGTTGATAAGCCTGTAAAAAGTCGGGTTTAATTTCTATTACTTTTTTATAATTCTCTTCAGCTTTGTCGTAATTTGCTAAGTTTTGATAAGCTCTTGCAAGCATGTAATAATCTTTTTGATTAGGTTTTATGCTAATAGCTTTTTCATAAGCAGTAACCGCTTTTTCCCAACTTTTTATATCAGACCAACAGTCGCCAATAGTAGAATGGTAATTTAAGTTTGGATCCATTTGCATGGCTTTTTGGTAGTAAATTACAGCAACTGAATCTTGATTAGAATTATCTAATGCTTTCGCATAATTTTCGTAATCTTTAGCAATTTGATTTTCGGGTTTTACTCTTGCAAAGTATTTATCTAAAGTTTTTAAACCCTCACTATAATTTTTGAGTTCAACATAAGAATAGCCTAATAAACGAAGTAAAACGTTAGTAGTGGTATCTTTTAGAACAGTATTAATTTGATTTACAGCTTCTTGATATTCTTTACTTAAATATAAAAACTGGCAATAACGAACTTGTGCTTGCAAATCACCTTCTGTTTTTTGAACATAAGATTTGTAATTATCCTTTGCTTCTTTATAACGACCAGCACGGAAGAATAATTCACCCATTTCTCTATAAGCTGGAGCAAAGTTCGGGTCTAATTGAATACATTTTTTAAAAGATTCTGCGCCTTCATTGAATTTCTTTTCTTTCAAAAGTAATTTACCGATTTTAAAATGGGCTTTTACTAAATTGGGGTTAATGTTTACAGCGTTTTTGTATTCTGTTAAAGCTAATTCATTTACGTTTTGTTTTTCCCACAAATCCCCTAAAGCTGTATAAATGTTAGCATTTTTGCTATCCATAGATTTTGCTTTTGTAAGTAATTTGGTAGCTTCGTCAATAAAATCTCTTGAACCCCCTTCAACATAACCTTCCGCTAAATCCACTAATAGTTCTACATCAGAACCACCAGAAAATTCGTAAGCTTTTTGGAAATTAATTTTGGCTTCATTCAAATTTTTCTTTAAAGCATAATATCTACCCAAACCTAAAAAGTTATTGGGATATTTATTTTTTAAAGAAATACCCGTTTCAAATTGTTTCTTAGCATTTTCAAGTTCTTTGTCTCTTGAAATAGCGTCATCTTCAAAATCAATAGCTTCTTCTAAGTGCACTACACCTAAATAATAATGATACTCAGGTTTTTTTCCTGAACCCATTAAGGTTTGTAACATAGATTTAGCTTTTTTGAAATCTTCTTGGAAGATAGCTTTTTTTACTTCGTCAAGGGATTGAGCATTTACCCATTGAAAACTTAAGATTGCGACTAAGGCTATGATGTTATTTTTCATATACTTTTTCATTTCTAAACTTTTAAAAAAATGGTATTATTGAAGGTTTCTATTTTGAAGTTCAACTAAACGGATTGGTTTATTAACAGGTAATAAATCTGCTTTATAAATCAACCTTTGACCTTCTTTACCTGCAAGAAAAGATACAAAACCCGTGCCGAGTCCCAATTTGGCTTCTCTACTTAATGCATATACATTTCTAACAAACGGATATTCACCATTTTGCAAATAAAATAAATAAGGTCTTCTATATTCTTTATCTTCACCAATTATATGAATTACTTCTATTTTAGATAAAAATTTATTGGCTGTTGAATCCTCCATATCTGCAATCCAAGCTAATGGAATTAAACCCATTGCACTTTTATTCTGACTTACATAATCAATGACTTTTTCATTGGTATTTGCAGAAAAAGAGTTTTTGGGTAATGGTTCATTTTTGTTAATACTGTCTAAAACATAACCTACTATGCTTGAACCAGGATTATCAAAGACTAATGTAATACTGTCTTTTCTATTTTTATTTTTTCCAATATCTTTCCAAGTACTTACTTTTCCTGACAAGATTTGTTTCATGGTTTCATAAGAAATAGCAGTATCAGGATTTTCCTTGTGAACTATAAAAGCAATAGCTTCAACAGCAATTTGTGTTGCCCTAGGTTTAATTTTTATGTTTTCAAAATACTTTGTTTCCTCTTCATTATACAATCTTGGTACTATTGCTACCCTTACACTATCTTTTACTAATAAATCCATTGCTTCAGATTCTGAAACATAATAAGCTTTTATTTTTGCTTTGGGATAAGAGGCTTCAAAAACTTGAATGGCGGATTGTAAAACAGGTTGATAAGACACATCAACAGCGACAGCAATTTCTCCACTTGTTGCTGTTTCATTAGATTGTGAAGAATTATTACAACTCATTAAAATAAAAACCAATATTAAGAGAACCGAAAGCTTTTTAATCATGTTGCAAAACTAATGGATTTTTATAATTACCACAAATTAAAACCTTTAAATTGTTTTAAAATAGTAGATAATTAGGGCGTGCCCCTTCGCTAAAGCTCAGGGTCGGGCTGCTTTGGGCTTCGCTGTTCGCTTCGGCAATCCTTTTTCTGCTTCGTTCAAGCTCAGCATAAAAAGGCAGTGCAGCTTCGCTCCCTCCGCATCCCTCACGCTTCATTTTTGCAACGTCCAATTTTTTCGATAAAAAAAAATAACCACCACTTTTTCGTGATGGTTTATGAATCGGTTTAGTTAATATGAAATTTGAGGAAATTAATTGCTAAGTCTAAACTCACAAGTGAATGGATCAAATGAGTATTTTGTAACTTTTTCAGTGGTTTTACCTGTTTTGATATTTGATTCATCAGAAAACTCAACGATTTCCCCTGTATCGCTGTTAAATTTACCTGATAAACTTACAGTAACTTGTGGTGTAGAAAACGCACCTTTTAGTTTGGGATTAAATCCAACATTGAGTTTTTGGGTTTTAACATCATAAAAATAAAGACCCGTTGCATCGTTTCCATTACATCCATAAGAAATTAATAATAAAACACAATTTTCATTTATAATTACTTTACCACAAACGGCCATAATATAAGTACCTGGACATGTTCCAATTTCAGTAGGATAGTCTTTTGCTTCTTTACTTACTTCGCCACAACCCAATTCAACGTAGTCTCTAACTAAACTTTGTAAAGTTGGGTATTCCTTTGCTTGACCAATAGCTGCAGCAAAAGAACCTTCAGGTCCACTAAAAGCTAATCCTGAAGAACTTTCTTTTTGCTCATTATTTTGTTTAGTTGACTGGGTTTCTTCTTGTTTAGTTTCGTTATTTTGAGAATTTTCTGCTTTCTTTCCACAACTTTGAGCTAACAACCCAACTAAAATTAATTGCAATAACCAAATTTTCATTTTTGTAATATTTTAAAATCTCTGCAAAGTTAGAAAACTAGTTAATTTAAAGTTTGAAGATTCAATGAAAATAGGTTTTGGATTTATGAAACCTAGTAAAGTTTTTATAAAAAAAAGCTGCCTATTAAAGAGCAGCTTTATAATTAATCCTATTTATGATGTTAAAAATTTTATGCTAAATCAATTTTTTTTGTTAAGTAAACGTCTTGAACAGCATTAATAATTTGAATTCCTTCTTTTAAAGGTTTTTGAAAAGCTTTTCTACCTAAAATTAAACCCATACCGCCAGCTCTTTTATTTACAACAGCTGTAATAACAGCTTCTTTTAAATCCGATTCTCCTGAAGAAGCTCCTCCAGAGTTTATTAATCCAGCTCTTCCCATATAACAATTGGCAACTTGGTATCTTGTCAGGTCAATAGGGTGGTCAGAGGTTAATTTTTCATAAACGAATTTATGAGTTTTTCCGAATTTTAAAGCATTATAACCGCCATTATTTTCGGGTAATTTTTGTTTAATAATATCTGCTTGAATGGTTACACCTATATGATTAGCTTGTCCGGTTAAATCTGCGGAAACATGATAATCTTTTTCAGCTGTTTTAAATGCAGAGTTTCTAGTATAACACCATAAAATGGTAGCCATACCTAATTCATGGGCATATTCAAAAGCAGCACTTACTTCTTGAATCTGCCTTGTGGATTCATCAGAACCAAAATAAATCGTTGCACCTACTGCCACAGCACCCATATTCCATGCATCTCTTACAGAACCAAACATAATTTGGTCATATTTATTGGGATAACTCAAAAATTCATTGTGGTTGATTTTTACAATAAAAGGAATTTTATGAGCATATTTTCTAGAAACTGAAGCTAATACCCCAAATGTTGAGGCTACTGCATTACATCCAGATTCAATTGCTAATTTAACAATGTTTTCAGGATCAAAATACATGGGATTAGGAGCAAAAGAAGCGCCAGCAGAATGCTCAATTCCTTGATCAACAGGTAATATTGATAAATATCCAGTATTTTTTAGTCTTCCGTAGTTATATAAAGTTTGTAAACTACGTAAAGTTTGATTGTTACGATTAGAATCTTTCCAAATTTGATCTACAAAATTAGGACTTGGTGAATGAAGAGTTTTTTTGTCAATGGTTTTGCATTCATGCTTTAAATAAAAGTCTGCATCATTGCCTAATATCGTTACAAGTTTTTCTAATGACATATTCAGTTTAAAATTACTGCGAAAATAAAGCATATTTTGCAAAATGAAAAAAAATTTCTACTTTTGCATAAGGGGTGTGGTAATTCTTAGTACTTTCTTTCTATGAAAGATAAAATATTTATTAGCTTAATGACAGATTTTGGGTTCAAACGTGTTTTTGGTTCTGAACCTAATAAGATTTTTTTGATTAATCTTTTAAATTGTATTTTGTTATATACTGATGATTTAGAAATCGTTGACATTGAGTATTTAAAAAATGAATATTTGTCTGATGATGAAGATGATAGAAAAGTAATTATTGATTTAATGTGTAAAGACAATCAATATCGTTTGTTTGTTGTAGAAGTTCAATTATCACCACAGTTATTTTTTACGGATAGAATTTTATACTATGCTTCCCGTATTTTTTCAAACCAACAAACAAAAGGGAATTGGAATTATGAGTTAAAACCGTTATATATCATTTCACTATCCTATTTTACTATACAAAATAATATTGAAGTAATTTCTGTTCAGAAATTAATGAATATTAAAACCCAAGAAATTTTTAGTGATAAACTAACAATTATCAATGTACAATTAAATAATTTTAAGAAAAATGAAGAAGAATTAGAAACGGATTTAGAGAAATGGCTTTATCTATTAAAAGATATACATAAGTTAGAACGAATTCCCAAAAATTTTCAAGGATATTTGTTTGAGAGATTATTTCAGATTGTAGAATATCATGGATTAAGTAAAAAAGAAAGAGAAAAGTATGATAAAAAGTTAGATGATATGGGAGTATATGAAAATGCTATACAGTATGCAATATTAGAAGGAAAAAAGCTTGCTGAAAAAGAAATACAAGAAGCAAGAGAGAAAGAAAAAGAAGCAAGAGTGAAGATTATTTTTGCAGTTAAAAATATGAGAAAATTAAATTTTTCTTATAAAGAAATTGAAGAAGTTTTAAATATCAAAATTTCTAATTATCTTGAAGAAAATATATATAAATAATTTTAGAAATTGTAGAATATCATGGATTAAGTAAAAAAGAAAGAGAAAAGTATGATAAAAAGTTAG
>CAZBPK010000042.1:0-3429 GCA_964493765.1 uncultured Bacteroidia bacterium | reverse complement strand
ACTCAAATCTCCGTATTTTGCTGATATTATTCATTGTTTTGAAAAAATAAAGCATTTATAACTTTATATTCCTGTATTTTATTTTATTATCAAAATAAAGAACCGCCTAAAAATTTAAGCGGTTCTTTATTATTTTTTTACTTTTTGAAAATACCAACCAATAGTCATAAATATATTATTTCTGTTTAAATAAACTTGGAGGTAAGCTTTTCATGTCTTTTCCACCTTTTGTAAGTTTATTAAGCGTTTTCATCATTTTTTTCATATCAGCAAATTGTTTTAATAGCTGATTTACTTCTTGAATAGTAGTACCACTTCCTAAAGCAATTCTTTTTCTACGAGAGCCATTAATAATTTCAGGTTTTTTTCTTTCTTGTTTTGTCATAGAAAGGATAATGGCTTCAATATGTTTAAAATCTTTTTCGTCAATATTTACATCTTCAGGGAGCATCTTGCTCATACCTGGAATCATAGCTACAAGATCCTTAATATTACCCATTTTTTTGATGGTATTTAATTGGGACAGGAAGTCATCAAAATCAAATTCATTTTTACGAAGTTTCTTTTGAAGTTTTTCAGTTTCTGCTTTATCAAAGGCTTGTTGAGCTTTTTCTACAATGGTTAGGACGTCCCCCATACCCAAGATACGGGAAGCCATACGGTCTGGGTGGAAAAAGTCAATATCTTCCATTTTTTCACCTATACCTATAAATTTAATAGGCTTTTGAACTACATAGCGAATGGAAATGGCTGCACCACCACGAGTATCCCCATCTAATTTGGTTAAAACAACACCCGTAAAATCTAAACGATCATTAAATGCTTTTGCTGTATTAACAGCATCTTGACCAGTCATAGAATCAACCACAAATAAAATTTCATGAGGATTTGTTGCCTTTTTAATATCCTCAACTTCTTTCATCATGGCTTCATCTACGGCTAAACGACCCGCTGTATCTATAATTATTACATCTCTCCCGGTTTCTTTTGCATGATTAATAGCATTTAAGGCAATTTGAACAGGGTTTTTGTTACCATCTTCACGATAAACAGGTACCCCAATTTGTTCTCCTAAAACTTGTAATTGGTCCATAGCTGCTGGTCTATAAATATCATCAGCAACCAATAAAGGTTGTTTACCTTTTCCTTTTAAAAATTTTGCCAATTTACCAGAAAAAGTAGTTTTACCAGAACCTTGTAAACCTGCAATTAATATTACAGTAGGCCCTTTTACTGCTAAATTTATACCCACAGTTCTACCACCCATCAATTGAACCAATTCATCAAATACAATTTTTACCATCAATTGACCAGGCTCAACAGCAATTAATACATCTTTTCCTAACGCTTCTTGCTTAATTTTTTCTGTAAATTCTTTTGCTATTTTATAGTTTACGTCAGCATCAACTAATGCTTTTCGGATTTCTCTTACCGTCTCTGATACATTTAATTCACTGATTTTTCCTGCACCTCTTAATGTTTTAAAAGCCCTATCTATCTTCTGACTTAAATTTTCAAACATATTTTTATATTTTATGGATTGCAAAAATACAATTTTTTTTGTTCCATGAGTGTACGAGTAGAAAAATTAATAATCAAAGCAAATAATATTTTGATGGTATTAAATATAGCAATGAAATTGCTAAAAATGCGTGAGGGATGTGTAGGGCACGAAGTGGCACTGCCTTTGGTTGCGAAGTATGAGCAGCCAAAGGATTGCCGAAGCGATAGCGAAGCCCGTAATAGCCCGACCCGAAGCGTCAAGCGAGTGGGCACGCCCTAAATAAAATTAAAAATTTAATTTTTGAATCGCATTATCTAGTTGCTTTACAATAGCTTCTATATCATTTTGATGAATAGTACCTACACTGATTCTATACCAATCAGAATTAGGATCATCTCCAAAAGCCGAAAAAGGAACCATAGCAACTTTAGCTTCATTTAATAAATATTGATGAACATCAGTTGCGGTTTGCAATACTTTTCCTTCTTGGGTTTGGGCGCCTTGCAAAGCAAATTTAACGGTTAAATACAAGCCTGCTTGCGGTTCAATAGCATCTACATCGTAACCTTTGGCTTTAATCTCTTGTATTCCTTTATAAATACCTTCTAAACGAATCAATAAATCCGATTTGAGGGAAGTAATAAATTGAATTGGTTTTTGAATATCCTTAAAATATTGAGCTGTAGCGAATTGTTCAGGTTTGGGAGCCCATGCACCAATATGAGAAAGTAAAGATTTCATTTTTTGAATCACTTTTTTAGGACCTGTACTCCAACCTACCCTAACTCCAGTTGCCGCTAAAGATTTAGAAATTCCATCTACGTAAATGGTATAAGGACGCATTTCTGGATACAAAGAAACGGGGTCATAATGTTTATAATTGCCATAAGTTAAAGTCCAATAAATTTGGTCATACATAACATAAAGGGGCTTTTCGTTAGGGCTTCTTTTAGCGTTTTCATTTAGTACCAATTCACAAATCCCTTTTAATTGATTTTCTGTAAAAACTGTTCCTGTAGGATTGAGCGGAGAACATAAAGCTAATAAAGTAGCCTCTTTAACATGGGGAGCAATTAAAGAAGCGTTGGGCATAAAGAAATCCTCTGGTTTTGTTTTTAGTACTATTGGTGAACCTTTCAAAATATGAGTATAATGATTATTGTTCCAAGAGGGTACAGGAAAAATTACTTTATCTCCTTCATCTAATAAAGCCATGTAAATAGCAAAAATTAAGGGTCTAGCGCCACCAGCAACTAAAATTTCATCTAATTCGTATTCTAAATGAAGTGATTGTTTTAAAAAATTTTGAATAGATTGTCTTAATACAAGAAGTCCATCAGCTTCTGGATAATTGGTTTCATTAGAAGCATAAGCGTCAATAATAGCTTTTTCTAATTCTGAAGGAATAGGAAAAATTTTGGAATCAAAATCACCAATCGTTAAATTATGAATTTTTTCTCCATTTTTAATTTTTTCTTTAATAATACCAGCCAATTTGATAATTTCGGAACCAATAAGGGTTTCTGCCATTTGGGATACTTTCATAAAACTATTTTAATAAATTAGTTCACAAAATTACGAATTTTTCTTAGAACAGAAAATTCTTGTATCCTCATCTTTACATTATTACTTAGTGACACATCAAGCAAAAAAAAAATTTAACAAGATTAATAAAAATAAAGTTCAGTAAAAAATATGTATTTGGGTTATATCTACCTATATTATATTGTAATTATTTAAAAAAAATAAAAAAAATTTGTATATTCAATTTTTTTCACTATATTTGTTGCAAAATTAATTAAGAATTATTACTTATGAAAAAAGTTTTATTATTTACGATTGCTTTGCTCGGGGCGTTGAGAGTTCACGCCCAAAACGTAGGGATAGGGACGTCCACTCCTGATGCCACTGCGATGTTAGATATT
>CAZBPK010000041.1:0-8955 GCA_964493765.1 uncultured Bacteroidia bacterium | reverse complement strand
GGATTCGAACCCCCGGACCCTTTCAGGTCTTCGGTTTTCAAGACCGACGCATTAAACCACTCTGCCACCTCCCCTTTAAAAAAGTGATGCAAAATTATACAATATTTCGTTTCATCTTTCAAAATTTTTCTTCAAAATTTTTAATTCACTGTAATTCAATTTAATATTTTTTAAATATATGTTGCTTTCTAATCCTAAATTCATGATTAGATCCAAAAATGATAAATTAGGAATAAAATTTTGTGTGAACAGTTGAAAATACTTGGGAAACTCAATTTTAGGAGTTTCTTCAACTCTATACGCAAAAGAAACCTGAGGTATAAATTCTTCTGTTATTTGAAAATTAGGGAGATGTAAAATTTTTTGAATTACTTTTAAGCAGTTAAAATTAAACTGCCATAGGTATTCAGTTGAATTTTGATAAACTTTTTCTATGGTATCCCAAAAGTACTCAAAATAAGCCGAATTTTTATAAGCGTAAAAAATTTTTTTGAGATGTTGTTTTTGCCAATCCTCTTTATAGGATATTTTTACTTCATTGATTTTGGGAAACATGCCTTCGTAGTTAACGGGAATGGTTAAAATATCAATACCATTACCACCCAGAATATAGGTTCTATTAAAATTCCTTTGTTTACGATAAGTTTGAACTAAACTAAATTGTGCGGTATCTTGGTGTTCAAAAAAGAATTTTAACCATAAAATATCCCCCCAATAAAACAAAGGTAAGACCTCAAAATTTTGAGGAAATTGGTTTTTTTCCATCATCATCCCAAAATACTAACAACTAATTTTATTCACACGATTTTCGTGTCTTCCACCATCAAAAGGTGTAGTCAAAAATTGATGTACCATTTTTAAAGCTAAATTAGAATCCACAAACCGTGCGGGTAAACATAAAATATTAGCGTTATTGTGTTGGCGTGCTAGTGAGGCTGTTTCTTCATTCCAACATAATGCTGCACGAATATGAGAGTATTTATTGGCTGTCATACAAACACCATTACCAGAGCCACAAATTAATATTCCCAGTTCTTTTTGGGGATTATCATTAAGTGATTTAGATAAAGGATGAACAACATCAGGATAATCCATGGAGTTTTCAGAGTCTGTTCCGAAATCTTGAATATCCATAATTTGCATTTCATTTGTAAGGTAATCTTTGATTTGTTTTTTTAATACAAAACCCGCATGATCACAAGCGATTAATATTTTCATAATAATTTGTTTTATTTTCTTATCGTAACTCCTTGAATTCCTTCTAAATTTTTAAATACTTTTTGCATAAGTTTATCAACAATATCATCTGTTAAGGTTTTAGTTTCATCTAAAAATTTGATGCTAATAGCGTAACTTTTTAAATGGTTCTTTTTATCTTCAAAAACATCAAATAAATTAATTTCTTTGATTAACTTAGGATTTACCTTTTGAATTGCTTGTTCTAATGATTGATAGGTAACATTAGGTTTAATAAACAAGCTAATGTCACGTCTCATAAAAGGAAACTTAGAAACAGAAGAATAAGGTTGAGAAGATTTTAAAACGAAGGGAAGCACATCTTCCCATTCTATCCAACCAAAAAATACTTCTTGTTTGATATCTAAGGATTTTAAAATTGAACTTTTGACTAAACCTAAATAAGCTAAATTTTTTGATTTATGCACAAAAGTTAAACCTTGTTCAAAATAGTTTGAATTTTCAAAAGTTAGAACTTGGAAGGGGATATGTAATTTTCCAAATAGTTCTTGAAAAATAGCTTGAATTTCAAAAATTGAAGATTTTTGTTTAGGGTTCATCCAATTTTCAGGAAATCTATACCCCGTCAACCAAAAAGCTAAGTGAATTTTTTCAGTTGGTTTATTTTCATTGGCTTCATAGATTTTACCCCATTCAAAAAATTTTAAATCAGGATTTTGTCTATTGAGGTTATATTGAATAGATTGTAAACCACCCCAAAGCAAAGTCTCCCTTAAATGTGCATGGTCTTCAGAAAGCTTATTTAAAATTTTTACAGTTTTATCAGTACTCCACTTTTCTGAAACTAAGGAGTTGGTTTCTATTTCATTCCAACCTTTTCCTGCTAAATAGTTCCCAATATTCCATTGAATAGAATAATCAGAAAAAAGCCTTTTAGCATTTAATGGCAATGAAATATATTCTGGTGTAGGAACTTGATTTAACCCATAAATTCTTAAAAACTCTTCTATAACATCTTGAAAACGAGTTACATCATGTCTATAACGAGGAACTAATAATTTTATATTATCCTCATTCATTCTTTGTAATTGGAAATCTAATGATTGGAAGATCTGATGGTAAGTATCTTTATGGATTTCAAATCCGATTAACTTATTGGCTTTTTGGTAATTAAATGATATTGAATAAGGTTCAAATTCTGTTGTGCCTTTATATACTACATTACTAATCTCACCGCCTGCAATTTGCTGAATCAAGTTTGCTGCAAATTTCAAGCATTCTATGACACGATTGGGGTCTATTCCTCTTTCAAAACGATAAGAAGACTCCGATCTTAGTCCTGTTTTTTGAACCGATAACCTTATTTGAGTAGGATGAAAATAAGCGGACTCTAAAAAAATTGAGGTAGTTTGTTCTGTAACTCCAGAATCTAAACCACCCATTACGCCCGCTATACACATGGCTTCTTCGGGATTGGTAATCAATAATTCATGACCCGTTAATGTTCTTTCGGTTTTATCTAATATTTTTAATTTTTCTCCTTGTTTACTTTTTCTTACGATGATTTGTTGATTTTTAATTTTCTTTAAATCAAACGCATGCAAAGGTTGCCCTAAACCTAGAAGAACATAATTGGTAACATCTACAATATTATTTATTGGTCTCTGACCCACTGAAATCAATAATTCTTGGAGCCATTTTGGGCTTTCTTTTACGTTTATATTTTGAATTGTTAAACCAGCGTATAATGGACAAGCTTCTGTATCTTCAACACTTACTTTAACTGCACAATCTAACAAACTATTGATTTCTTGTGAAGGAAAATGAATAGTAGTTTTATAGAGAGCCGCTATTTCACGTGCTACACCAAAATGCGACATAGCATCAGTTCTGTTAGGTGTTAATCCAATTTCAAAGATGGTGTCATGAGAAAGTTTCAAGTATTCTTTTGCAGCAATTCCTATTGGGGTATCATCAGGTAAAATCATAATACCCTCATGACTTTCTCCTATTCCTAGTTCATCTTCTGCGCATATCATCCCATTTGAAACTTCGCCTCTAATTTTTGCTGATTTTATAGTTAATGGTTCACTATTTTTGGGGTATAAAGTTGTACCAACGGTTGCAAATAATACTTTTTGATTTTTTGCGACATTGGGTGCACCACAAACAACTTCTAAAATTTCATTTCCCGTATTAACTTTACATTTTTTTAATTTATCAGCATTTGGGTGTTGGACACATTCTATAACCTGAGCAACAATTACTCCTTCTAAGCTCCCTTTTATGCTCTCAAATAATTCTATGTTTTCTACTTCTAAACCACTTAAAGTAATTTTTTCTGCAATTTCTTCAGGAGAAGCATCAATAGTTAAAAACTTTTTCAGCCAAGAATAGGCGATTTTCATAATGTTATTGTATTTGAACGCAAAAGTACAATAAAATTGACAATTTCAATTTGTAATAAAAATTGTAAGATAAATTTTTTTCAATAATTTTTCAGGACTCAAAGCGAATAGCACTTTTTGATTCTCTTGGTTACAATCTTCAAACTTTTTCTTTTTTGTAGGATTTTTATCCTCCAAAATAAACAAAATTTTCTTAAATAGTATTTTTTGTATTTAGAAATATCAGTTTTACAATTCTTTAAATTTTTTTATTTTGAGTTTTTCTAATTTTTTATTCCATTGAACAATTTTTTTTTACGTTTCAGTAAAATTTTATTTTGTATTGTTGAACTTTTTTTTAGTTTTGCGTTAAATATTTACAAAATTATTAACCAATTTGCAAATTATAATAAAATGATTTACAATAAATTACGAAAAAAAATTTTAACCATTCTTGTTTTGAATAGCGTTTTTATAAACCTTCAAAGCCAAGAATGCGGAATTGTTTATGTTACACCTAATGGTGCTTCAAGTGGTGTAGCAGGAACAAAAGCGAATCCTGCAAACCTGAATTATGGTTTGTCATTAGCCAATGCTTCTAATCCTGTTATCCGTATGGCTGTTGGAAATTATCCAATTTCACAAGCATTAATTTTAAAAGATAATGTGATTTTAGAAGGTGGATTTCTACCCAATCAAAATTGGGCAAAAACTAATGCAGATTCTTCAGTTATTGTAAGAGATGCATCCAATATTCAAAATAATCCATTAAGACTTGTAGGAATTATCGCAGATAGCATTTCCAATTTTAGGTTACAAGATCTAAGAATTAGAGTTGCGGATGCACCAGGAAATGGCGTAACAGTTTATGGAGTTTGGTTGAGAAAGTGTAGAAATTACAATATAGTTCGATGTAGAATACACGTAGGAAAAGGTTCTGATGGAATTGATGGAATTGATGGAATTGATGGATTAAGTGGTTCAAATGGAGGTGATGGAGGAGTCGGTTGTAGAAGATGTGACCCTACACCTGCACAGTTAGCAGGTGGATTAGGTGGAAATTCTTGGTCTGCTGGTGCAGCAAAAGGTGGTAATGGAGGGCAAGGAGCCGCAAGAGGCACAGGAACCAATTGTGATTTTATTTTTGTAGCTTGCCCAGGAAACGATTTATGTCATCCTTCCCAAGCGACAGCCCCTGGTGGTGCAAATGGACAAAATGGTTCTGGTACAGTGATAGCCCAAGGAGGTCTTGGTAAAGCTGGTTTATGTTATTGCAATAATGGTTTAAATCCTACCGATATTGCTACTTTCCTAGCAAGTTGTCCTACTCAAGATACTACTTATAAAGGTTTAGATGGACAAAATGGTGCTAATGGTGTTGATGGAAATAATGGTACAAATGGCACAGCAATATTTGCTAATGGTTTCTTTAATCCTGCTGACGGAACAGATGGAACAGATGGAACAGATGGTTCTGGTGGTGCTGGCGGCGGTGGCGGCGGTTCTATCGGTTGTATTCCCGGATTAAATGGGCTATCCGATGGATTGAACTCTTCAGGTGCTGCCGGTGGTGGTGGCGGTGAAGGTGGGCAAAGAGGTACTAAAGGTACAAAAGGTACTGGTGCTGGTGGTTCTTTCCCAATTTTTGTTTGGCAAAACGGTCCTAATGGAAAAATTAAAGATTGTATTTTAACTTCAAATGGTGCTGGTGTTGGTGGTCAAGGAGGAAATATTTATTTGGCTTCATCAGGTGCAATAAGAGGTTCTGGATGTGAAGGCGGTGCAGGTGGTAATGGTGGTAATGGTGGTCGTGGTGGAAATGGAGGTAAAGGTGGAAACGGTTCTGATGGTCAGTTTATTCCTATCTATCAAGGTGGAACTCCAGCAAGCCCATTAATTATTCAACAACAAATGGATACTCTTGAAGCTCCAATTACCGTATCTTTCTCTGGATGCGCAAATACTATAGCCAATATTTCAACTGCGTCTCCTGCTACCATTATTGAATGGTTTTTAGGAGGTATTCCTAATTCTGCGGTAGGTAATAATGTTTCTACTGAGTACGATAATACGGGTTTTAAAAGTTTATCTCTCAGAGTAGATGGTATTCCATTTACTTATACCGATTTTGTAAATATTTCTGTTCCTTATGTACAACCTAAAATTACTTCTAATTTACAAACTATATGTTCAGGGCAGTCTATTCAGTTATCCACTAATGCTATTGCAAACGCTTATTCTTGGACTATCCCCGGAGGTTCTATTACTTCTTTTAATGGTCAAAATCCTGGTACCGTAACTTTTAATTCTCCTGGACAATACCCCGTACAATTACAAACTACCACTTGTTGCGGACTTTCCAAAGTGGATACTTTAATGGTTTATGTCCTTTCTAATAATTCTGACGCAAATTTACCCTCTGACCAAACTTTATGTGTTACAGATACTCTGCCGATTTTATCGGTAAATGCTTTTCCTAATGCAAGTTATCAATGGAAAAAAGATGGTGTAAATGTAGGCAATAGCTCAACTCTACAAACAACCGCTGCAGGTCAATATACCTTAGAAATTACTTATGGATCTGGTTGTATTGCAAGAGATACATTTAATTTAACCATTATTCAAAATTTGACTGTAAACTTAGGTTTAGATACAACTGTATGTATTTATGATATTCCTCCTGTTTTAGATGCAGGTATTCCCGGTGCAGATTACTTCTGGACAAGAAACGGGGTTCCTTTTGGAACTACTCAACAAATTCAAACTAACTTGCCAGGTTTTTATGCGGTTTTAGTAACTTCTCCAACAGGTTGCACGGGTTATGATGAAATTAAAATTGAATATTCTACTTTATCTGTAGATTTAGGTGATGATAGAACTTTATGTCCTATAAACGGTGCAAACATAATTTTAGATGCTGGCATTCCTAATGCTCAATACCAATGGTTTATTAATGGTGTTCCATCAGGAAACTCTCAAACCATTAGTTCCTCAATTTCTGGAACTTATTCATTAATAGTTACAAATCAATATGGTTGTATGGCTACTGATTCTGTGAATATTACTGTTGCTTCTGTACTTAATGCAGATTTTTCTGCACCTTCTACTGTTACCTCTGGTCAACCCGTTAATTTTTCAGATATTTCAACGGGCACAATTACTTCATGGACATGGAATTTTGGTGGTAATAACTATTCCAATTTACAAAATCCTACTTTTACTTTCACAGAGCCAGGTGAAATTCCTGTATTTTTAGTCGTTTCTAATGGTTTATGCACCGATACAATAGTGAAAATTATTAATGTTCTTTTAGATTGTTCTACTTTGGGACTAAATGCCAATTTTGATATTAATCCTGATACATTAGATTTGAATGCTAATTCTTTAGCACAATTTACAAATACTTCCACGAATGCTTTAACTTATGAATGGATATTTCATGATGGTCAAGTTTTAAATGATCCGAATGTTTCCAAAGCGTATTTAGCGGAGGGTACTTATAACATTAAATTGATTGTTAGAAACTATAATTGTGTAGATAGTATTGAAAAGCAAATTGTTGTAATTAAGCCTTCCTTAATTTCAAATGATAAAGGTTTAGAACCTTTACAAGTTTTGGTTTATCCTAATCCGACTGAGGGTAACTTGTATTTATCCTTTGAACAACCCATTAAAAATTTCCAAGTAGAGTTATTAGATGTAAATGGTAAAAATGTAACATTTCAAAAAGAACAACTTTCTTATCAAAACTTCAAAATGGATATAAGTCATTTAAGTTCAGGTGTTTATGTATTGAAACTACAAAATTCCAATCAACAAACGATTATTAGAATTATCAAGTTATGAAAAAATTAAGTTCAATGAATATAAAATCCATAATTATCTTCTTGCTTGTTTTAGGTGGAAAATTTTCACTTTTGGCACAGCAGTGCGATATTATTTACTGTACTCCAAATGGAGCTACTTCAGGTCCAGCAGGAACCAAGCTAATACCTGCAAATTTGAATTATGCTATTCAACTTTTAACCCCAAGTATTCGTAAAATTTATTTAGCAACGGGTACTTATGTTCTAAGTGAAGCATTTCCTTTATTAGATAGTGTAACTTTTGAAGGGGGCTTTGATCCAAATCAAGATTGGGCAAAAACTACTCTTTTTAAAACACAAATTATTCGTGATAATCAAAATGTTTTATCTAATCCGAATCGTATTATAGGATTGATGGGTAACAATATCTCTAATTTTCGTATCCAAGACGTTACAATTTTAATTCAAGATGCCACAAACTTAAATGATGGAACCTCAGTGTATGGAATTTATTTGAATGGTTGTTCTAATTATGATATTGTTAGATGTTTTGTTAAATCAGGAAATGCTTCTAATGGAGGAAATGGATTAAACGGAGTCAATGGGCAAAATGGTGCTAATGGTACAATTGGTCAGCCTGGCTGTGAAGATTGTAATGGCAATAATGCGGGAGGCTTAGGGGGTAATTCTTGGTCGAGCGGGTTAGTATCAGGAGGCAATGGAGGTCAAGGTGCTAATAGAGGTACTTGTTCTGGTTTTATTGGGACAGTATCCACTTTTCCTGGAAATCCAGGATTTCCAGGTTTAGGTTCATTAGGAGGTGCTGCAGGTATTGCTGGGCTTCCTAATGTAGAGCCTTTAATTGCTATTGGATGTTCTAATGACCATACGGAAGGTTATGATGGTGGTGATGGACAGAATGGAGGTAATGGAGCTGATGGAGGTGATGGTACTAATGGTGTTGCATCTCATACAGGTGGCTTTTTTGTCCCTGGTTCAGGAGTTGATGGACAAGATGGTCAGCATGGTTCTGGTGGCGGCGGTGGCGGCGGTGGCGGCGGTCAAGGAGGTATGGCTTGCGGTTTTGGTTCCAATAATGGGGACTCTGGTGCAGGTGGTGGTGGCGGCGGTGAAGGTGGACAAGGCGGTAAAGGTGGTAAAGGCGGAATTGGCGGCGGTGGTTCCTTCGGACTTTACGTTCATAATAATGGTGTCAATTGTAGAATTAGAGATTCTAAAATAGAAGCAGGACAGCCCGGTTTTGGAGGTGTAGGAGGGCTAGGTGGCTTTGGAGGACTAGGAGGAAACGGAGGACCAGGAGGAGCAAGAGGTCAACAAGGACAACCCGTCGGTTGTGACCTAGGATGTGGTGGTAACGGTGGTAAAGGGGGAAATGGTGGTAAAGGGGGAAGAGGGGGTGATGGTGTCCCAGGTATCGTTCATGATAGTTAACAAAATGTAAAGCATTTAATTATTACCAATTTTAGTAAAGAGTATGAACCGGTTTTAAAAGTATTATATCCAGGTTTTAAAGATAGTTTTTTCTGATACACATCTGTCTCCTA
>CAZBPK010000040.1:0-4163 GCA_964493765.1 uncultured Bacteroidia bacterium | reverse complement strand
CAAAACATAAGTTTGCCCTGCAGTAACATTTATGCCGGGCATAAAAGGTGATTGAGAAGCATCATAGCTTAGATTTCCAGCTTGAGTGGGCAAGATCAAGCCCGTTTGCCCATATTGTGCTGAATAATTACAACGAACAGGGGTTAGGCTCGGAATAGCACTACAGTTCGTTCCTGTTATGTTATATAACGCAAAGTCATAATCTTGCCCGGTATTAATGGTAAAAATAAAACTTCCTGGATTTTGTACTGTAAAGATATACCAAACGGAATTGGTTTCTCCTGTACCTAAGCAAGTTGTATTGGGAGCAATATCCCTTATTGAACCAAAGCCAGAATAAGAAACATTCTGAGTATAGGTTTGTTGGCAAACAGGTATTGCATTATTACAATCCTGCTCAGGTGCAAATGGAGTAAAGCCTCCTTTTGGAGGAGGTATTAAGCCATCCATAATCATTTGAGTTTGTTGAATTTTTGCATTTGCTCTTTGTTGAACAATCGGGTCATTTTCATCAAAAGGTGGAGCATTTGTTATTAGCTGCGCATTTAATGAACCAGTTCCTAAAAGCAAGAATAGGATAAATAAATTTTTCATATAATATTTTGATGAACCAGCCGCAAAACTAATGTATTCAATTCAAATTTAAAAGTCAAAATCAATAAAATTATCAAAATATTCATTTTTCCTTAATTTTTTGAGTATAATTAAAAAAAAATCAAAAATAGTTTACTATAAAATATTACTAATGTACTAAATATCAAAGACTAGAAAATGTAAGTATTTTTAGTTAAATAATTTTTTTCAGAGGCTAAAATTCTATAAATTCACCTAAGTGTATTTACATTAAATTGTAAAGCGAGAGGGATGCGTAGGGCACGAAGTGGCACTGCCTTTTGATGCTGAGTTTAGTGAAGCAGAAAAAGGATTGCTGGAACGAAGTAAAACCCATAGCAAGCCAGACCTGAACGAAGTGAGGGACTCGCCCAGAACATATAAATCTATCGAATTTTATTTCCACATTTCCACTTATCTAATTCTCCAATTCTTTGATTGTTTATAAAAATTAAAACCACTTTACTGTTTTAACAATATTTTTGTCATTAGTGATGAAAAATCAAAGTTATTTTGATGGGTTTTGTTTAAATTTTTGGTTATTGATATTATTCTTTGGTGTGCAGTTGGGGAATGCTCAAAAAAATGATAATGAACCCAAAGTATTAATTCATAGTGTAACAAGCCTAAAATCAAGAAATGAAAAAATTCAAATTTGTTCTGACCATAAAGGAGGATTTTATTCGGTTTGGAAAAGTTCAAGAGGAGAAAGTGCAATTTTTAGTTTATATGGACAAAGAGTCAATAAAGATGGAAAACTTTTATGGGCTACTGATGGTTTGTTACTTACTCAAAGCAAATCTGCTCAAAATCACCCCAAAATTCTCACTGATAATGAAGGAAATTTAATTGTAGTTTGGGAGGAAGGTGAAAGCCCAGATATTGACATTTATGCTCAAAAATTTGATACCTCAGGTAAAAACCTTTGGAGAAATCCTTTAAAAGTTACTCCTAAAAAAGGTAATCAAATTAAACCTCAGTTATTGCAAAATCATAAAAATCAATTTTTTGTATTTTGGGAAGAAGAACAAAAAGGTTTTTCTGGAAAAGATATTTATGCACAGTCTTTTAATGAACATGGTAGGCTTTTATGGGATTTAGAGGGGATTCCTGTGGTAAAAGAAGAAAATATTCAGCACAATTTTAAGGTGGTTTATGACCCTGGATACGATTTTATTGTGCTTTGGGAAGATTTTCGTTCAGGTAAGGTTTGGGAACTTTATGCTCAAAAAATTAATGCAAATGGGCAAAAAATCTGGGATAGTTCGGGTGTTAATATCTTGAATAATTTATGGTTTAATCAAAAAAATTTTTCCGTTATTGGTGATGGATATGGAGGTTTTATTTGTGCTTTTGAATCTTCAGGTTTATCAACAGCTCAAAATGATATTCATACTATTCGTGTAAATACCATTGGAATTAAAGTATTTGACCATGTAATTTCCAATGCTTATGAAAGCCAATTAAATCCTTTTATTATTAAAAAATCAGGGACCGCATATTTATTTTGGGAAGATTATCGGTCAGGTAATGCAGATTTATATGCTCAAAAAATCAATTTATACACAGGTGCAAAAGAATGGGATTCTTTAGGGGTGCCAATATGCTCCCAAAATGCTCATCAAACTCATCTTCAAACCATTTTGTTAGAGAATACAGAAAACTTAGTAACTTTTTGGTTAGATGAAAGGTATTCTAAAAGTATTTATACCCAATCTATTACTCATGACGCAAAATATTTATTCAATCCTGATGGAATTTTATTAACAGATACCCAAAACCCTGTCCGAGAATATCAAGTACTTTTAAACCCTGATAATACAATTTGGATACTTTATATTAATGAATCTGCAGAAGGTGTTTTACCAAAATTTCAAAAAATCAAATATGACGGAACTTTAGTTTTTGATATTCAAGGAAAAGCCTTACATGCTTATCAAAGTAGTATTACTGCAAGGTTAGACGAACTCAAAATGGCAAAAGGTTTAAATAATGATATTTATTTTGCTTGGAAAGATTACAGAAACGGGGATATGAACCCAGATATTTATCTCATGAGAACCGATATTATGGGTAATCCTTTATGGCAAGAAGGCGGTATCCCTATTTGTACAGAAGATGGTGAACAAAGCAGACCTTTAATTATTCCTACGCAATTTGGTGCTTTAGTTGCTTGGGTTGATAGAAGACTTAAAAATGATGAAAATCTTTATATCCAAGCAATTGACACTAATGGATATATCTTTCATCAAGCCAACGGATTACCCTTATGTGTAGCAAGTCGTTCACAAAATGATTTAAGAATTATCAAAGCCGATAAAAATTATTTATGTCAATGGACAGACGCTCGTAATTTACTTACTACTGGTTTTGATATTTACTATCAATTATTAGATAGTCTGGGATTTCCCTTATTACAAAAAAATGGTATAGGATTCCAAAATACCTCTGCTTATGAAAATACTCCTCAGTTGCTTCAATGGCAAAACAGCATCTATAGTATTTGGATGGATGATAGAAGCATGTACTATAACATTTATTGTCAAAGAATTACCAATAAAGGCAACCCTCTTTGGAGAACTGGAGGAATTCCAATTCAAAAAGGTCCTTATCACCAAAGACACCATTTATTAGAAATTTTACAAGACGAGAGTGCAGTAGTGATATGGTCTGATGAAAGACTTGGGGCTTCTTATGAAAAACTTTTTATGCAAAAAATTTCTCCACAAGGTCAATTTATGTGGAAAATTGGTGGCACAGAAGTTTGTACTGCAATTTCGCGACAAATTGCTCCCAAAATCTTAACAGACCCTGATAATGGTTTTATTGTTACATGGTTAGATAGTAGAAACACACTCTCTTCCAATTACAATTTATATTCCATACGTTTATCTTCTAATGCAGGTATACCGTTGTGGGACCCCAAAGGTGTAAAAATTGGAGAAAATCTTTTAGAAGACTATTTGTATGAAATGGGAATGGTGGGAAATCATGTTTTTTATGTATGGCATCAAAGAGCCTCTTCAGGGTACGAACAAATTTACTGGCAAGCCGTAGATTTATATTCAGGAAAAACAAAAAATCCTGTTCCACAAGCAGTCGGTTCTATCAAAAGGCATCAAACACACCCCAATTTCTTAGTTTCTGAGAATAATCAAGTACTTATTGCTTGGTTAGAAAAAAATATCTACATCATTGAAGACAAAATCATGGTAAAACCATTAATAATTCCTTAAAATTTAAAGAATTATAATCTTTTGGGCGTGCCCTTGCTACGCTGCGGGTCGGGCTTGCTTCGGGTTTCACTGCGTTCCAGCAATCCTTTTTCTGCTTCGCTAAACTCAGCATCAAAAGGCAGTGCCACTTCGTGCCCTACGCATCCCTCACGCTTATTAGCAAAACTTACTTGCTTTTCTACCTCACCTCCTCTATAAACAAATCTTCCTTTAAACATACTACACTCAACAAAATGAATTTCTCATAACTCTTTAATCTAACATCTTTTTCATAATAATTCTTCAACTGTTCTTTAGCTTCTTGTTTTTTGGCTT
>CAZBPK010000039.1:0-19364 GCA_964493765.1 uncultured Bacteroidia bacterium | reverse complement strand
ACCTAAAATGTAAATGGTAATAATCGGAATGGCATCATTGCCTTTCATGTTATCTTTATTAGCATATTGATTGCCAATGTACCTTCTAAACCGAAAAGTTTGATTAAAAAACTTAATTTTTTGTAGTTCAATCAATACAATTAAATCAGAACCATCTTCAAGCTCAACTTTTGCTTTAAAATCAACACGGTAAATGGAAAACAAATCTATTTCGCTGTTATACTCTTGCGGTTTTAATTCTAATTCTAAAACTTTCATTTCCAGAATGGAGGAAATAAGGGTTTTAGCGGCATCTGAATCCTGCATCAAACCTTTAAAAACCACATCATATAACGGATTAGCAATTTGAATAAGCATATTGGCAAATATGAACAAAAAGTTTGATATTTACAAATAGGGTTCAAAAAGCCTTATTTAAAGGCGTGGATATGCGTGAGGGATGTGTAGGGAGCGTAGCTGCACTGCCTTTGGCTGCGAAGTATGAGCAGGCAAAGGATTGCCGAAGCGATAGCGAAGCCCGAAACAGCCCGACCCGCAGCGTAAGCAAGGGACACGCCCAAATAAACTTTCATAAAATGATGTTACTCCTCTAAGCCTTGATGATGGTAATAATTTTTGGGATAATTCCAAACTTCTTCAGGAAGTTCATGGTCAAAATAAGGATTTGAAGGGGTTTTAGGAAATAAAGTATTTTGAATTTCTTTTTTGAGATGGAAGGCTAAATTGATTCCTACAACTGCACTAAATAAATGACCTTCCCAAGAAACTGGAGCATCAACAGGCACAATACCCCAAAACATTCCTTGATTCATTAAAATAACAACCAGTGCTAAAGCAACAGTTTTAAAATTACGAAGTATTATACCCATGGTTAAAACAAAAAAATTGATACCATAGATTAAACCACTACTTCCAAGATGGTAACTTTCACGCCCAAAAGCCCAAACCATTAAACCACCTGCTAACCAAATCCAAATGAGAATTTCCCAAGCCCAAGGTTTGTAAAATTCAAAAAGTATGTATAAGCCAATTGCAAGAACCATTAAGTTGGAACTTAAGTGTCCAAATCCTCCATGAAGTAATGGTGAAAAAATAATTCCTGATAACCCCCAAAAACTTCTAGGATAAATTCCAAGAACTGAAAAATCCCAATTCGTTACAAATTGAACGAGTTGAATCAAAAAAAGTAACGTTGAAAAAAGCAAGATAAAAATGAATGAATCAGAACGTTTAGTTTCCATATTTGTTTTACGTAAGAAATTGGAAATTAGTTTCTTAAAGAAACTTAAAAAACTTGAATTGAATAAATAAATTCATCTGATAGATTGGGCTCAATCTTTTTATAGAGTTCTTTTTGGGTAAAATCATCTTGGAAATAGATTTTATCAGCACAACCTATCCATGGTTCAATACAAACAAAATCCGCACCAACAGGTTTCCATATACCTAAATAAAAGGATTCTGAATTTTCAGTATTAAATATCTCTAAATGGATTCCATGATTGTTTTTTAAATTTTTTAGTGATACAATACTTGATTCTATGTTTTTGAAAATTATTGCATCTTTTTCAAAGAATTTATCATTCAAAAATAGTTTTTTATCTTTTAAGGGAATAGTTTCAGTTTCACCGGTAAAATATCCTTCATTATTAATTAAATGACGAATATTTTGTTCATCACTGCTAAATTCTATGAAATGTTCTTCTAATTGAATGGAAGGAAAAGCATGTAGGTTAAAAGCTGGATGTCCACCAATCTGGAAGGGTAGAACTTTTTTCCCTGTGTTGATGATTTTATGATTAACTTCTAAAGAAAAATCTCTCAGTGTGTATGAAAGAAGAATCTGAAATTCAAAAGGGTAAATTTTGAAAGTTTCAGGATTGTTTATGAATTGGAAGGTAATATGATTAGGTTTTTGTTCTAAAACATTCATGAAAGATTTTCTTAAAAAACCATGCTTTTCCATGTTATAGGTTTTACCCTCAAAACGTATAGTATCTTGAAAACTTCTCCCTATAATGGGAAAAAGTATGGGTGCGTAATAAGACCAAAATTGAGTACCGATTTTTAAACGGTGCGTATGAGTAGATTTATCATAAAGTTCAATGAGTTCACCACCAAGAGTTCTAAATTTTGCTATTAGGTAGTCATTCTCAATTGAGTAAGTATCCATTATTTTGTAGTAATTTTATTCAAATAATTATGGTACAAGTTTTTATACTCTTCTACACCGCTTTCAGCTGCTTGTCTATACATATTTAGGGCTTCAATGTATAGTTTTTTGTCTTCATAATAATTGGCTAAAACTGCTTTTGCAAGAGTAGTATTTCCTAAATCATTTTGAATGGCTTGAATTTCTTGATAAATATTATCCTTTTGTGTTTTGGTAAATGTTTTTATACAATGTTCTGAAGATTTTAGGTTTTCAAAACCTTTAGGTAAAACTCGCCAATAATAGCATTCATTGGGTTTTAAATGAAAGGGTTGAAGGTTTAAGGTAATAATGGTATCCTTAGTTTCTTTTCTAATGATTTCATTTTCATCAGAAGAAAGTACAAAAATATAATCTTTAGCATTTTTATGAGAAGACCATACAAAAGTTACCATGTCTTCTAAAATAAAAGATTGGGAGGGTGGTTGGTACAAGAATATATTTCCTGAAAGATTTCTATTTACCATACCTTTATTAGACATGGTATTGGCTTGAGGCTTATTGGTGGCATTTGAAACTACATAATCAACGTATTTTGAAGTAATAGAAGAGGGAGCTTTATTGGCTTTAGATTGTAAATCCGAAAAAGAATAATTCCCTTCAATTTTAAGCTCTAAGGTTTGTTTATTTTGATGGGATAAAGCAGCATAAGCATCTTTTCCTAGTTTAATTTTAGAACCATCAGGAATTTTTGTTCCAGAAATAGCTTTTTTCCAAGTACCTTTTTCTTCATATTGGACATCTCCATTAACTGCAACAAAACTAAAACTTTGAGAATAAACCCATGAATAAGAAATTAAGAACAAGATTAATAAGTATTTCATAAAGAATTTTAAATAGTGAGAATTTCTCAAAATTTATGCCATTATTGTTTGGTTACTTTTTTGATTTGTAAAACTTGTTGATTTTTTTGAATCTGAATGAGATAATTTCCTTTTGGAAGTTCATTTAAAGACATCGTAAATTTGGCAGTTCCAGCATAAACTTTGTCAGTTACCAAATTTTTAATGATTCTGCCATTCATATCTAATAAATTTACTTCTACTTCCCCTGTTTTGTCCATAGAGAAGGTTAAAGTAATTTCGTCATAAAAGGGTATAGGATAAGCCGTTAGGTTTTGTGAATGGGTAGAATTTTGTTTTGTGGTAGTTTGGCATAAACTTGTTGAGAATTGAGCTAAACGACCTGTATTAATGCCTGTTGGGCTTCCGACTACACCATAACACCAAATTTGGTTTGAGCCATCTTGTCTTAAAGCACCACCAGAATAATCTCCCCATCTATAAGGGCTGTTAGTTCCAAATCCAATCTGTCCAGTTCCCTCAAAAGCAATAACCATATCAGAATAATCTCCAAACTCATCAATAGCAAAAGCACCAATACAGGGTCTATTACTAGTTGATGAAAAATCGACAAAAAGCAAAGTATTGTTACCACTTGAGCTTCCACAACCTGAGTAAACCACAGATGGATATGCTAACGAATACTGAGAATGTGCTATATAAATTGCATCAGCAAAAGCAAAACCTAAGCCTAAACTATTCAAATAAATGGTACCATAATAAATGGCTGAGCGTCCATTAAGCCCTGTATTGAAAGCATAAACAATGATATTATTTTCAAAATAAGCAGTTTGGATTCTGTTATCATTGGTACTGAGCTGTAAAGTTGTACCTTTTTGCGGAGCATCAGGAGGCATATTGTAATTTAAAGCAGAAGGCAAAGTAACTGGATTATTTAAAACTCCGCCATTGGCTTCTGAATTCGTCATATAATGAACATGCACATGAACACCATTGCCAATATTGGTTCTAATAAAATACATATCAGGACCATAAGGCTGTGTAGCACCAGTAACAGGTACTAATGAAAAATAATTAGTTACATAAACTACGGGATTTAAAGTTGCACCTGCATAACCTTCAGTTAATGGAATTTGCCAGATACCTGCTCCTTTAGCATCGCCACCATTTGTAAATAAATTCCCTGTTATAAATAATTCTTCCGTAGAAATTCCAATTGAAGGATAATCCGTCCAAACATCATCAAATACAACCACATTGTCTTTTAAATTTCCTACTAAAGCATACATATACCAAGCTCCAGCTGGGTCGTTAGTGGCAGAAAAGCCTACAATAACTCTGGAAGAACTAAATGTAGAGCCGTTCAAATAAACAATAATAAATCGGTCATGAATAGGATCATAAATGACTCTGGGATCATATTTCGTGTTGTTAAATCCTAATCCTTGAGATAAAGTAGCTAATGTTTTTTGTTGTAATTGTTGACCATTGGTGTTATACACCCCAAAATTAGAATTTTGTACGGCAACAATTTTACCATTCTTAGAAATAGCAATATGATTATCCAAAGGAGTTCCAGAACCCGAAGTATTGCCGGGATAAGTCCCCTCTACATTGGGCTCCACAACCTTTGTTTTTTGTTTTTTTTCATAAGGTGTAAAATTATTTAGAACCTCTTCCTTTTGTTTTTTGATTTTTTCTTTACTCTCTACAATTCCAGGTTCGTGAATCTCAATATTTCTTAGTAGAATATTCGGTTCATCTTTAAGTTCGTTGATATGAATTACATTTAATAAAGGAACAGGTTCTGGTTTTGTTTTATGTTGTTGAGCATGAATAGCATAACCTATAAAAAGACAAATAATAAACAAATATTTCATTTCAATTTTTTGGCAAATTTACAATTATTTTCTATAAATAGTTTCCATTTTTGTAAATATTCACGAATTTTGTCATTCATTTATAAAAAACATGATTTCACAGATACCTTTAAGTAGTAATAAGCTAAAATATTTTCATCATTTAACTAACAAAAAAGGACGTGAAAAAGAAGGGCTTTTTATGATTGAAGGTAAAAAGTTAGTTCAAGAAGCTATTCAAGAAAAACTTTCCATTCATTCCATTATTGTTCATGAAAAGTTGGATTTCCAAAATCTTAATATCCCTGAAAATGTAAATATTTATATTGCAAAAGAAGCAGATTTTCAAAAGCTAACCTACTTTGATAATCCTGAAGGTATTTTAGGGGTTATTCCTACTATAAAGTATAAATTCCCAATAAATATTCAGAATCAAAAATTCTTTATCTTAGACCATATACAAGATCCGGGAAATTTGGGAACTATATTTAGAGTTTGTGATGCTTTTAATATCAATGGGTTGATTTTAAATCAGTGTGTTGAGGTTTTTAACCCAAAAGTAATTAGAGCCAGTATGGGGGCAGTTTTTCGTATACCATTTTATTCATCAAACCTACATGAAATCATTTCTTTACATTCTCATAAAATCTTAAAAACCGAATTATCAGGAATACCTATAAACCAAATCAATCTTTGTGAATATCAATTTATTGTACTTGGAAATGAAGCAAATGGAATCCTATCAACATGGAATGAAGAAATTCCCATATCCATTTGCATTCCACAATCTGGGAAAGCAGAATCCTTAAACGTTGGAATAGCAAGTGGAATATTGGCTTGGGAATGGTCCCAAAAATCTGAGAATTAAATACTCAAGCATTAAAAAAATCATAATTTTGCATTTACAATTTATAATTAAAGATGAATAAAGAAGTTCTTAATTGTCCAAAGTGTCAGTCTAGTTATATTTATCCTATGGGTGGAGATTTGTATTGTTGTCCGGATTGCGGATACGAAGGAAATCCACTTCATGAAATTACAGTTGAGGAAAATCAATTTATTGTAAAAGATGCTTATGGAAATATTCTCCAAGATGGAGATACCATTATGATAATTAAAGATTTACCAATTAAAGGAAGTTCAAAAACTCTTAAATCTGGAACAAAAGCAAAAAATATTCGATTAGTTGAAGATGATCATAATATCAATTGCAAAATTGACGGTTTTGGAGCAATGGCTTTAAAGTCAGAATTTGTAAAGAAAGTATAAAATAAATGATTTCTATTAATTAATTTCTGGAGCCAAATTCCATTAAGAAGGCTTTGATAAAATCATCTAAGTCTCCGTCCATAACTGCTTGAACATTAGAAGTTTCTACATCAGTACGCAAATCTTTAACCAATTTGTAAGGATGAAAAACATAATTACGAATTTGAGACCCCCATTCAATTTTCTTTTTAGTGGATTCTAATTTGGCTTTTTCTGCCATTCTTTTTTCAACTTCCAAAGCATATAATCGGCTTTGTAATAATTTAATAGCTTTATCACGATTTTGATGTTGAGAACGCTCTTGTTGGCATTCCACAATAATACCCGTAGGTATGTGTTTAACACGAACAGCTGATTCTGTTCTATTTACGTGCTGACCGCCTGCTCCACTTGCTCGGAAAGTATCCCATTCTAAATCAGCAGGATTAATTTCAATATGAATATCATCATTCACTAAAGGATAAACAAAAACAGATGCAAAAGAAGTATGGCGTTTGGCGTTGGAATCAAAAGGGGAGATTCTCACTAATCGATGAACGCCTGTTTCGGATTTTAAGTAGCCATAAGCAAATTGACCTTCAATTTCTAAGGTCGCACTTTTAATACCCGCAACATCACCTATTTGTTCATCAATCATAGAAACTTTGTAACCGTGCTTTTCTGCATACATAATATACATACGCATTAACATAGAAGCCCAATCTTGGGATTCTGTTCCTCCAGAACCAGCATTAATGGTTAAAACACAACTCATGGCATCTTCTTCTTCTGAAAGCATGTTTTTAAATTCCAATTCCTCTAATGCTTTTAAAGCATTTTGGAAATATTCCTCTAATTCTTTTTCTGTTAATTCTTCTGCTTTAAAAAAATCATAAGCTACTTCTAACTCATCATATAAATTTTTGACTTTGTCAAAAGCTTCTGTCCAAACTTTGATTGCAGAAATTTGTTTAAGAATAGTTTGAGCTTGTTCGGGGTTATCCCAAAAGTTAGCTTCAAGCGTTATATTTTCTAATTCCTTGATTTTATCTTTTTTTTCTTCAATTTTTAAGTAGCCAAATAATGCTTCTACTCTTTCTTTGAGTTCTTTGAACTGTTCTAAATTCATACGGATGGGCAAAATTACAAAAAATGCTGAATTTTCAATTCTAAAATCTTTATTCATTTTTTTATTTGAAAATTAGGTATTTAGCAAAAATGTTATTTTGAGGTCTAACAAATTTTTGTTTACAAACTGTATTAATTATAACAATCAATGCTTAAAGAAATGAAAAGAATAATTTTATTATGGATTTTTTTAATCCTTTGTTATGGCTTTTTAAAATCTCAGTTTGTGTCTATTCCTGATACAAATTTAAGAACAAGGCTCATTCAATTGTTTCCTAGCTGTTTTAATGCTCAAAATCAAATGGATACTACTTGTAATGGGATACTCAATGTATCGAGCTTGGATTTAAGTGGTAAAAACCTTGTAAATTTATCAGGAATAGAATATTTTAAAGGTTTACAATGGTTGGATTGTAGTGGAAATCAAATTGTTAAACTTTTTATTTTGCCTCCAAACATTACTTTTTTAAATTGTAAAAACAACAAAATTGATAGCATTAATTTTTTACCCTCAACTTTAATTTCTGCGGAAATTGATTTCAATAGGTTAAAAACTTTACCTCAATTACCTAGTAACTTGCAATATTTATATTGTTCATTTAATAGATTGGAAAATTTACCAAACTTGCCAAATAATTTAATTGAGATTAATTGTTCTAATAATTTGTTAAAAAACTTACCGAATCTTCCTAATAGTTTGCAAAAATTGGCTTGTGGTAAAAATCAATTAACATATCTACCTTCTTTACCGCCTAATTTACAATTTTTGGATTGCCCTGATAACTATTTGCATGCTATTCCTCAGTTGCCCAATACTTTGAAAAGATTATGGTGTTCTAATAATCAATTAACCATATTGCCCAGTTTAAATTATGGTTTGTTAGATTTGATGTGTCAAGACAATAAATTATTAAATTGTTCTCCCATGTTGCCAGTGACATTAATCTCTGCATACTTTACAAATACGGGAATAACTTGTTTATCCAATATTCCCAATGGCGCTACAATTTATCCTGCAAATTTAGGGATTTGCACGCAAAGTACTTTTTGCGAAACTAAGCCTTTTGTATCAGGCAAAGTTTATATTGATAGAAATAATAATGGGTTATTTGATGGAAATGATTCGTTATTGCAAGGTTATATAATTCATAATTTGACAAATAACTGGAGTTATTCCACCCAAGCTAACGGAGAATATACAGCCTTTTTGGATTCTGGAGTCATTAATCAATTGGTATTGGTGAATCCTTTTAACCATTATTTTACCATAACTCCTAATTCTTATTCTATTAGTCCAAGTTCTAATGGTTCACAAGGAAATAATTTTGATTTTGGCATTTATGCTGATGGTGTTGATTTAGTAACTGATGTAACAGCAGCTAGAGCCGTTCGTGGATTTCCTCAACGGTTAACTCTTACTTATATGAATTTAGGGATAATTCCCATGAATCAAAACGTAATATTAAAACTTGTAAAACCTACTTCATTTGGTTACTCATCAGCCAGTGTAACACCCAGCGCTTTTTATGGAGATACAGTGGTTTGGTACAATTTGTCATTAAATGCTTTGCAAAGCAAATGGATAGATTTATTTTTTAGCATTCCACCAAATGCTACTTTAGGGGATACTTTAACTTATATAGCCATCATTGAACCTATCCTAATAGATAGTTTTCCTCAAAACAATATTTTTGTTTATCAAGATATAATTAGAGGTTCCTATGACCCTAATGATAAACAAGTACAACCGGAGTTTATAGATTTTGATAATCCACAAACTTTATTTTATACTATACGCTTTCAAAACACAGGTACGGATACTGCTTTTACAGTTATTATAAGGGATACCTTGAGTTCCTTCTTAGACATAAATACTTTTAAAATTTTAAGCAGTTCGCATCGTTATTCCTTTTCTATTCAAGACCAAAATGTTATTCATTTCTTTTTTAATCATATTTTATTGCCAGATTCTTTTACCAATGAACCTGAATCCCACGGTTTTATTAAATATTCCATTCAACCCAAGAAGAATTTACCTCAAAATACCGTTATAAAAAATACAGCTTATATTTATTTTGATTTTAATGATCCTATTCAAACGAATACTGTTACGACGCAACAGTTGGTAAATAGAGCCAAAATGAAACTTTTAGATTCTAAAATTTTTCCTAACCCTACTCAAGACTGGATAAAAGTTGAAATATCAAGACCTTATGCTGAATTGTTACTATTTGATGAATTCGGTAGGATTGTATTTTCTAAGAATTTAGTAAATGGTGAAGTTTTGTCCCTGAAGGATTTACCAAATGGAATCTATCTTTGTAATTTAAGATATAAAGATGAATTTTTTGAAACTAAAATAATAAAACGATAACTTATTTTAAGCGGGTTTAGTAAAAGCCCGCTTTTTTATGAAATTACAAAATTTATTTTTGAGGTAAGCGTGAGGGATGCGTAGGGTTTAGCACTGCCTTTTGACGCTTTTGAAAAAAGTGGAAAAAGGATTGCCGAAGCGAACAGCGTAGCCCGAAGCAAGCCCGACCCGCTGCGTAGCAAGGGACACGCCCAAAAATTATTGAATTAAATTTCAATCTTTAAATCAGTAAGAATTTAATATTTATTTTTGCCAAATGAATTTTAAAAAGTTTCTTATTATTTATTTTATTGGGTCAATTTTGGTCTTGAATGGGTGCAATAAGAAGTCCGAAACTTTTGTTTATACTCCTCCAAAAACTCAAGAAAATTTTGTCCAAATTAAAAATCAAAAATTTTATATAGGAGATAGCCTCTTTTTCCCCATTATGCTCAATTATGTAGCTTATATAAGAAAAATTGGTGATGATTATGTAATAAGTCCTGATAAAGAGTATGATAATCCTACCCTTTGGGAGGGGAACTCAAAAGATAGCGTTTTGCATGTTTTGAAAGGACATTTAACTATGATTAAAGAATTAGGTTTTAATTCCATTCGTTTTGTATTTAAAACAGGCTTGAACCGTTCTCAAGATAAACAAGAAATTACTATTTACTCACAAGATAAAATTGAAAAGATTCCTTTGAAAGGAAATGAGAAGATTGTATTGAATTGTACTAATCAATTTTTAAGTTTAGCCGATTCATTAGGGTTGAGGGTTATGTTTCTTTTGGAGCCACCTATTGATCATCCTGAATTAGAACAATTTACGATTCAGTTATTAGAAAGTTTCAAAAATCAATCCATAATTTTTTGTTATGATTTTTTTAATGAACCTCTCTACTTTGATAATGAAAATAAACCCGCCAATGAAAAGAATAGAGAGAAAAAAGACGCATTTAGAGTGGTAGCACGTTGGCATAACTTAATGAGGAAACATTCACCTTTCCATTTATTTACAATAGGGTTTGCCGAACCAATTGAAGTTTTTGAGTGGGATCCTTCCATTTTGCCTGTTGATTTTGTGCAAATGCATACTTATCACCCATTGCGTTACCCTAATGAGGTTGCTTGGTATAGTCAATATATTAAAAAGCCTATAATGATTGGAGAAACGTCCTTACCTGCTGATAATGATTCTATTACTTATGAAGAGCAACGCCAATTTATGATAGATGCTTTCCGATATGCTAGAGATTATGGGTGCATAGGCTTTGGATGGTGGCAATTCCAAGAAGTACAATGGGGAAATTATGAACATGATTTTACAGCATTAATCAATCATCAAGGGACTACATCTACAAAAGTTGGTAAGTATATTATTCAAGGTTCTTTGAAGCCCGCCGCTTTGGAAGTCAAAAACTTATTCAATTATCAACCTAAAGAAAAGAAAACTACCAAGTGGGTCAATTATTATAACATGTTGGGATATAAAAATATCGTTTTAAAAGGAAAAATTGTTGAAAAAAATACTAGTAAACCTATAGAAGGAGCTGTAATTAGAGGTTGGACAGAATGGTGGGATATCGCTGCTAATACTTATACCGATTCTTTAGGCAATTTTACATTATATTCCAATAAAGAATTTGTTCATTTTCAAGTATCTGCTCCAGGTAAGCAAAATTTAATTTTTGATTACAAAGCCCAATATGAGCCTATGGTCAGTAATCCCATACCTTGGGAAAAACTTCCCCATCAAGAGTTAGAATACCATAAAATTTCTTATCAACCCTTTTTAAAGAAAACTCGAAAAAATGCCGAATATCCTACTTTTGACTTTGAACCGAAGCTCTTTAATCAAGCTCAATATCAGGCTATTATAAAAACTATTGAGTTAGAAAATATTCAAATAGACTGATTTTGGTGTACTACTTTCCTCATAACCTGAATAAAAACAAAAGAAATTTTTTAAAAATTTTGTGCTTCATTTTAAATGAACAAAAAGTTGTATATTTGCAAATAAAATTCTAGTATTATGAAAAAAAACATGGGTACAATAGACAGAGTAGTAAGAGCAATCATAGCAATTACTTTAATGGTTTTATATTTCTTTCAAGTAATTGAAGGTACTTTAGGGATTATTTTATTGGTTTTAGCTTCAGTTTTTGTTTTGACAAGTTTGGTAAGTTTTTGTCCATTATATCCACTTTTGGGTATAAATACTTGCGAAAAAAAATAAATTTAAATTTTTTTAAACCATTTTTATTAAGATTTTCATTATTAAAATTGAAAAAGGTATTACTTTTGCAAATAAAACAATTATGAGTATTCCAAAATTTAGTATATTTGTACTTTGCTTAATCGGTTATTTTCAAATTTTTGCACAGTCATCAACTGCTAATTTTTCCATAAAAGAACATGATTTTGGAGAAATCAACGAAGGTGTGCAAGCGGAATATCAATTTTTATTTAAAAACACTGGTAATAAGCCAATTAAATTAAATAGTGTTCATGCTTCATGCGGTTGTACTACACCCGAATGGTCATCTGAGCCTGTTGCACCTGGTAAAACAGGTTTTGTAAAGGCTATTTACAATTCTACAGGCAGACCCGGCGGTTTCACTAAAACCATAACTGTTATGGCTGATGATTCTCAAGAACCTATTATTCTTACGATTAAAGGCAACGTGAAACCTAAATTGAATGATGTTTATGTGAAAGATACTATTGGTGGTTTAGGATTTGAGAATTTGTTTATTCCTATTAACAATTTTGCTTCTAATGAAACCAAAGAATTTTCTATTAAATTTAAAAATATTTCCAAAGAAACCATTAATATAATTTATAAAAACACTGAGCATTCACAAGCTTTCGTCCCACTTTTTGATAGATATTCCTTAAATCCAGGAGATGTTGGTACTTTAACAATTCAAGCTATTGGCGAAAAAGGAGAAGCTTCTTTTTTGAAGCATGGTCAAATTTTTAATGAAAAAATTATTTTTTATACCAACGAAAAATCCAATAATAAAAAAGAAATACTTTTGAATGGTACATTTGTAAAAATTTATACTGACAAAGAATTAGCACAACAACCTAAAATACAATTTGATAAAATTGAATTTGACGCAGGAAAAATCATTCAAGGTGAAAAAGTAAATTATGCATTTAAATTTAAAAATGCTGGTGGTGGAATTTTAAAAATAGAAAGTGCAAAACCTTCTTGTGGTTGTACAGCTTCTGCACCTAGAAAAACTGAAATTGAATCAGGAGAAACTTCTCAAATTGAAATGACTTTTGATTCTACAGGTAGAACAGGTCCACAATCTAAAACCATTACGGTTACTTCCAATGACCCTATAAACCCCACTATTGTTTTGAAATTCAAATGTGATATACAAACCAACCCTTTTAGTGGTGGTTTCTCAAAATAAATGAAATCCATAACTCTATTTGTATTTTCAGCATTTTTTGAAATATTTGGTTGTTATGCATTTTGGAATTATTTTAAATTGCAAAAATCCTTTTATTGGCTAATACTTGGTTTTATTAGTTTAATCATTTTTGGGTATTTATTAACACTCGTAAATTTAGATTCTGCGGGGAGAATATATGCCATTTACGGAGGAATATATATTGCTTTTTCATTATTTTGGCTGTACTTTGTTGAAGGTATTCAACCCGATTTTTGGGATTTCTTGGGGGCAAGTATTTGTATTATGGGAGCTTTGATAATTTTATTTGTCCCTAGATAAATGTTTTGTAATTTTGCTTCCTAATCATAAAAAATGAAATTCATAAGTATATTTTTGTTTGTACTGCTTTCATCGTTTGTAATAAAAGCACAACAAGCTGCTTTTCCTTTTCCTAAGAAAATGGAAAATTATTGGTTGATAGCTTCTTATAATATTGAAAATTTATTTGATACAGAAGATGGACCCAACGATGATGCTGAATTTTTACCCAATAGTCCCAAACAATGGAATCAAGATAAATATCAAAAAAAATTAGAAAAACTTTCAGAAGTTATTTTAAGCATGCATCCTAAAAATATTGGACCTGATGTAATTGGTTTAATTGAAGTAGAAAACAAAAATGTTGTTGAAGATTTAATGAAGTTTGGCAAATTATCAGAAGGGAAATATCAAGTTATACACTATGAATCTGCTGATAAAAGGGGCATTGATGTTGCATTGTGTTTTAAATCAGAAAATATAAAATTGATTAAATCAGACTTTTATAGACCCCATGATGATTCTGATACCAGTTTTTTTACTCGTGATATTTTGCATGTAACTTTATTAATGGGTAAAAAAGATACTGTTCACTATTTTGTGAATCATTGGCCTTCTAGAAGAGGAGGTGAAGAAAGCGAAGAAAAAAGAATTTTAGTAGCCGATTTATTGGAAAAAAAAATTGATTCTCTTAGGGCTATTAATATTCATACAAAAATTGTTGTAATGGGAGATTTTAATGATAACCCTGCGAATTGGTCTATAACCGAAACTTTAAAAGCAAAAACTAAAAAAGAAGACGTTAGAGAAGGTCATTTATGGAATGCAATGGCGGATTTAGCATCTAAAGGTCAAGGAACTCATAAATATAAAAATGAATGGAATCTGTTAGACCAATTCATGCTTTCTCATGCTTTAGTTCATTATAAAAAAGGAATTCGTTACCATGAAGCCTTTATTTATAATCCAGATTTTATTCAAGAAAAAGAGGAAAGATTTAAAGGCTCTCCATTAAGAACTTTTGTGGGTAATAAATATTTAGGTGGATATAGTGACCATTTCCCAATTTTGTTAATATTGACAAAAAAATAAAAAAATTGTTTTTTTTATTCGTTTTTTTATTATTTTTGCAATAAATTTTAATTGTTGTGAATAACGAAATATTAAACAAAGCTGATATTGATATCTTAGACAAAGGTATTCTTCAAATACTTTTAAACGATGGTAACACTCCTTATACAGATATTGCAAAAGAATTGGGGGTTTCAGGTGGTACTATTCACGTTAGAATGAAAAAAATGGAAGAATCTGGAATTGTTACAGGTTCAAAATTAACCATTGATTATTCTAAATTAGGTTTTGATGTTTGTGCATATATTGGTGTTTATTTAGAAAAGGGTTCTGCATATCCCAATGCTCAATCTGAATTAAAAAAAATTGATGAAGTGGTTGAAATGCACTATACTACGGGTAGTTATAATATTTTAGCTAAGCTTATCTGTAGAGATACAAACCATTTACGTCAAACATTAGATAAAATTCAAGAAATTCAGGGTATTCAAAGAACTGAAACTTTTATTTCTTTAGAAAATA
Organism: uncultured Bacteroidia bacterium; assembly: GCA_964493765.1. Lineage (GTDB taxonomy): Bacteria > Bacteroidota > Bacteroidia > J057 > CALLMJ01 > CALLMJ01. The sequence goes on along the minus strand of CAZBPK010000039.1, from coordinate 4,437 downwards.
GCATATTGAGAGAAGTAAAATTATAATTTGGCACTAATTTTGCCAATATGAATTTATACTAAAATTCGTTCGTATGAAAAATCTTCTTACGCTTATATTGTTTAGCTTAATTTTTCAATTCTCTTTGAATGCCCAAGGCACTTTGTCCAATGTTTTTAATACATCTGACCAATTTAAAACTTTTAATTCTTTATTATTAAAGTCTGGATATTCGGAGAATCTGAAAATGAATGGACCTTTTACAGTTTTTGCACCCACTGATGAAGCATTCTTAGAACTTCCTGAGGGTCTTGTGGTTACCTTAATCAATGCTAAAACTCGTGAAGAGAAATTAGAACTCTATGACTTCGTTAAACATTATATTTTTGAAGGTTCTTATTCAGTAAATGATTTAAGAAAAGTATCTTCTTTAAAAAATATTGCAGGTGACGTAGTAAAAATTGAATCCGATTTTTATGGTGCAAAAATCAACGGAATTGTAATAATACAAGGAGATATTAAAGCAAAAAATGGTTATGCTCATTCAATAGGAAAGTGTTTTTATAAATCTCATCAGTAAAAATCTCTATAGATTTTTATTTTTGATTATTATAAATATTAAATAAATTTTCAATATTTTTGCGAGCAAATTACAAGTATGAAATCCACTATTTTTGTCTTTATTTTTATGTCATTTCTTTTAACGAATTTGGGTTATGCTCAAAAAAATAAAAAAGAAAAAAAATCAAAAGATAAAGTAAAAACTGAAGTTCAAAAAAAAGACAATACAAAAAAGGATATTCCCATGACCAAAAAAGATGATTATATTTTTGTTCTATCCACTAAATTTGGAGATATAGAACTTTATCTTTATGATGAAACCCCTTTACATAAAGCTAATTTTATTAAACTAGTAAATGAAAAATATTATGACGGGACAACTTTCCATCGTATTATACCCAATTTTATGATTCAAGGTGGTGATATTAATTCTAAAGATAATGACCCTAATAACGACGGAATGGGTGGTCCTGGATATACAATTCCAGCAGAATTTAAAGATCATTTAAAACATCATAAAGGTGCTTTAGCGGCTGCAAGAATGGGAGATAATGTAAACCCTAAAAAAGAATCTAGTGGTTCTCAATTCTATATTGTTCAAAATGAGAATGGCACGCCTTTTTTAGATGGTAATTACACTGTATTTGGTAAAGTATTAAAAGGTTTTGAAGTGGTAGACAAAATTATTGAACAACCCAGAGATAAAAGAGATAGACCTTTTGAAGACATTAAAATGACCATTCAAGCAATTCCTACTTCCAAAAAAGAAATAAACGAAAAATATCAACTCAATTTGCCTACAGATTCTAAATGAAAAAAAAACTAATATCCATTGGATTTCTTGCATTTCTCTTTGGATATGTAAAAGGGCAGCCTCAAAACATGCCCATTAAAGATATTTCCATTTTTCTAGAAAATACTGCCTTTATTACTAAAACTCAAAATTTAAGTTTTGAAAAACAAAAGGCAATAATAGATGGCCCCCCTGATGCGATTGGTGGTGCTTATTGGTTAGGCACAAATAGTTCCTTTCAAATTAACGGAGTGATTATCAAAAAGGATACTGTTTATTCTCCCTCTCAAGCAAAAGATTTTTATGATTTATTAAAAGCCAATGTAGGTTCTAAAGCCGATGTAACCTATCAAATTGCTAACGAAATTGAAACAGTATCGGGTGAAATCCTTCCAATTGACATTAACACCAATATCATTGCAATCAAAAAAGCCAATGGTCAAAGTGTATTTTTGAAAAAAGAACAAATTCAACAAGTTGCCATACAAGGTGTTGTTAAAACAACCTATCTAGAAAAATCTTTAGGAGATGTTACAGAAATTAGTATTGATAAAAATATTCCTGAAGGTAATATTAATCTTATGTATTACATCCATGGAATTTCTTGGGAGCCATTATATGGACTAGAGGTTTTAGATGACAGTACGAGTCTTTTTACTATGAATGCTTTAATAAAAAATAATTATCAAGATTTTGAGAATTGTAACATTAAACTTTATGCTGGTAATGCCAATTTGAATTTAAAAGAAAAAATTAAGCCTATATCTAATCAAACCAATCTTACGGTTGTAAATGGAAATCAATCCTCTAAAGAAAATATTAGAAATGCTACACCGCCATTACAAGCTTATGAAATCAATAATGTAAGTTTATCCAAAGGTTCAGAAGCTAAATTTTCTATTTTTTCTCAAAAAATTACTACTAAAAATTTATTTGAATGTATTATACCCAACTTTATTGAACCAGGAAAAGGTCCTTACAATTATCCTTTAACAGAGTTCCCTGTTTATGAATCCGTAAAATGGACTAATAATACTCAGATACCCTATGCAAAAGGTAAAGTACAAATTTTAAGTAAAGGGGTTAAGTCGATTTCAGAAGATGAAATGCCTTACACAGAATCCGGTTCCCCATTGAAAATTCATGTAATTACTTCCCCACAAATTTTACTTACTATCTATGAAGAACAAATCGAAAAAGAAGATAAAGTTCGAAAAAATACTCAAAACCAGTTTTTAGATAGATATAAAGTGAAAGGGTTAATTACCATTAAAAATGCTGATGAAAACAAAGTTTATGTTGAAGTGTACAAAAAATTAATTGGTAGAATGACTAAAACCAGTATGGCGGAGGTAATCAAAACCAATGAAAATTTACATGATAATCCTTTAATGAATGTAAGTTGGAAGTATGAAGTACAAGGAAAAAACTTTCAAACCATTCCCTATGAATACGAATTTTTCTTACCAAGTACAAAATAATAATTTATTCAATTGAAATCGTACTCTATTTCAGATGAAGCTCAATTGAACTTTCTAATTCATGAAATTAGAAAGGAATTTCCTGATAATCGTTTTTTTTTATTAGAAGGAGAATTAGGAGCTGGAAAAACTACATTTGTGAAATATTTTGTTCATTCACTTTATCCCCATTGCGAAGTACAAAGCCCTACATTTACATTAGCAAATATTTATCAATTTGATAATTTGAATATTTTGCATGCGGATTTATATCGGCTTAAAAACGAATATGAAGTCCTAGAATCAGGAATTCCAGAGTTACTCAATAATTGTAATTATGCTTTTATTGAGTGGTATGATTACATTTTACCATGGATAGATAGAGCATTAATTATCAATATTTCCATTGAAAATCATCAAAGGGTTTTTCACTTAAAAGTTTTTAAAAGAGATTGAACTCGGTTATGCGATAATGGAAATATTATTCCATTGAATGACTTTTGATTTTTCTTTGAGGCTCGTAATGATTTTCGTTTAGACAACTCAAGACAAATTAAAAGTCTTACAGACTGAGCTATTTTTTCATTCGGTGACGTAGCAATTGGAACAGTATTGAAAAACAAAAATAAAGTATCTAAATACAATGACTGAAACAACAACTGGCTATGACAGGCGTTTGGCAGAAAGCAAGAATAGCGTGATTAATTTTCTTCCTCACATCATTTTTTGGGAAAGGTTTATAAACCGCCCCCTAAAAACACACAAAGATAAAATGATTCCGTAAATCTAACTTCTCACCACTAGTCCGCTCCCAGCGAATCATGCATTTACACTTCAAAGCAAAAAAAATTAAAAAAAATTTTGAAAAAAGAATATATATTTTATAGATTTGCAGAGCATTAAAAAAAGTAACACAAAATGGAAGCAACAACAACAATAAAACAAATGTTAGCAGGGAACAGAATTTTTGTTCCCACTTATCAAAGAGCATATTCTTGGGACACAGAACAGATTAATGTTTTTTTATCAGACTTGGAGGACCACAACAAGAGTTCAACTAAATCATCTTACTACTTCGGACACTTTCTATTTGAAGAAAAGCCCGACAAAAAATTTGGCGTGATTGATGGACAGCAAAGACTTACAACAATTGCAATTTTTCTTTCTGCTCTATTCAAACGATTAAGATCGATAAGAGAACTCACTGAAACCGAACAGGAAATTTTTGAAGATATTATTAAACGAAATTCAACCTATCGTTTTGAAACAGTTGACTATGACAAACAACTTTTCAAAGATTATGTAATCGACCAAACCAAAAAAGACAAAAACGGACTTGAAACCGCATCAGCCAAAAGAATTGTAAACGCTTTTGACTTTTTTATATCTCAATTAGAAAATAAGGATGAACCGTACTTAGTTAAAATGCTTGACGCGATTCAAAACGCAGCTTGCACAACACATACGGTAAAAGACGAATCGGAAGCTATTCAGATGTTTATTTTCCAAAACAACAGAGGCAAAAAACCGTCAAACTTGGAAATAATCAAAGCTCAATTTATGTTCAATGTTCATCTTTACGGTGGCGAAGAAAAAGAATCACTAATTGAGGAAATTAAAAACCGTTTTGAAAAAATCTACAAA
>CAZBPK010000038.1:0-14130 GCA_964493765.1 uncultured Bacteroidia bacterium | reverse complement strand
AAGATTTGTATTATTAGCCGTATGTGCGTTGCCATTCTTTCGAAAATCACAAACTCGTTATGTAGACAACATTTTTACTTATGTACAGGTATATACCGGTATAGTTTATGGAAGTAATGTTCCTTATGGTTCAAATGTTGCTATTGATTTAAAATGCGATATTTACCAGCCGGTTGGGGATAGCGTTACCAATCGTACTGTTATAATTTTGTTGCATGCAGGTAGCTTCCTACCTCCTGCTATGATTCCTACGCCCGGTCTAGGAACAAGAAAGGATAGTGCGATGGTACATCTATGCAAAGCATTTGCGAAAAAAGGATATGTAACCATTTCTGCAGATTATCGAGTAGGTTGGAATCCATTAGCTTCCACAGAAGAAGAAAGAGCGAGAAGCATTATGTCCGCAGTTTTTAGAGCACAGCAAGATCTGAAAGCCTTAATACGTTATCTCAATAAAGAAAAAAATACATGGAAAATTGATCCTACAAGAATTGCAGCTGGGGGTTCTAACTCTGGTGGTTATATTGCTATTCATGCAGGATGTTTAAATAAACCCGCAGAGTTATCCTATCCCAAATTCCTAGATGGCAATAATCAACCTCTCATAGACACCGTAGCCTTAGGTAACTTTGAAGGAAATAGTGGAAACCCAGGCTATCCTTCTAATCATAGAGTTACTATTTCCTTAGGTTGTGCTGTAGGTGATACAGCTTTTATTGAAGCTGGTGAGCCTGTAATTCTGGCTATGCACGGAACTGCCGATAATACGCCCTATACCACAGGAGTTGTCATTGTAAATGTTACTGGGCAACCTGTAATTGAAGTGCATGGTGGGCATGATATGATAAGAAGAAGTTTTAATATTGGTAATCAAGCCTCTATACTACCTGATTTTGCTAATGATAACCCCTTCCCCGGTTTATATCCTTTCTACGGTGTAGGTTTCGAACCTTATGGAATCTACGGCAATTCTAGCCCTGGTAGAATTGATACAGCTTCTAAATATTTAGATACCGTTATTACTTTCTTAACTCCTAGATTATTCAAATCTATGGATTTGGCTTCTTGGACAAGCAAAGAGCAAGCGGACTTATTAAGAGCTTTCTCAAATATTTATCCCAACCCTGCAAGAAATGAAATTTTTGTAACTGTGGATAATTCTCTTCCAAGAATTCAAACCCTTTCTTTAACAGATGTTACAGGTAGAACAGTATTAACAGAAAACGTTAATAGTTATCAAACTCGTTTAGACGTAAGTCATTTACCTAAAGGGATTTATTTTGTAACTATCAAAAATTCCGAAACTCAGGTTACTAAAAAGTTAGTAATTGAATAATCTTATAAAATAAATTTTGTTAAAGGTCTTGTAATTACAAGACCTTTACAATTTATAAAATAAAATTTTTTTTGGATATTTTATAAAAAGCAATTATCTTTGCGGTTCATAAAAAAGTAGAAGGATAAGAAGTCATGGCAAATACTAAATCAGCTAAGAAGAGAATAAGAAATTCAGCGAAGAAAAGGCTGTTAAATAGATTTCAGAAAATTGGCGTCAAAAGAGCAATTAAAGATTTATTAAAAACTACTGACGCTACCATAGCTAAAGAAAAATTACCAAAAGTTGTAAGTGGTATTGATAAACTTGCAAAAAGAAATATTATTCATAAAAACAACGCTGCAAACAAAAAATCTAAATTAGCAAGATTCGTAAATAAACTAGCCGTAGCAGGTAAGTAATATTGAATAATGAAAATGTTTACGAATTGGCTGTTATTCACAACAGCCAATTTTTATTTTTTTTTTACTGCTTATAAATTTTAATAGTATTAGGCACTTTTTTTGTAATATTGCAATTAAAATGAATTCCTTGATTATGAAGTTTTTTGTTTTCTTACTTTTAATTACGTTTCATTTGGGTATTTTTGCACAAGATGGTAATTTGGATAAATTTTCTACTGACATTTTTACAACTATTACCAAAAACAACTACCAAGCATTTGACATTTATACAGTAAAAAAAGATGATTATCCTGAATTGAATACAAAACAAAACTTTAAAGATGAGATCTCAAGAAAGAATGCTTTAAAAAATTCAGATAACCTTGTAAAAAATCATCAATCTATAATGAAAGAAAAATTTCAAAAAGTTCAAGATAATGCTAAAAATGCTGGTATTCAATGGATAGATTGTAAATTTACAGGTTATAGAATTATCAATAAAACTCCAATTAAAAATGGTCATAAATATGATATTGCTTTGCAATTTTCTTACAAAGGAGTTTCAGAATATGAAATTCATTTGAATGATTGCTATCAACTTAAAAAAGGTTGGGTAGTATGGAAAGCTATTGGAGGTCCTTGGTAAAACTTTTTATTCGTTTTTTTCGTATTAATTATAAATACTAATCCTATGTATGTTCATTTTTTTGCTCAGAAACCCTTGTTACTTTCGCCCCAACATCACTACAAAGATGCTTTGGAATGGTCAAATCTTCATTTCTTGAATCAAGTACCAATATTAAATCATAGCTATTTAGCTGGATATTTGAATTTAGAGTTACTTAAAACACAAAGTATACCTTTAGAAACTCCTATTTCAGAGTTATTACCATATCATGCCCCTCCTATTTTTGTTTATTCTGATGATCATATTTATGATGCTCTTTTAAAGCTTCAATTTCAAGATGTTTTAGTGGTTTTAAACCAACAAAATGAATATTCTGGAATCATAAGTATTCATCAAATTCCTGAAATTCTTAAACATTTACAACTTCAAAATTTTCATGGTGGAACTTTAGTTCTTTCAATTGCACATAATAACTACAGTTTATCAGAAATTGCAAGAATTGCAGAATCCTGCGATGCTAAAATTGTTTCATTATTTTTATCTCAACACCCTGATGAAAATTTATGGTATTTGAATTTAAAATTTAATACAGAAGATTTAAGCAGAATTGTAGCCGCTTATGAACGATTTGGCTACGAAATAGCTTATGTAAATCAAAAACAATTAGCTCTTTCTGATGCCAACAACAACTATGAATCCTTAATGAAATTCTTAGAAATTTGATTTTTTTGTATTTTTGGAACAATTTTTGAAAAAGTCCAATTTAGATTATTCGTTTTTATGAAAAAAATTTTAGTAACTGTATTTTTGTTTCAATGGTTTTTTATCCAGTTCAATTATGCACAAGTTGACCCCAAAGCAGATAAAATTATAAAAAGTTCAAGAAAAAAAATCAATGGTTATAATGATATGACCTCTGATTTTGTTTGGACAATGGAAAATAAGGCTACTCAACAAGCCCCTTCTGTAAAAAAAGGAAAGATTTATATCAAAAAAGATAAATATAAAATCGTTTTTCAGGAACGAGAAATGTTTTGTGATGGAAAAAACTTATGGGATTATTTAAAAAAGGAAAAAGAAGTCAATTTGTCTAAAAATAATCCTAAAGAAGGTATGAACTTTCAAAAAGTTTTTAAGATGTATGATGAAGGAATGAAAATAAAATATGATGCGATTGATCTAATCGGAGGTTCCAATACTCATAAAATGACATTATTTCCATTACAAGAAAAAGAATTTTTTAAAGTTGAACTTTGGATTGAAGATAAAACAGAAAATATCCGCAAAATTAAAATTCATAATAGAAATGGTACTACTCATCAGTTTGAAATGAATAGCATTGTAGTAAATACCAATTTAACAGATGACATTTTTATTTTCGATATCAATAAATATCCAGGGGTTGAGTTGGTAGATTTAAGGGAGGACTAGAAACCCATTGATTTCAAATCTCTAAAAGAGAAATGCATAACTTTTTTATGCTTTCTGATATATAATTATTCCAAAAAATTTATTTTCGTTCATTCACATTAAACGGATTTGAGAATTTTATTCTTTAAATTTGCGTTTTCAAAATTATTTATCAAAATTTATGGAATTTAGAGAAGAGAAAGACACTATGGGTATTGTAAAAGTACCTATCGATGCTTATTACGGAGCACAAACACAACGTTCTATTGAGAACTTTAAAATTGCTCAAGATATTAACAAAATGCCCAAAGAAATTATTAAAGCATTTGCTTATTTAAAAAAAGCTGCAGCTTATACAAATTATGAATTAGGGGTTTTGTCTCAAGAAAAAGCGGAATTAATTGGACAAGTTTGTGATGAAATTTTAGAAGGAAAGCTAGATGATTATTTTCCGTTAGTAGTATGGCAAACAGGTTCAGGTACTCAATCTAATATGAATGTCAATGAAGTAATTGCTTATCGTGGTCATGTAATCAAAGGAGGGAAATTAACCGATAAAGAAAAGTTTTTGCACCCTAACGATGACGTTAATAAGTCTCAATCTTCAAATGATACTTTCCCAACTGCAATGCATATTGCTGCATATAAAATTTTAGTAGAAAAAACGATACCCGGTATAACCGCATTAAAAGATACTTTAAAGGCTAAATCCGAAGCATTTAAACATATTGTTAAAATTGGAAGAACGCATTTTATGGATGCAACACCTTTAACACTAGGTCAAGAATTTAGTGGCTATGTATCTCAATTAGAACATGGAATTAAAGCAGTAGAAAGAACTTTAGAGCATGTTTCTGAATTAGCTTTAGGAGGTACAGCAGTAGGTACAGGCATCAATACTCCAAAAGGATATGCGGAATTAGTAGCTAAGAAAATAGCTGAATTTACTGGATTACCTTTTAGAACAGCAGAAAATAAATTTGAAGCCTTAGCTGCTCACGACGCAATTGTTGAATCTCATGGTGCTTTAAAAACCGTTGCAGTCTCTTTAATGAAAATTGCTAATGATATCAGAATGTTAAGCTCAGGACCTCGTTGTGGTATAGGTGAAATTTTTATCCCTGACAATGAACCTGGCTCTTCAATTATGCCCGGTAAAGTAAACCCTACTCAATGCGAAGCCTTAACTATGATTGCCGCTCAAGTTCTTGGTAACGATGTTGCTATCAATATCGGTGGCTCTAATGGACATTTTGAATTGAATGTGTTTAAGCCTATGATGATTTATAATTTTATTCATTCCGCTAGACTTATTGCAGATGGCTGTATTAGCTTTAATGAAAAATGTGCAAAAGGTATTGAACCAATTCATGATAATATTCAAAATCATTTAAATAATTCTTTGATGTTAGTTACTGCATTGAATACCAAAATTGGCTATTATAAAGCCGCTGAAATTGCTCAAACTGCTCATAAAAAAGGTTTGACATTAAAAGAAACTGCTATTCAATTAGGATATTTAACTTCCGAAGAGTTTGACGAATATGTAAGACCTGAAAAAATGGTTGGTGATATTTTCTAAGCAAGTTACTATATTTTTTTTAGAAAAAAGGAGAGGTTTGTCCTCTCCTTTTTTATTGTAAAATTTTCCTATAATTTTGAAAAAGTACGAAATATTACTTCATGAAAACTTCTTTCACAATAATAAATACACCCATAACCAAAACAAAATAACCAAATGCTGGTTTTAATTTATTACCATCAATTTTTTTGGATAAATATGTACCTATGTAAATTCCAAGAATTGAAAAACCAGAGATAATACCAAGAAAACTCCATGGAACTATACTTAGATCTTCACCGAGAAAACCTAATAATGATTTTAATGCAATGATTACTAATGAAGAGCCAATAGCTACTTTCATTTCTAAACCAGCAACTACTACCAAAGCAGGAATGATTAAGAATCCACCCCCTGCACCTACTAACCCCGTTAAAACCCCAACTACACTACCTTCTAAAAATGGAATAAGATTTTTTAAAGCAGGAGAAAGTTCTTTTTTGGCTTTGTTCTCATTTTTTTTGGAAGGCTTTATCATGGAATAAGAAGCTAAAATCATAAGAACAGCAAAAAGAAGCATTAAGAAAAGACTTTTTGTTAATTCAAAAGTTCCTATTGTGAGTATTTGGTTTGGAATGGAAGGAACAATCCATTTCCTTGTTAAGTAAACTGCAATAATTGAAGGAATACCAAATAAAATGGTGGTTTTAATATCCACTAAATTCTGTTTAAAATAATTAACAGCACCAACAGCACTGGTCAAACCAACAATAAATAAAGAAAGCGCAGTAGCCTGAACAGGTTGAACTGCAAACAAATACACTAAAACAGGAACCGTTAAAATACTTCCACCACCTCCTATTAAACCTAAACTAACTCCAATTAATATGGACGCTAAATAACCTATGATTTCCATTATTCAATTTTTATGCAAAATTAGAAGGTATAATAGCCTTAATGTTGCAACTTAAGTTACAAACAAAATTTTATTTTCGTATTGAAAAATTTAATAACTTTGCGAAATTTATTTTATTTTAATGGCAATATTATTGTTTTTTATTGGTCACTGGTATTTATCGTTATTTTTCCAGACCTTTTTTCATCATCGTTATGCTGCTCATAAAATGTTTACTATGAGCAAATTTTGGGAGAAAGTTTTTTATATTGGTTCTTTTATTGCTCAAGGTTCATCTTATTTAAGCCCTTACGCTTATGGAATCTTACATAGAATGCATCATTCTTATGCTGATACGGATAAAGATCCACATTCTCCAAAATATTCAAAAAATATTTTTGATATGATGTGGAAAACTAAAGTTATTTATAGCAATATTGCAAGCAATAAAGTGGAAGTAGATGAAAAATTTAAGAAAGATGTTCCATCATGGCATGTTTTTGACAATTTTGTTGACAAAATGCCAATTAGGTTACTATGGATTCCTCTTTATTTTTTATTTTATTGGTATTTTTCTCCACATTGGGCTTGGTATGGCTTAATTGTTATTCACGCGATAATGGGACCCTTCCACGGTGCAATCATCAATTGGTTTGCTCATAAAATTGGATATACTAATTTTAAAGTAAGTGATACTTCAAAAAACATTATGCCCGTTGATATATTAATGTTAGGAGAAGGTTATCATAATAATCACCATAGCCATCCAGGGAGAGCAAATTTTGGAATTAAGTGGCATGAATTTGATCCCGTTTATCCTATTATATTATTATTCAACAAATTAGGTATCATTCAATTAAGAAAAAACTCATAAATTAAGATATAATGGCTTATTTATTCACTTCAGAATCCGTTTCAGAAGGACATCCCGATAAAGTAGCAGATCAAATATCTGATGCTATTTTAGATGCTATGCTTTCTCAAGACCCCAATTCGCGTGTAGCATGTGAGAATTTAGTTACTACAGGATTAGTTACTATAGCAGGAGAAATTACAACAAAAGCAAATGTAGATATTGCTGAAATTGCTAGAGAAGCGATTCGTAAAATTGGTTATACTAAATCAGAGTATATGTTTGATGCCAATTCTTGTGGTATTATAGTTGCTGTGCACCAACAATCTCCTGATATTGCTCAAGGTGTTGATGAGGGTAAAGGTTTAGATAAAGATCAAGGTGCTGGAGACCAAGGTATGATGTTTGGTTATGCTACCAATGAAACTCCAGAATTTATGCCCATGGCTTTAGCTTTTTCTCATCGTTTAGTGAAAGAAATTGCAAGAATTCGTAAAGAAGGTAAAATCATGACTTATTTACGTCCTGATACCAAATCACAAGTAACTATTCAATATGATGATCATGGAAAACCTCAAAGAGTTCATACTATTGTAATTTCCACTCAGCATGATGATTTTGCTTCAGAAAAAGATATGTTAGAAAAAATTCGTAAGGATATGATAGAAATTGTTATCCCTAACGTAATTCCTTCTAATATGTTAGATAAAGACACAATCATACACATTAATCCAACGGGTAAATTTGTAATAGGCGGTCCTCATGGAGATACAGGATTAACGGGAAGAAAAATTATTGTTGATACTTATGGTGGTAAAGGTGCTCATGGTGGTGGAGCTTTTTCTGGAAAAGATCCTTCTAAAGTAGATAGATCTGCGGCTTATGCAGCTCGCCATATAGCGAAAAATTTAGTAGCTGCTGGTATTGCAGATGAAGTTTTAATTCAAGTTTCTTATGCAATTGGTATAGCAAAACCTATTTCTTTATATGTTAATACTTATGGTACTGCAAAAGTAAAATTAACTGACGGTCAGATTGCTGAAAAATTAAACTCCATTTTTGATTTAAGACCCAAAGCAATTATTGAAGATTTAGGTTTAAAAAATCCTATTTATTTCCCAACTGCTGCTTATGGGCACATGGGTAGAGATTGCTATGAACAAGATATTACTTTAATCAAAGTAGAAAGATCTGAAAATAATGGAGCTATTACAGAGTGTAGAACTCCATATATCAAAAAAGTAAAATTTTTCCCTTGGGAAGAACTCAATAAAGTAGAAGAAATCAAAAAAGTTTTTGGAATTTGAAATTCAATAGGCTGCTGAAATAAGCAGCCTTAATTTTTTTTGTATTACTATATTAAAGCCTTTACCAATGGAATATTATTTTCTTGGAAAGACTTTAAAACTTCTTCGTATATTTCACAAGCCATTAAATAGGCATTAGAAGAATTAGCTGCTGAAGCAAATGCTTCTAGTGTAATTCCTTTATCATCAAATGTAAATACTCTTACTGGAACCTCAGGAATATTGTTTTTTTTATCTTCTTCTGTTCTTGTGTCGATACGATAAGGATGTTTAAAACAAATATCATGAATTATGGTTTTGGCTTTTTCTATATCTGCATCTAAAGAGATTCTAAAAAACAAACGTCGAAAAACTCTTTCATCTTCAATAGTTAAATTGGAAATAACTGCATTACCAATTACAGAATTCGGAATTACAATACGATTATTTTCAAAATCTCTTATAACAGTATGACGCATAGTAATATCTTCAACAGTACCAAAAAAATCATTATTACCGTTTCCACTAATTCTTATTCTATCATTTACACGAAAAGGCTCAAAAAAAACAATAAATAAGCCGTTAATCATATTCGCAATAGCTTGTTGTGATGCAAAAGCAATCGCTGCAGCTGCAATTCCAGCTCCCGCTAATAAAGAAACTATTGCTGATTGAATTGTTGGTATAGAGGATCCAATTAAAATAACAGCAGTAAAATAAATCATGAACACTAAAAAGTGTTGCAAAAAACGAAATTTTGTAGGATTTAATTTTAATCTTTCAGACCATAGCTTTATTGATTTGTTAATAGTAATATTTATCAGTCTATGGGATATAAACGCACTAATCAATACCAATCCAATCCATATTAAATGAGGAATATCTGATACTTCTTCAATAATTCTTTCAAACATAGCTTTGCAAAGTTACGCAGAAAACAAAGTATTTTTACTATTTAGGTGCAACTACTCTCCAAATAAAACTTAATTTTGTGTTTTCAATGAAATACAAATTTGCCTTTTTTTTTGTGTTTTTGATTTCCATTTTGGTTAGATTACCTTACTTGAATAGACCTTTAAGTGGAAATTATGAAGGGCTTATGGCTCATTCTTTAATTACTTATGATATTTGGAAGCAAGATGGAATTACTCAACATCATTTTTTACCTGTTTATACTTATAATGACACTACTAATCATCGTATACCCATAGGTGATTTAGGTTCCGTTGAAAAAAATGGTAGATTCTATTATATCTCTTACCCAGCTTTTGGGTTTATCATTCCCTATATCACTACTTTTGGCTATGCTCATGAACCCATAGTCTTAAAAATTTTCAATATTTTTTTACATCTTATCAGTGCCATTTTTCTATGGAAAATTCTTCGTTCATTTTTTAGTTCTTTAGCAACCTTTTTGAGTGTAACCTTTTATTTACTTCAACCCAATTTGCTATGGTTTCATGGAAATATCTATTTTTTAGATGTTTTATCTATGGATATTCTGATTATCCAATTATTTGTAACTTTACGTTATTTAGAAAAACCCAATCCTAAGCACTCAATTCTCTGGCTTTTGATTAACTTTTTACTTTGTCAAACTGAATGGATAGGTTATCTAGTACTTTTTACATCGGGTTTATATACCATTTACAAAAAACAATGGAAACAATTTAGTGTATTGTTCCTATGGGGATTATTCAATTTGGTGTTTACCTTGTGGCAGTTTGGCAGTTTTTTGGGCTATGAAAATTATATGAATACTTTGACACAAAAAGGATTAAAAAGAATTGGAAATTCTGACGCTATTTCACACCACTGGGGAGAATGGAAACCCCTCTTTTTTTTCCTTATTAACTTTTTAATTTATGAATTTACCTTAATTGTTGCATTATTTTTTAACATTGGAAATACCCTTACTCAAATTGAATATTTACAAAAAAATATCAACCTCAAACTTTACGCAAAATTAATTCTTTTAGCGGGTTTACCTGTTTTATTGCATTATTTTGTACTTTTTAATTTTACAACAGGGCATACCGCCTTAGCTGCTGTAATAGCAAATCCTTTTTTCATTTTACTTTTAGCACCTTTGTTAGAAATGATTGCAAATATTTCTAATCCTATAGCTAAAAGAATGGGTTTAACAATGAATATCATTATCATAATTTTAGGATTAATTTTTTTTCTTTTAAGAAACAACTATTATTTCCAATCGTATTTTAAAATTCATCTCACTAATTTTACCTTTACACCCAATAAAGAGTTTAAAGAACTTGGTACCAATATTCAAAAACAAACACCTACTGGCTATGTATCTGCTATATTAAATCCAAATTTTGCTTCAAACACACAAATAATATTTTATGCCAAAAGAAACATTATTCAATTCTATACTTATCAAGAAGCTGTAGAATATGCCAAGAAAAATCAAGTAAAAATCAAGGTTTTTGAAATTAACTCCTTTTGGAAAATTATCAAAACTTACGAGGTTTTACCCTAATTAAGCGAATTAATTATGACCATTAAAAGGTTCAGGGGGTTCTGTTCCATGAATTGCGAATGGTGTCATTAAGAGTATGAATATATCTAAATGAAAACTGTAGTTTTCTACATAATAAACATCTAACTCAAATTTTTCTTTCCAGCTCAAAGCATTTCTGCCATGAATTTGTGCATAGCCAGTAATTCCAGGTTTTACCCAATGTCTTTTTTTTTCTTTTTCTGAGTAAAGAGGCAAATATTCAATTAATAATGGTCTTGGACCCACCAAACTCATATCTCCTTTTAGTACATTCCATAGCTGAGGGATTTCATCTAATGATGTTTTACGTAAAAATTTTCCAAAAGAAGTAACTCTTTGAACCGAATGAATATCTTCGTTTTCTTTGGGCTCACGCATAGTTCTAAACTTCACTAAAGAAAAAAGTTTTTCATTTTTCCCGGGTCTCCTTTGAACAAAAAAAGGGTTTTCTTTACGTAAAAGATAAATTATCAGAATAACTAGAAAAACAGGCAAAAAAACTACCAAAAAAATAAAAGCTAAGATAAAATCTAAAATTCTTTTTCCAAAAAGTTTATAAATCATTATAAATTAGAAGATTATTTGGGCGTTCCCCTTGCTACGCTGCGGGTCGGGCTGCTACGGGTTTCACTTCGTTTCAGCAATCCTTTGTTTTGCTCATACTTCGCAAACAAAGGCAGTGCCAAATTGTGCCCTTCGCATCCCTCACGCTTATCACAAAAGTATTACTTTTGATTTAATCAATAATTTCAAACTCTGTTCTTCTATTCATCTGACGACCTGCGTCCGTTTCATTTGTAGAAATTGGTACAGACTCCCCATATCCTTGATATTGTAATCTATTCGCATCTATACCATTTTGTATCAACCAATCCACAACGGCTTTTGCTCTTTTCTCTGATAATTGCTGATTATAAGAATCTGAACCCACATTATCCGTATGACCTCCAATTTTAATTTTGATTTGTGGATTATCCACCAAAATTTTATGTAACCTTTCTAACTCCGCAACAGATTCTTTGCGTAAAGTGGCTTTATCAAAATCAAAGAAAATATTTTTCAAGATAATTTTTTCCCCTTTTTTGATGGCTTTCAATTGAATATCCTTTTGAAATTCTTGGTAAGAAGTATTTTGGACAATATCAAAATTTTCGGAATGGAACAGATAGTTTGGAGCTTGTGCTACAATACCATAATTTTTCCCAGACGGCAATGTAACTAAGTATTTACCCGAATTAGAATTTGAAGTTAATTCAAAGAGTGTATCATTTTTTTCGTTATCAATAATATATAAAGTTGCTTCAACAGGTTTACCGGTTTGGGCATCTGTAACAATTCCTTTTAACAAAATTAACGATGGAGCAGTAATTACTGAAATTGGAACTTCTTTTTCTTCAACTTTTATATTAGGGTCTGTAGTTTCTAATGCAATAATTTCAGGAAGTTTGAAGGTAATTACATAAATATCTTTTTCTCCATAACCACCTGCTTTTGAACTTGCATAATATCCATGACGTCCACTAGCTGTCATTACGAAATATATATCGTCATCAGTGGTATTAATAGGATAACCTAAATTTTGAGGTTTGGAAAATTTGCCATTGGGTTTTAATTCTGATTTAAAAATATCAAAACCTCCCATGGAAGAATGCCCTTTAGAACTAAAATATAAAGTTTTACCATCAGGATGGAAAAAAGGAGCATCATCATCTTGCTCTGTGTTAATCTCTTCTAAATTTCTAGGTTCTGACCATCTGCCATTTTTACCCATTTCACATAAATAAATATCTCTACCTCCTTTACCACCGGGTTTGTTACTCACAAAAAACAACCATTTATTATCAGCAGAAACGCAAACAGAAGGTTCATAATAATTAGTATTAATAGGTTTACCAATATTTTTAGGCTCTGTCCATTTTGAACCCTTCAAAGTTGAATAATAAATATCCCCACCATTATCATCACGGTACATATAAAGTTTTTGACCATCGGTAGATAATCCAATACAAGCATCGTGCCCTGTTGTGTTAATCGTTGTACCCATATTGATAGCTTTTGACCATTTACCCCCTTGTTTGGTAGAAATATATAAGTCTTCATATTGAAAACCATCAGGAGCCATATCTCCAAGACAATCTGAACGTCTTGAAGTAAAAATCATTTCTTCATCATCAGCGGTTACAACTGGAGCAAAATCCGGATATTCTGAATTAATTTCTGATCCTGCATTTTCTATTTTTACATCTATAGGATTTTTAATCAATTCTTTTCCATTTCTACATTGAGCAATTAATTTTTCATAAGCAAAGTATTCTTTTGAAGTAGGTTTAAATTTATCTCGTAGTTTGGCATACAATTTCATAGCATCATCAAACTTCATATCAAAATGCAAAGAATAGGCATAATAATCTAAGACATCGCTTTTAAAGTTAGGGTTTACTTTATAAACTTTTTCAAACAGTGGTAAGCATTTATCTTTTTTTCCAACAATCCAATAAGTTCTGCCTAAAAAATAGCAAGTTTCAATGTTATCAGGATTGATTTTAAAAGCATTTTCTAAATAAGGTAGAGCCTTTCTATATTCTTCATATTCAAAATGGTCTTTACCTTTTTTTAAATCCTTTTTTTCATTTTGAGCAGAAAGCGTAACAAAACTCAAAAATAAATAAGCCAAAAACAATATGCGTAGCATGTTCATTTGTAGATATAAATGCAAATTTAATGAAATAAGCAAGCCAAACCAAAAATTTTAGAAACTTCTTTACTAAAAATTTTAGATTTTGTAAGCGTGAGGGTAGGGGTGTTAGGCACTGCCTTTTTAGTTTTTGAAAAAAGTGGAAAAAGGATTACTGGAACGAAGTAGAAACCTTAGCGTAATAGTTAATATTAAATTTTAAACAAAAGTTTATTCTTTGTAAAAACCCAATTTGGCAGGTACGAAAAGAATGGTGAATATTGAAAAAGGAGTAAAAAATAAAGAGCTAAGGGGCGGCAACCTACTCTCCCACCAATTACGGAAGTACCATCGGCGACGTTGGGCTTAACTTCTCTTTTCGGAATGGGAAGAAGTGAACACCAACGCTTTAGCTACCCTTAGCTCTTTTTTAATGATTTTATCTTTTTTTATTGTAAAGATCGGATTTGACTTATTGTTGGTAGTATGAATAAGTAAATTAAAGATTAAGATGATGTATAAGAAAAACTATTTGGGTAATTAGTACTGCTTTGCTAAACATATTACTATGATTACACATACA
>CAZBPK010000037.1:0-16862 GCA_964493765.1 uncultured Bacteroidia bacterium | reverse complement strand
CTTTTTTAGGAAGGAAAGGGACAAAAATAATATCTCTCCATCAGGGTAAAGAGGAGAAAGAATATTTTCTTTCTCCCTTTCCTTGAAAAATATAATTTTTTTACTCCAAAAGTTGCATTTATTAGTTGAATTTAGTATTTTTTAAATATTAACAATAGGAATTTCAATTGTGCATAAAAATCCTTTATTTTTTTTGCTTTCAAAATGGATACTACCGTTAATTAATTTAATTCTGTGTTCCATATTTTTTAAACCAATTCCTTTAGATTTTTTTTGAATCTCTTGTAAATCAAAACCGATACCATCATCTTCGTACATTAATAAAATAGAATCCTCGTAGTAAAATAACTGCAAATAAATTTTTTTTGCATTGGAATGTTTAAAAGAATTATTCAAAAGTTCTTGAACTACACGATATAAGGTAATTTCATAGGATTTATCTAAAGCAATTTCTTTACCATAGGATTGATAAATAATTTGAATTTTTTTTGCATTATTCATTGCACTGCAAATTTCCTTTAAAGCAGTATTTAACCCTAATTGTTCTAAGGAACTAGGCATTAAATTATGCGAAATAGAACGAAGTTCTTGAATAGCGGTATCTAATAAATTAATAGATTTACGGTATAATTCTGAATTTTCATGATTATGACAACTTGATTCTAAAGCTCCTATATTAATTTTAAGTGCAGACAACATTTGCCCTAAGGAATCATGTAAATCTTCTGCAAAACGTTGCCTTTCAAATTCTTGTGTATCTACAATGGTTTTAATAATGAGATTTTGTTGATTCATTTTAGCTTTCATAAGCTCTTGTTCTTGTTTCTTTTTTTCTGTTAAATCTCTTAAAATAATTAACCAGTAAGTTTTATTATTAAAGAAAATGGGATTAAATTCTATCTCACAGGGATATAGGTTGCTTTCTGCATCAAGGTTTTGAAATTCTAATTGAACTCTTTGTTTTTGTTTCATTCTTTCTAAGGATTCATTAGGGATAAGTTTCAATACTTTTTCTATATCTTCGAAAGGATGATTGAGAAAATTTTTTTTATTTCTTTTAGAGATTCTGAAATAAGCTTCATTAGCATACAAAGGAATAGGAGGTTGATTATCATCTAATATGAGTATACCATCTGAGGTATTGGTAATAGCGGTTTCTAATAAAAGCCTCATTTCTTCCGTTTGGATTTTTTCTGTGATATCCGTAATTCTTGTGAGAATCAAGGTTTCATTTCCTGCTTTTATGCTTTTGAAAGCAACGTCTAACCAAGCTGTTTTGCCATTATTTTCATAAAAAATTTCTCCTGACCAATCTTTTTTTTCAAATAAACTTTTAAGAATGGGTTTTCTGTGGGTTTTAGGAAGAATAATTTCTTTTTGGTTATGTTGGTTTAATTCTTCTAGGCTATTAAATCCTAAAATTTTTAAGAGTTTTTCATTACAGTTTAAGATGTTTCCTTGGTAATCTATAATGGCTAAACCATCTCCACTTTGGCTAAAAACAGCATTTAATAAATCTAAAGATTTTTGTATTTCTAATTGTTGTAATTTTTTTTCGGTTATATCATTTGCATAAATAGTGATAGCTTCAACTTTTCCTTCTAAATTTTCAACGGGATTGATATAAACCTCAAAATAATAGGTGATAGATGAATGGCTAAAGTGCATTTCTTTAGTAAACTTTTCACCTTGAAAACCTAATTCATAATATTTTTTCCAATAGTTTATATGTTTTTTTCCTAATTGTTGGGTATTATAACCTTGTTTGGGATAAAATTGAAAAATTTTATAAAAAAATTCAGCGTATTTATTGTTGAATGATATCAATTCATAATTACTATTCATGGACCAAATTACACTATTGGTATGTTCAATTAGAGTAACTAGATTGTACTGAGATTTTTTGAGTTCATTTTCAATGATTTTTTTGGAAGTTATATCAACAACAGTTGCTTCAATAATTTTTTCGTTTGTAATAGAAGTGGTAATGTGAATATTTTCAAGAACCCAGATAGTGCTTCCATCAGCTTTACGCAAAGGTAATTCTATATTCTTTAAAAAACCAGAGTTTAGTAATAATTCCATTAATGAGCTTCTTTCTACAGGAGATTGATAAAACTCAAGAGACCTTTTACCCACCAATTCTTCTGCTAATTGATAACCAAAGATTTTTGCAAACGCATCATTACAATTGATAATTGTTCCATCTAATTTTTTTTGTACTACTCCTGCTAAATTTCTTTCAAATAGAGAGCGATATTGTCTTTCAGACTTTTGTAATTCTTCTAAGAATCTTAATTTTTCACTCACATCATGAGCCATTAAAACCAATCCTTCTACCTCAAATTCATCACCATTGAATGGAAATATACTTAAATCAAATGCTAAATTTTTATTATGCCACTGAATTTTGACGTTATCTAATTTGTATTGATTGAGTTTTCCAATGAGTAAATCAGAAATTAAATTAGAGTTTTGAGGTATTGTATTTAAAAAGGGAAGCAATTCTTGAATAGGGATAAAAGTAGAAGTATACAGTTTGTCTAACTGGAAAAGTTTTTTTGCGGATTCATTATAAAAAATGACATATCCATCAGAATTAGTTGCAACCACAGCATCTTTTAAATCTTTTAGGATATTAAAAAACTGTTTTCTTTCATGAGAAATTTTTTTGAATACATGATGCCTAAAAAAGGCAATTTCAATGGTAGTTTCAAGTTCTCTTTGGTCAAAAGGTTTGATTAAAAAAGCATAAGCATCAGAAAGCTTTGCTCTTTGAAAAGTTTTATCATCAGAATAGGCAGTTAAAAAGATTATAGGTATATCTAAGTTTTCCTTTAATTTTTGAGCAGTTTGGATACCATCAAATTCTCCTTTGATCATAACATCCATAATGACTAAATCAGGAAAATAATCAGGACCATTTTCTAATAACTCTTTGCCGTTGTCATAAATTTCTGGTACATTGTAACCCATTTGGATAAGTCTTGATTGCAAGTCTAAAGCTACAACTCCTTCATCTTCAACTATTAAAATAGTTTTTTGCTTAATTTCCATTAATCATTAACCTTTGGTTAAAAAATA
Source organism: uncultured Bacteroidia bacterium (assembly GCA_964493765.1). GTDB lineage: Bacteria > Bacteroidota > Bacteroidia > J057 > CALLMJ01 > CALLMJ01. The sequence continues at coordinate 13,778 of CAZBPK010000037.1, read as the reverse complement.
ATTTTTTATATAATCGGCAAATATAGTGGAAATGTCATATACTTGTAAGAAATCAGATTGAAGTTCTATACTTCTTGGGTGAGAATTTGTACCACAAATTTTTTTAATAGTTTTAGCATTTTGGAGTTTTTGGATAGAATCTGCGGGTAATACTAGGTGAGTTGCAACAGCAAAAATTTCTTTAGCTCCATGTTCTAAATAGGCATTAGCAGCTTGCAACAACGAACCACCAGTTCTTATCATATCATCATAAATAATTACAGTTTTATTTTTTACGTCGGCATTTACACCTGTTACTTTGGTTTCGGAACCACTTTGGCGAGATTTATAAACAAATGCTGCATCTACTCCTAAATCATTAGCTAAAGAGGCTACCCATTTTGCACGCCCTGCGTCCGTTGATGCTAATAAAAAATTTTTATCTTTTGTTAATTCCTGAATTGCTTTTATGATAACATTTTTTCCATATAAATGGGTTGCGGTAATGTGTTCACCAAAATAATGAGGGATACCTTCAGAATGTAAATCTAATAATAATACCTTATTACCCTCAGGGGATTCAGGAATAGCGGATAAAATTTTTGCTCTAGTTTTTGCTTTTACAATTTCCCCTTCTTTTACAGAACGTTCCATTGTACTATACCCAAAATAAGGAATAAGCAATGTTAAACTTCTTGCACCTCCTTTTACAACACCATATCCCAAATCATATAAATTTAAAGTGCATAAATCATTATGAGTACCCCCAACTAAAATAACATGCTGTCCAAGTACAGATTGTTCAAATCGGTGGTAAATTTCACCATCTGGAAATTTTTTTTCTTCAATCGTTCCAAAAGGAATATTTAGCTCTTTTGCGATTTTTTCCGCTAAATACTGGTAATCTTTCAAATAAAACAGAATCACTACTTTATAATTTTTGCTAAAATGCAGTTTTTTTTTTATTTTTACAAATTTGTGAACATTTTTTTTCTAATTTTACGTATTATTCATAAAAGTAATATGTTTAAAACTGTTTTTATCGCATTCATTTTGTTCTTTTTGCAAAACTCTGCTGGGTTTTCACAACCTTATTACAAAAGTAATAAATCCAATACGATTTCTTTTTATTCAAAAGCTCCTTTAGAAGATATTCAAGCAGTGAATAAAGATGTAACTTCTATTATTGATATTCCTACAAAAAATGTGGCTTTTAAAGTGCCCATTAAATCTTTTAAATTTGAAAATGGTTTAATGCAAGAGCATTTTAATGAAAACTATATGCACTCCGATAAATTTCCTGAGGGTACTTTTTCGGGTAAAATTATTGAGTATGTTGATTTAAAAAAGAACGGTGATTATGATGTTACCGTTTCCGGAAAATTAACGATTCATGGAGTTACTCAAAATAGAACCATTAAAGGTAAAATTAAAATTGAGGATAAAAAAGCTATTATTGATTGTAAATTTGATGTTTATTTAAAAGACCATAACATTGAAGTTCCCAAAATGGTAGTTAAAAAAATTGCAGAAAAAATTGAAGTAACCATTCATTCTGAAAATTTTTATACAGAAAAATAAATTGAAATGGTTGAAAAAAGTAGTATCTTTGATATGATAGGACCCGTTATGATAGGACCCAGTAGTTCCCATACTGCAGGAGTAGTTCGTATTGGACGTGTTGTAAGATTTTTATTAGGTGATAGCCCTGATAAAGTAGAAGTGATTTTCTATAATTCGTTTGCAACTACTTATGAAGGACACGGAAGTGATAGAGCGGTTGTTGGAGGTTTATTGGGTTTCAATAATGATGATGAAAGAATTCGGAATTCATTAGATATTGCAAAAGAACAAAATATTTTGATTAGTTTTAAATCTGTATTACAGGCTTCAACTTTGCATCCAAATACCATAAAAATAAAAGCCTCAAAAGGAAAAAAATCCGTTGAGGTTTTAGGTGTTTCTCGTGGAGGCGGTTTAATTGCCATCAAAGAAGTAGATGGTTTTAACGCAAATTTTACTGGTCAACTACACACTTTAGTCATTTTAGCCTTAGACGTTAAAGGTTCCATTGCATTTATTTCTGATGTTATAGCCCATGATGATTGTAATATAGCAACCATGACAGTTTCAAGAAACAACAAAAATGAAGATGCTAAACTCATTATTGAAATGGATTCACCCATTAGTGAAACAGCTTTAAACTATTTGAAAAATCTGAAATGGGTAAAAGAAGTTATTTACTTGCCTGAAATTGGATAGTCTTATGTTTTATTGAGGATCTTTTAAATAAATGCTACCAACCTGAGGTATGATTATAACTTCAAAATTATCTTTAATAGATTTTTCTATTAGAAAATTCATACCTTGATTAAAACGGTCTGCTAATCTGGATAATGGAACAAAAGGTTTATTTAAGGGTTTCATAAAATTATCCCAGTGAATAGGGATAATATATTTAGGTTTTGTAGCCAGAACGGTTTCTTCATAATATTTTTCTTGAAAATTAGGTTTCATTTTACCGAGGGTTGCAGTTGCCAAAAAAAAGTAATTTAAAGAATAATCTTTCAAAAGATTGGGAATAAAGTTCGTACTAGCTTTTACCATCCATTTTATGTTTTGATTTTCAAAATAAAAATCAAAAGTACCACCTTCTTTATAGGCTTGAAATTTTGCAGGTTGTTTTAACGGTTTTTCAATGTTAGGGTTTTTATGGTTATCATTTGTAAATCCTAAGAAACGAAAAGGTGGAGTATGTAAAGATGCTAAAACTTTTACCTTAAAATCTCCAAATGAATAAATATCGTTAGGCGAAAATTCTTTTAATTGATTTTCGTTGATTCCATAACCTCTTGCAACGTTAAGTGTAGAATGAGAACCATAAATTGTGGCTCCAGTTAATTTTGCTAAATAAGGAGCGTCCATACTATGGTCATAATGGCTATGACACACAAAAATGGCTTTTAGTTTATTGATTGAATATTTTTGAACTTTTTCTTTTACCAATTGGGTATCACAAGAGACTTTTCCAAAAGCCACTTTTCCAACTGATGACCTTGTAAAAAAACCGTCAATAATGATTTGGTCATTTTCATCTTCAAAAAGCAGAGTTGAAGTACCAAAATAAGTTACTTTAACTTTTCCTTGGCTTAAATGCTCATTTTGAGGGAAATGTTTTTGAAATTTAGCAACTTTTCCTGATGGTAAAAAGAAGCAGCCAGATAGAAATAAAAAACTGAAAAAAGTTATAAATTTCATTAATACAGAAGGGGCATTTTCACTATGCCCCCTTGATTTTGCTACTTTTTCTTTTTAGTTTCTTTTTTTGTCTCCTCTTTTTGGGGAGTTTCTGCTGGAGCATTCTCTGCATTTTTCATATTTTGTACTTCTTTACGAATATCTGTTGCAAGATTTTTTAATTCTTGCATCGCTTTTCTGATTCTTGTACCAGCTGCTTTGTTGTTCTTTTCGTAGAATTTTCCAAAATCTTCTTCTACACGGTCAATGATTTCCTTGATTTGTTGAAAACGATTCATATTATTGTGAATAATAAATTTACTGCAAACTTATATATTATTTACAAACTCGCAAATATTTTTTGCAAAAAAACAAAAAATTTTTTTTTTGGTTATCATTAAATCAAACAAATGGGCTTTTATAAACCAATTTTAAAATGGTTTTTGAAAAAAAATTAAAATATAAATCTTTAATTTTCAAATGGTTAGATAAAATCCATTCATTTTCTATTTCATACCAAGGAATTACAACAAAATCTCTTTCTTGAATATAAGGATGTGGCAAAACCAAATTATTTTCGTTCAGAATTTTTCCTTCATAATCTAATATATCTAAATCCAAAGTTCGGTTATCCCATTTTTGGGTTCTTGTTCTACCCAATTGTTTTTCAATCAATAAAAGAATATCTAAAAGTTCATAAGGTAAAAAGTTCGTTTCAATTTTCAGGACAGCGTTATAGAAAGGAAGCAAATTAGGATTTCCCCAAGGTTCTGTTTCATAAATATTAGATATTTTGCAAATTTTGACAAATTTTTGAAGTTCATTAATTCCTTTATTTATATATTCCAATCTTGGCTCTATATTTGAACCTATTCCAATATAAGCAATAGGCATAACACTTAAAAATCTAATATAGAAGTTTTTAATTTAGGAATTTGAATTCTTTTTACGGAAAAGCAAAGACCTGTGTCTGTATCTAACTCAAATATTGCACCTTGTAACCTTAAATCCCCTTCTGCCAATTTATATTTTTGAGGAATTTGATATAAAAACCTTTGAATAGAGGTTTCATTGTCCATGCCAATCACAGAATTATAAGGACCACAAAATCCTACATCAGAAATATAACCTGTTCCAAAAGGCAAAATTTGTTCATCTGCGGTTTGTACATGTGTATGAGTACCCACAATAGCGGAAACTTTACCATCTAAAAATCGTGCAAATGACCACTTTTCTGCAGTTGCTTCGGAATGAAAATCTATAAATATCAAATTCGTTTGGGTTTTAACTTCCTCTAATAACTTTTCAGCGGAACGAAATGGGCATAAAATAGGATTATGGAAAAATGTTAATCCCCTTAAATTAATTACAGCTATTTTATAATTCGTATTAGGAATATCAAAAATTCCGTACCCAAATCCAGGAACACCTACTGGATAATTATATGGTCTTAATAAACGCTTTTCTTTTTCCATCAAAGGAAATACTAAATGCTTATCAAATGAATGGTCACCACCTGTGATGACATTTACTCCTGCATTCAGCAATTGGTGAGTAATCGCATCATTGATTCCTTTTCCCTGATGTGAATTTTCTCCATTTACTATACAAAATTGTATATTTTCTTGTTTTTTTATTTCAGGTATATGTTTACAAACAAAGTTTACACCTTCTTCTCCAACAATATCACCCAACATCAGGATTCTGATTTCAGCCATTTTTTATCAATTCAACAATTTCAAATATACTTAGATTTTTTTGTTCACCTGTACTTAAATTTTTAAAACCATAAATTTCTTTTTGGATTTCTTCATCACCCACAATTAAAACAAAAGGTATTTTCTTTTTATCAGCTAATTGAATTTGTTTTCCTAATTTATCATTTTTGGAAGATATTTCGGTTCTGATATTACGATTTCTTAAAAAATTAGCAATTTCAAATGTTTTTTTTATGTGGGTCTTATCAAAATAGGCAATATAAACCAAAGGATTTTTTAAATCCAAACTTTGAAAAAGTTGTAATTCATTCATAGCATCATAAATGCGGTCAATACCAAAAGAAATTCCTGCACCACTTAAACCCTCTTTTCCAAATAATGCTGTTAAATTATCGTATCTACCTCCGCCACCAATACTTCCTACTTTTACATCAATTAGTTTTACTTCAAAAATACAACCTGTATAATAGTTTAAACCTCTTGCTAAAGTTAAATCTAGGGTTAAATGATTGAGAATATCTGTATTAGAAGCCTTTACCATTTCATAAATCCATTCTAATTCATCAACAGCTTTAAGTCCATTAGATAACTCAGAAAATTGAGCTTTAAGAAAACCTAAAGTTTCTATGAAACTATTTTTAGGCACAAAAATTGCTTGAATTTTTTCAATTATAGTATGGTCAAAACCTTTTTGTTCTAACTCTTTGCTAACACCCTCCCAATGAATTTTATCTAACTTATCAATAGCAATACAAAAATCTGTAAACTTATCGGACAAATTTAACCAATCTACAATAGCTTGTAAAACTTGGCGATGATTAATATGAATAGTAAAATTTTGAAATCCTAGATTCTTCAAAGATTGATAATACATTTGAATAAATTCAACTTCATAAATTAAAGAATCAGAGCCTACAATATCTGCATCACATTGCCAAAATTCTCTATAACGACCTTTTTGTGGGGAATCCCCTCTCCAAACTGGTTGCATTTGGTAGCGTTTGAATGGAAAAGTTAATTCATTTTGGTGCATTACTACAAATCGAGCAAAAGGTACAGTTAAATCATATCTTAATGCTTTTTCACAGATTTGATAACCCAATTTGACATAATCTTTTGACTCTAAAAGACTTTCATCAATACCATTGAAAAAATTTCCAGAATTTAATATTTTAAAAATCAATCTATCTCCTTCTTCACCATATTTACCAATTAAAGTACTTAACTTTTCCACCGCAGGAGTTTCAATGGGTAAGAATCCAAAGTTTTCAAAAACATTTTTGATTGTTTGGAAAATATATTGCCTTTGTTGAACTTGAAAAGGTAAAAAATCTCTTGTACCTTGGGGAATGGAGGGTTTTTCTTTTGCCATGCTGCAAAATTACAAAAATAGTTTTATTCATTTTTTAAAAAGTTTCCTTATAAATAATTTGTTAAACTTTCATAATTTCATAAGTTTAGCATTTACTTTGCGTTAAATGATTACATAAATAACAAAGTTTTATGAAAAAGTACATTTTTTTTATTGTTCCCGTTTTTTTTATTGTTATGGTATATTTTAATTTGTTTAGCGAAGCCCAAAAATGGCTTAATCAGCTTACATGGCTAAAGCCTATTGTTGAAAGGTTTGATAAACATTTACAGACTCAAAAAGGAGAACGATTATACATAAGTTTTAATCAACCTCTTTACGTACCTGGGGAAACCGTTTGGTTTTCTGTATTTTTAAGAAATGATATAGACTTAAAGGCTTCAGAAATCTCTGATATTCTTAAAGTAGAAATTTTAGACCCTAAAGGAACGATTATTAAAGAATACAAGGTCATTCAAAAAGATGGCGTTGCGCAAGGGGATTTTGATATTTCTGAAAACATGGTGGGAGGAATCTATACGGTTAAGGTTTATACAGAATGGCAAAAAAATGACCCTGATTTTAAGCCCTATGAAAAAACTTTTCAAGTTCAAAAAGTCGTTACGCCAAGATTGTTAATGAAATTGAATTTCCCTAAAAGAGGTTACGGACCTGGCGACCAAGTGATTGCAGATTTTGAAGCCAAAAAATTGGATAATACACCCTTAGCCAACACTTCTATTGAATATCAAGTCAAACTAGAAGGAAAAGTTATTCAAACCCAAAAAGTTTCTACCGATAATCAAGGAAAAGTCCAAATAAATTTTTTGTTACCTAAAGATTTAAAAACCCCCGATGGTACTTTGAATATTAAAATTCCTTTTGAAGGACAAACCGAAGCTATTGCACGTTCTATTCCTATTACTTTGGATTTTATTGATTTAAAATTTTATCCTGAGGGAGGAGATATAGTGGCGGGATTAAAAAATCGCGTCGCTTTTGAAGCCTTGAATTTCTATGGAAAAGGTACGGATATTAAAGGTCAACTTACAGATAATCAAGGAAATATTATAACGAATTTTGAGAGCTTTCATCTCGGAAAAGGAGTTTTTGAATTTACGCCAGAAACAAACAAAACTTATAAAGTAAAAATTACAGAACCTAAATCTATTACAAAAGAATATAACCTTCCTGATATTGCGGCTAAAGGTTTTGTATTAAATGTGGAAAATCAAAAATCAGATTTAATTGTTACTATACAACAAAATGCAGGAAAGAAGGTAGGTTTAATTGCACAGCAAAGAGGAAAAATCTATTTTTCACAAGAATTTTCTGCACAGAGCAATCACATTATTAAAATTCCTGTTCAAGGAATTCCCGCAGGAGTTTTACATTTAACCTTGTTTGATGAAGACGGAATTGAACGTTGTGAACGTTTAGTTTTTGTAAATCCCCATAAAAAGTTAAATATCAAGGTTACAACTGAAAAATCCTTATATCAACCCCGTGAAAAAGTTACATTAAACATTAGTACGACAGATGAAACAGGTTTAGCGGTTCCAGCAAATTTAGCAATAAGTGTTGTAGATGATAAAATGCTCAAAATGGCTGATGATAAACAAGGTAATTTGTTAGCCGCTTTATTATTGGAACAAGATGTAAAAGGAAAAATTGAAGAGCCTAATTTCTATTTTGATGAAAAAGAGCCTAAATCTCAAAAAGCATTAGATTTACTTTTAATGACAAGAGGCTGGAGACGTTTTACTTGGAAACAAATTACAGGTAACCCTAATTTAGATCATCAAGCAGAAAAAGCAGAATTTTCTGGTATCGTTTTGGATAACAAACCTAAACCCGGTGCTACGGTTACTCTTACATTAGCTGATGGAAAAACCTTTTCTCAAAATACTGACAAAGAAGGTAAATTTTCTTTCAAAGGCATTGAGTTTAATAATTATGTTTCTCTTTCTGCTAAGTTTGATAAATTAACAGCTTATCACCATTTCACTCAATATGCTTCTGATATAAATCTTTATTTGTATGAATATCCAACCGTTAAATACAAAAAAGCACAAAAAGATATGATAATGGAAGGAGCAGGTATTGATGAAGAAGAAGAGGAACTTGCAGGAGTGGATGACGCATTACCTCCCGCAGTTGCTAATGAAAATATGCAAGAAAAAAGATATGCAAATGCTCCTATGAATGTAGTTCGTAAAGAAGAAGTCGCTGATTTTGAATTAGATATGAAAGAAGATATTCCTTTCGGAAATATCATGATAGAAGAGAAAAAAGAAGAGAAAAAAGGAGCAAGAGTTCCTAACAATGTAACTTATTATCGTGCAAGGCAGTTCCCACAAGTATATTACCCAACTACCGAAACCGAGGTTCGCACAGATTTTAGAAATTGTATCTATTGGAATGGAAATATAGAAACCGATAACAAAGGAAAAGCCAGTATAAGTTTTTATAATAATGATGCTATCACTACTTTTGCCGTTGTGGCAGAAGGTGTAAGTAGAACGGGGCTTCCAGGTAGCCAGATTAGCTATTATGCTTGTCAAAAACCTTTTAGTATGGACGTAAAAGTTCCTAGTATCGTATCTATGGGCGATATTGTGGAAGTGCCTTTGGCTTTAAAAAATAATTTGAATGTTCCATTGACCGGTAATTTATCCATTGAAACCCCTAAATCTTGGAAATTAAAAACTTCCTTGAACCGAATCACTGTTGAACCTCAATCCGCTCAAACTCTATACCTTCAATTTGAAATTTTAAACATAAAAGAAGATAGTACCTTAAAAATCAACTTTTTAAATGATAAAGGAATCACCTTAGATGCTTTTACACAAAAAGTAAAAACGTATTCTAAAGGATTTCCTATGGCGTTGGCGTTGTCTAGTGATGAGGCTGTGAAAGAATTTAAAATCGCAGTAGGTCCCGCTATTGAAGGAACGTTACAAGTAAATTTTGAAGCCAATCCCAATCCCTTAGCGGAAGCATTGAGTGGTTTAGAAAATATGATTGGAGTGCCTAGTGGTTGTTTTGAACAAACTTCTTATACTAATTACCCCAATGTTGTTGTAATGAAGTACGCTAATGAATATCCAGAACTAGCTCAAAAAATACGTTCTAAAATAGGCAATAATTTAGAAATAGGGTATAAACGATTGACATCTTATGAAACCAAAGAAAAAGGTTATGAATGGTTTGGCGGGGTCCCTGCTCACGAGGCTTTAACGGCTTATGGTTTAATGCAATTTAAAGATATGCAGTCAGTTTATCCAACGGTAGATAATGCAATGGTCAAAAGAACTTCTGAGTGGTTAATCAGTCGTAAAGATGGACAAGGCGGCTTCAAAAGAGACCCTAAGGCTTTAGATTCCTTTGGTAGAGCTTCTAAAGAAATTACCGATGCTTATATCGTTTATTCTCTCACAGAAGCAGGATACACTCAAAACCTAGAAAAAGAAATTCAGCAAGTTTATGAGAACCATAAAAAACTTCAAGACCCTTATTTATCGGCTTTATGTTGGAACATCTTACTGAACGTAAAAGATAAACGTGCTGACGAAGTAGAAAAATGGTTAATGAATAACCGCGACAAAGAAGACATCTGGACAGGAAAAACGCATTCTATCACTTATTCTCAGGGCATCGGTTTACAAGTAGAAACTACGGCATTAGTGGGCTTAGCCATGCTCAAAAAACAAAATCCTAATATTTCAGAATTAACAAAAACTATCAAAGTTTTATTGACCAAAAAATCTCCTTACGGAGGAATGTTTGGAACCACCCAAGGTACTGTTTTAACCATGAAATTATTAGCATTATTTGCTCAACAAACCAAAAAACCTCGTGAAAATGGTACTTTAAACATTTTTGTTAATGGGCAAAAAGTGGCTACTCACGAAATAAAAACTTCAGATAACGGTCCTATCAATTTGAACATTCCTATAAAAGCCTTCAAAATCAATGATAACAATACCATCAAAGTGGAATATGTAGGTATGAAAGAAGGAATTCCTTACACTATTTATTTAAGGTATGCTGTAAAAGAGCCAAAATCTGACAAAGAATGTAAATTACAAATACAATCTCAATTTGCTCAAACGGAAAGTAAAATGGGTGATGCGGTTCGTTTAAGTACTACTTTGAAAAATGTTACCAATGAAGGTTTACCCATGAGTATGGCAATTGTGGGTATTCCTGGTGGTCTTTCTCCTCAACCTCAACAATTAAAAGAACTTCAAGAAAAAGGCATTTTTGATTTTTATGAAATCAAAGACCAATACATAGCATTTTATTACCGTGCGTTACCTCCTAACGCTATCAAAAAAATTGATTTAGACTTAAAGGCGGATATTCCTGGGACCTATGAAAGCCCTGCGAGTTTTGCGTATTTATATTATACTCCTGAATATAGAAATTGGCATAGTGCAGGAATAGTAAAAGTGGCGAGGTAACAAATGTATAAAGATTTGGGCGTGCCCCTTCGCTGACGCTCAGGGTCGGGCTGCTACGGGTTCCACTTCATTTCAGCAATCCTTTGCCTGCTCATACTTCGCAGCCAAAGGGAGTGCCACTTCGTGCCCTTCGCATCCCTCACGCTTATTACAAGTTGCCACGAATACACGAATAAAATTTGTGTAATAGGTGTAATTAGTGACTAAAAAAATACCAAAAAGCACGTAATTAAATACGTAAAATTAAGTATTTTTTATTTCAAAATTTGTTACTTTGCTTTTAAATTGTTAAAAAAATGAAAAATAATCTAATTATTGTAAGTTTAGTACTATATTCATTCATTCTAAATGCACAAGTTTCAAAAGGTGCTTTTTATTTGGGAGGAGGATTTAGCTCATCAACGCAAGTTACAAGTGGAAATAGAACAATTTTCACTACTCCTACCCAGACTCAATCTACCCCTATTGAGGGTACAAGTTCTAATATAGAATTTAAAATTGGAACAGGTTATTTAATTGGAAATAGATTATCACTTGGATTAAACTTAGGAGTTTCAAGTATTAGAAATAAAGAAAAAATATTAGCACAAGGTTATAATTCTTCATATGATATTGAAAAAGAGACCAATATATTTTTTATAAGTCCTTTAATTCGTTATTTTATTATGATTGAGGACAATTTTGGAATTACGGTTTCTTTTGATACAAGGTATCAGAGAGGTAGAGGTAATGAAAAAAATTATAACTATTTACCTTATAATAACTCAAATTATTTTGGTATTTCTGGTGGCTTTTCTCCTGGTATTATATTTTTTCCAAGCAGCAAATTTGGATTGGAAGCAAATTTGGGCTTTTTAGGTTATAGCTATACAAAAGAAAAGAAAGAGTTTCCAACAAATAACTTTTTTTCAGGAACTACAAAAACTGTAGATGACGTTACAAAAACTGGTGCAGGTTTTAATGTAGACACTTTTAGGTCTCTTTTTAACTTAGGAATGAATATATATTTAGGAGGCGAATAACATTATAATACTTAAAAATACGTAAAAATTTTGCTACGAATGCATTTATTCAGTTTACACGAATAAGATTCGTGTTGAAATTGATATAATTAATGACTATTATTTAAGAAGATAGCAATTCGTAACTATATTTTCTCAATTTCTTCCAATGAAAGACCTGTTTTTTCTGAAATAATTTTCCAATCCACGTTCATAGATTTTAAAAATTTTACGGTTTCTATCAATTTCATTCGCTCTTCTTCAGCACGCTTCTTTTCTTCTTCTAGTAATCGTCCCTTTTCTTCTACTTTTTTCTTTTCTTCTTCTAATAAACGTTCTTTTTCCTCCGCTCGTTTCCTTTCTTCCTCTGCTTTTTTTCGTTCTTCTTCCGCTTTTTTCTTTTCTTCTTTTAATAAAAGTTCCTTTTCCTCAACTCTTTTCCTTTCTTCCTCTAATAAACGTTCTTTTTCTTCAGCTCGTTTCTTTTCTTCTTCAGCTCGTTTTTTTTCTTTTTCTGCTATTTCTAATGCCTTTTCAATTTCTATTTCCTTTTGTTTAAAGGATTCTATAATTTCATCTTCTACATCCATAATTCCTCTAACTTCCTCTTCCTCAATGGCTTTCCTTAACCTTCTCAATAAAGGAAAATATTCCTCTTTTAAGCCCTTTTCATCATATTCTATTTGATGTTTCTTTGCTAAATCAAATATATCCATTAACCTCTCTAACTCATCGGTTTTATTTTCCTTCTTCTTTAACGAAGGAATTTGAATGATAATACAATCATGTGTTAAAGATTCAATAAACCTGCTTTTACCACTTTCTAATATTTTATTAGTACCATGTTCTAAAATTTGTCTTTTCACACGAATAATAGGATATTCCTGATATTCTTCTAAATAATGACCTAAAATATAGATTGTTACGATAGGTAAAGGTTTACCTTGTTCATCAATGTTATTACGGGAAACATATTGTTCTCCTAAATACTTTCTGAAACGAAAAATATCATCGGTACTAAATTTAATTTTTTGTAATTCAATAAGAATAAGTTTTTCTTGATTATCCCGAGTTTTGATACGAGCTTTAAAATCTACACGAAAAATAGAGAAATGACGAATTTCAGAAGCGAATTCTTGTGAAGAAAGTTCTAAATGAAGGATAGGGATTTCAAGGATAGCTTGCAGCAAAATTTTAGCACTCGTTTCATCTTGCATTAAATATTTAAAGACCGCGTCATAAATAGGGTTAGCAATGAGCATAACGCAAAGATAGGAAAAAAAATTAGTTTGGTAAAGAAAAATGAGGGTATATCTTTTTGTTTATAAGTTTGCCACGAATGCACGAATAGATTAGTGTTCATTAGTGTAATTAGTGGCTAAAAAAAATTGCCACGAATGCACGAATAAAATTAGTAGCTAATATAAATATTCAAAAAAAATACCTAAAAATACGTAATTAAATACCCAAAAATAAGTATTTTTATTCCAAAATTTGGATTATTGCTTTGCTTTGCTTTGCTTTGCTTTTAAATTGTTAAAAAAATGAAAAATACACAATTTAGAAGCGGCACTTATTCGTTAATATTGTTAATTTTATGTGCCATGATGACGATAATATCTTGCAAAAAAGAAAAGTTGAGTAATTCAACAGAATTAGAAGAGCAAAGCGAAATTCAAGAAGAAGATTTAGCTAAAAAACCCAAAGTAAGTCCTAATTTTGGAAAAGAAAGGTTAATATGTGAGTTTGGGAATTGGGCAGGAGATTGGTTGAATTATGAAAATGGAAATGCGAGTAAAAAGTTTGATATGACAGTAATGGATACTGCGGAAATTGAAGTAAGCAGTAAATGGGATACGGGCAAAGGTTGTTATGCGTTAGATACGAATGCACAAAAATGGCTCTATGAAAGCATGAGTGATAGTGTAAATGATGCGATAAATAAAGTGAATTTAAATGGATTACAAAATCCTTTTGTAGTAGCAGTAGCCATAGAGATATTAAAACCTGATTATAGTGTATACCC
>CAZBPK010000036.1:0-2703 GCA_964493765.1 uncultured Bacteroidia bacterium | reverse complement strand
CCCCCAAATATTTCCTAAAACGAAATACATCATCAGTACTAAACTTAATTTTTTGTAATTCAATGAGAATAAGCTTCTCTTGGTTATCACGAGTTTTGATACGAGCTTTAAAATCAACTCTAAAAATAGAAAAATGTTGAATTTCAGAAGCAAATTCTTGAGAAGAAAACTCCAAATCTAAAATAGGAAGTTCAAGAATAGCTTGAAGCAAGATTTTGGCACTATGAGTATCTTGCATCAAATATTTAAAAACAGCGTCATAAATGGGATTGGCTATGAGCATAACACAAAGATAGAAAAATAAAATGGAATAGCAAAAATTTTCTAAAGGAATGCTAACCATTAATCACTAAAAAATAAAAAATTGATTTACAAAATCTTAATGGATTATTTAAAAAATTGTATCAACATTTTTTAGTTTTTTTTCTTTTTAATAATTTTATTTTTTTTGGGCGTGCCCCTCATGCTTCGCATTCGGGTCGGGCTGCTTCGGGCTTCGCTAACGCTTCAGCAATCCTTTTTCCACTTTTTTCAAAAGCGAAAAAAGACAGTGCCACTTCGTGCCCTACGCTTCCCTCACGCATACTAACAATTCGTACAATCTAACTTTTCCAATAGCTTCTATCTAAATTTCGGTAATGAATAGCTTCTGCAACATGTTCCACTTTGATATTTTCGCATCCCGCCAAATCTGCAATCGTTCTAGAAACTTTCAATATTCTGTCGTATGCTCTTGCTGATAAATCCAATTTTTCCATAGCGGTTTTCAGCAGTTTTTCACTCACGGAGTCCAATTGGCAATATTCATGGATTAATTTTCCAGATAGCATCGCATTAGAATAAATTCCTTTGAGTTCTTTATATCTTTCTACTTGTTTGTTACGCGCTTCAATAACTCTTTTTCTAATGATATCGCTGCTTTCCATTTTACGTTTGGTAGATAATTCTTCAAAATTCACTGGTGTAACTTCAATATGAATATCAATTCTATCCATCAATGGTCCTGAAATTTTGTTGAGGTATTTTTCTACGACTGGAGCTGTACAACTACAAGATTTTGTAGGATGATTAAAAAAACCACAAGGACAAGGGTTCATACTTGCAATTAACATAAAATTACAAGGATATTCAACGGTAAATTTAGCACGTGAAATTGTTATAATTCTATCTTCTAGAGGTTGCCTCATAACTTCCAAGACTTGTCTTTTAAATTCAGGAAGTTCATCTAAGAACAAAACACCATTATGAGCTAAAGAAATTTCTCCGGGTTGAGGATGATTTCCACCTCCCACTAGAGCAACATCAGAAATGGTATGATGAGGAGAACGAAAAGGTCTTTGGGCGATAAGTCCTTTTTGAGTTTTTAATTTTCCAGCAACAGAATGAATTTTAGTAGTTTCTAAGGCTTCTTGAAGCGTTAAAGGAGGTAAAATGGTCGCAAAACGCCTTGCTAACATCGTTTTACCTGAGCCCGGAGGTCCAATCATAATTAAATTATGTCCTCCAGCTGCAGCCACTTCTAATCCCCTTTTGATATTTTCTTGACCTTTGACTTCGGAAAAATCCACTTCCAAATGTTCTTGATGATAAGAAAAAAGCTCTCGGGTATCTAAATAATACGGTTCAATTTTTAACTGTCCACTCAAAAAATCTGCAGCTTGTCTTAAATTTTCTACGGGAATAATCTCTAAATTATTAACAATAGCGGCTTCATCTGCATTTTGAGCAGGTAAAATAAAACCTTTATAGCCTTTTTTTCGGGCTTCTATGGCAATAGGCAAAGCCCCTTTAATAGGTTGTAAAGAACCATCCAAAGATAACTCTCCCAGAATTAAATAGTCATTTAATTTATCTGCAGACATTTGACGGCTTGCCGATAAAATTCCAATAGCAATGGTCAAATCAAAAGCAGAGCCTTCTTTTCTTACATCGGCAGGGGCTAAGTTAATGGTAATTTTTCCTCTGGGAAATTCATAGCCATTGTTACGTATAGCAGTTTCTACTCTTTCTTTGCTTTCTTTTACAGCGTTATCGGGTAATCCTACCATTGCATACCCAAAACTACCTCCAATATTCACTTCTACAAATATAGGAATAGCATTTACTCCTACAATGGAGCAACCATGAGTTTTTACTAACATATATCTTTTTAATTTTTTTCTAATATTATTAGGGCGTGTCCCTTCACTAACGCTTCGGGTCGGGCTTGTTACGGGTTTCACTTCGTTTCAGCAATCCTTTTTCTGCTTCGGTAAACTCAGCATCAAAAGGCAGTGCCACTGCGTGCCCTTCGCATCCCTCACGCTCATCTCGCAATATCCATTGCGTTTTAATTATAACATACCACTCGCAAATCACAAACCCTCAATTTCCTGCTCAGTCAATCCCGTAATATTCATA
Organism: uncultured Bacteroidia bacterium; assembly: GCA_964493765.1. GTDB lineage: Bacteria > Bacteroidota > Bacteroidia > J057 > CALLMJ01 > CALLMJ01. The sequence goes on along the minus strand of CAZBPK010000036.1, from coordinate 303 downwards.
ATTGCTTGAATATCATATTTCTGAGACTTTAGAAATTTAGCAGTTCCTAAAAGTTTTGAACGATTTTCCTCTGTTCTTTTCTTTTCCTCTTCTAACAACTTTTCTTTTTCCTCAACCCTCTTCTTTTCTGCTTCTAATAATTTATCTTTTTCCTCCGCTCTTTTCTTTTCTTCTTCTAATAACTTATTTTTCTCCTCTAATTTCATTTGTAACTCTTCATGGCTTTCTTCTCTTATCCTCAACTCATCTAAAAAATCATCTTCTACATCCATTTGCCTTTGAGTTTCTACATCTTTGGAAATG
>CAZBPK010000035.1:0-4415 GCA_964493765.1 uncultured Bacteroidia bacterium | reverse complement strand
ATTGGACACCACCCAACACCAGTGGCGTGGTAGTAACACAAGATGCACGGGTCGGTGTGGGAGTCGCTCAACCCTCAGAAGCATTACACGTCTCAGGTTTAGTCAGAATTGACAGCTTAGCCGACATTGAAGGAAAAAAGTATTTACTTTATGTTGATGAATTCGGAGTAATCCATATTGGTGCTGAGTACAAAGGAGACATAAGTTTATGTAGTCCTAAATTTACTTACTGGCAAACAAACGGTAATCATTTAACACCTTCCACTTTTTCCAATGATGAGGGTATTCCTTCACCTCCTTGCGAGTTTATTGGTTCTTTAAACAACTTTCCTTTGAATTTTGTAACCAACAATGAGCAACGATTAAGAATTGAAACTGATGGCAACGTTTATGTATTTCAAAAAATTGGTATTGCTACTACCAATTACGCTGCTCAACTCAATTTTTCTTTAAATGATGGTACACAAAAATTCATTGAAGGTTTACACAACCATCAAAAAACGTTTTCTGTTTATGCAGACGGTAGAACCGTGATTAATAGCACTCAAAATTCAGAACCTATTTTAGAAATCAATCATTCTACCAATCCTATTTTTTACACTTACGCAGACCGTATTGGAATAGGAACAGCGTTTCCTGATAATTTTTATGGACAAGGTTCAGCATTGGTACGTATTCAAGGAAGAAATAATTCAACGAACAGATATGCAATAATTCATTTTCAAAATGTAAATGCTACGAACGCCGGTAGTTTAGAAGTAGGACAAAATGGACATAACTCTGTGATTAACAGTTTTGGAACAGATTTAGTGATTAATTACCATGAAAATAAACCCATTGATATTTATGGTAAAACCACAACGAATAAAGGTTTATTAGCAAAAAATGATGATATTAATGAGGCACCTTTGAAACTAATAGTTAATGGCAACCAACCTAGATTGGGTATAGAAGCATTATGCGAACATGAAGATACTAAAATTATTAAAATTTTTAATGCTAAATCAAGTTTTAACAAAGATGTTTTTGTAGTTTATGGTGATGGTCGTTTATTTGCAAGAGAAGTAAGGCTTAGAAATAATAACCCTTGGGCGGATTATGTATTTGAAAACAACTATCCTTTAATGTCCTTAACAGAACTGAAAAATTATGTAAAAACACATAAACATTTACCCAATATACCCTCAGCAAAAGAAGTTGAACAAGAAGGAATTAATGTTGGAGAAATGAACAAGCTTTTGCTGGAAAAAATTGAAGAGCTTACTTTGTATATCTTACAATTAGAAGAAAGAATTAAACAATTAGAAAAATGAAAAAGTTAATTTTTATTATCCTAAATGTAATGGTGATGAGTACTTTAAACAGTTGTATAAATTTTTATGAAGATGGAATAACCGTAAGTTTAAAAACTCAAAAAGAAAGATTATTAGTAGGTTGGGAAATGATTGAGCATACAATTGATGGTGTTTTGGTTCCTAATAAACCATTTGGTAGGAGTTATTATCATGGAGAACAATTTGGAACGTTAAGAGTTTATCTCAAAAAAAAGCATACTCGTTTTTATATGAATGTTTATAATGATGAAGATTATATTGAAGTGAAAATAACATATCTTAGTGATAAGTATCTTCATTGTAATTATACAGATGAATTAGGAAAGTTTCATAAATTAAAATTTAGAAAGTATAGAGATGATTATCAACAATTAAATTGGCTCAATAAATAGGATAAAAATTATGAAAAGATTGTTGTTATTAATTTGGGGAATGATGTTATTATTTCAATTACAGAATTTGCAAGCTCAAAATTCTACAGAAATTCATCAAAAGTATTTATATTACCGTGAAAAATTTAAAAAATATTTTGTAAGAATAGGATATATTGAGCCTAATCAAATACCTATAACCAGAGATGATAATTTATGTAAATCGCCTCATTATAGGTACGAAGGCACTGGTTGGTCATTACCTTTCAGTAGAATAAATTATGATAATAGAATGCCTTATTATACAGTATATCCTAATCCATGTAAAATTAATCTACCAGACGATGGTTATCCTGAGTATTACCCGAACGATTATTATGTACAAAATATGACAGCTGGAGATGCTACGATTTATTTAGGTTGGTATATTGGAGTTTTAGCAACTGAGTATAGGTTATTAAAAAACAATTTACAAGATACAACAGATGTTGTTTATGAGTTATATTGCGCATTAAAGGCTTTTGAACGTTTAGATTGGGTAGCAGAAAATACAGGATTTCCATTCGCATCAACTCAAAATAATTACCATTCCAATGGTTTCTTTTTAAGAGATGATATCAGTAAATCATGGAGAAATCAAAATTTTCAACTACAAGAAACTAACGATGGTGGCACTGATTTTGAAGCAATGATTGCAGATTTTAAAAATCCTTCCTATAATTTTTTTTGTAATGAACCCAAACATAGTGGTAATGCTCCTTCTATTGACCAATGTATTGGATTATTTTTAGGATTTCAATTAATTGTAAAATGCGTAGATAACAATGTTTCCTATAATGGTTTTAATTTTAAACAAAAAGCCATAGAATTTACAGATAAAATTATAAAATATATTGCTAATCATAAAACATGGATAATAGAATACCCAGGAACATTATATCCCTCTCAACCCATACAAAAAGTTAGGTTTTCTGATGGTAGGGGCCTATCTATAGGAATAGTAGCTGCTGCTAATAAAATTACAGGCAATAATTATAATGGTCTTAGACCTGTAAATTTACCTTTATGGACACTATCTTGGCTAAATGCAGCTAATACAAATAGTCCTGATAATGATCACATGTCTTTAACATTAGCTTCTATTTGTGGAGATTGTTGGGTAGAGCCATGGAGGCAAAACAAACTAAAAAATACATTTGATAGAGTGTTATTTCATTCATTGGGTACTCACAAAAATAGATTTTGGAGATTTTATCCGTTACTTTTTGTTTTTTTACATGGCTATCCGAGTTCATTTACCTATCAAGATATGAAAAATATTCTATATAATGACGTTGTAAATGAATTAGCTTCTGAACCATGTCTGGGTCCTGCATATCATTGTGAAGCAGTAAGAAGCGAGTACTACCAAAGGTTTAATTATAATGAAGTAAATGGATGGAGAGCAGTTCACAAATTTATGAAATCTTGGACAGAACAAAATCATGGTGGTTTAACCGATGGTGAATTTTCAGGTCTTGATTTTATGCTTTATTTTAATCTGTATTGTTTAGTTGATCCTGAACAAGGTACTTATAATTTTAACATAGGTAAAGGTTTCTTAGATAATGGTTTTCATAATTTAGAACATCTGAAAATCTGGCAACCTTTATGTCATGACTCCAATAGAAATCGCCTACCCAAAGCTTCCCATGTACAACCCGCTTATTTTAAAGCAAAGAAAATTAGTTCTAATAATTGGATTAAATTTTGTGACGATTACGATGGAAATATTTACGGTGCTAATGTAACCTTTCAAGGATTTGAGGAAGTTCATTTACAAACTGGTTTCTCTTTCCTTCCTAACCATCAATCTGAATTTCATGGTTTTGTAAGAAATGAAATTAACAATCCCTATATGAACTTAGGCTTTGAATACAACTGTGATAATAAACAATTTAAAAGTTCTTATGAAATTACCGAAAATTATCCTTCAGCTTTACCTTTTGACGAAAACTATATTATTATAGATAGCACAGAATTTTATCAAAATTGGGCAGCCGAAAATGAATTTAAATTTCAAGAAAAAGAGAATTTAAATTTAGCTTCTGAATATTCCATTCAATTATTTCCTAATCCCACCCAAGATAAAATCAATGTTCAAATTCATAACCTTGAAGAGTATAATTTATACTTTTCTATTTGTGATATTTTAGGGAAAACTCTTATTGAAAAACAAAATTTTAAACATGAAATTGATCTCAACTCTTTGATACCGGGAGTTTACTTTATCTATTTTTATTTACCTAACGAAACCAAACTTTTTAAAGTAGTTAAAATATGAAAATTATCCAATTCTTATTATTTTGCATATTTTTATTTGCATTTCAATATTCAACATGTGGAGATATAACTCCATCAGTTTCCAATATCAATACCCCAAAGAAGGTTGCAAAATCTAAAAATTCAAATAATCCTTCAAAATCCTCAAAAATCAAAAAATGGTATAAAAAGTTATCTATAAAAAAATACTTGTTCAAAGATAGAGATACAAATTCCGTAAATGCTTGGATATTATATTTGACAGTGACTATGTTCAATCTAATCAAATTTTATACTTCATCATTTGGATTTAATAGTTTTTGGGCTTCTATTGCTATTCCACAATTCTCAATAATTTTTGCGGTTATTTCATTTTTAGCAATTATTGTTTTATTATTTTTCTCTGATG
>CAZBPK010000034.1:0-2692 GCA_964493765.1 uncultured Bacteroidia bacterium | reverse complement strand
CCCCCTACGGATAGTAAATACCAATAGGCATCTCGCTGAAAAAACTGAAAAAAAAAGAGTATCAGGGCAGGTGTTTTCAAAGTTCTTTATTAATAATTTTATAAAAGATAAAATGAAATTTTAGCACAGTTTCTCAAGTTTTCATATCGGCTTAAGCTTCAATATATTTAGTTTCAATAAGTATTATTCTCTTTGCTAACTCAATGACAAAAATTGGGCACATCACTAAATGGCTCGGTTTTCATAGCAATTGGGATACATGGAATTATAAATTTTATTCTTGTTTATATCAACGAGCTTGAAATCTGGAACTTAAAAAATTTTAGTCCCTTAAATCTTTATGCATTATTTTTAACCTATTATTTTTCTTTTGTATCACCACTCACTTTATAACTAAATAACTTCAAGCCAGTACCCAATCTTAGGTTTCTACCCCAATCATTACTACAAACGATTATTTCACAAAATACAAACAAATTCCTATAAAAAGTCGTTCTCATGAAAATAGAAAACTCAAAAATTATAAAAAATTTTTGCAATCTAAAAATAAAATTATAATTTTGTGGCTAAAATCAAATTTCGCATAAATATCTTATGTGATTTTGAATGTGCAGATTGACTGCATACAATTATTATAATTTTGTATCAGTTCTTTGAAACACCTGTCTAAAAAGATATTGCACTAGGTGAGTGCTGGGAGTAACCTAAACGGTGAAACAATGATCGGCACTCTTCATGGAAGGTTAATAAAAAGGGGAAATACCAATGGTTTTCTTTCTGAATTTGATGCCCAAACTTAGAGTATTAGGGCAGGTGTTTTCAAAGTATTTTAATAATTTTCAAAAGTTAAAATGAAAATTCAACAGGATGCTATTCAAGCCATACGCAACAGATTTTCTGAATTGAAAACCCAAGAAGATTTGGTAGAATTATTAAATTTTGCTAATCAACTATTATATGGGAATTCTTATAAACCTTTTCATTTAAAATCTTTAACTTATTACGCTAATCCTGAACTTTGTCCCGAACGTTATCAATCATTTAGTATTCCCAAAAAATCTGGTGGCGAAAGAATGATTCACGCTCCTGTAAAAGAATTAAAATTTATTCTCCGAGCTTTGAATCTGGTCTTACAATGTATGTATGAACCTCATGAAGCCGCAAAAGGCTTTGTTTTAAACCAATCCATTGTAGATAACGCAAAAAAACATATAGGGCATAACTACGTTTTTAATCTAGACCTTAAAGACTTCTTCCATAGTTTTGACCGTAACAGAGTAAAAATGGCTTTGATGAAAGAGCCGTTTCATTTGCATGGAGACAAAGAACCTTTGGCTTTTCTTTTGGCAAGTCTTTGTACGCATCCTATAGAGATAGAGGGCGAAATAAGAAATGTTCTTCCACAAGGAAGCCCCACTTCCCCTACTTTAACCAACATCCTTTGCCAAAAACTTGACCATAGACTTACGGGACTTGCTAAACGCTTCAAGGCTACTTATACCCGATATGCCGATGATATTACTTTCTCTTCACAGCATAACATTTATAACAACGATGAATTTCTCAAAGAATTAAAACGAATAATTGAAGAATATCATTTATACAAGTTTCCCGATAAAACAATAACCCTTGGACCTCCACTCCAAATCCATGAGAAAAAAATACGTTTACAAAAAGAAATTTATCGTCAAGAAGTTACAGGATTGATTGTCAATGAGAAAGTAAATGTTCGCAGAAGATACGTAAAGCAAATTCGTATGTGGTTATATTATTGGGAAAAATACGGCTATGAAAAAGCAGAGCAAATTTTTCAAAAATATTACATCGCAGATAAAGGGCATGTAAAAAAAAGTAATGCCCGTTTAGAAAATGTATTAGCAGGGAAACTGCAGTTTTTGCGTATGGTTAAAGGAAACCAAGATGGAACTTACAAAGCCTTAATGAAAAGGTTCGCAAAACTCACAGGTATTCCCGCTACAACCAATCAACAATCCCCACAAGTAATACAATATCAAAATTTTATTTTAATAAATCCTAATACTATTACTAATGCTGTGACTATTAAAAGTATACGTAATAATACGAGTAATTATATAGGTGTACCTGTTGTTCTTACGTCAAAAGATACTTATCCTGCAGAAACAAATAGTATTAACAGTTTCTCATATAATCCAAGTAGAGTTATATTGCCACCTAATACAAGATTTGAGAATGGTATTGCAATAGTAAAAAGTTATTCAGACATAAAATATCCAGACAATCCTACCATTGAATTAGAGTTAAAAGCATTGCCTAATATATTAGATGAGAATAATCTATTTTCTATTCAAGATAATAATGATGTCCCGTTTATAGTATATAAAATAAGCAATAATAGTATTTCACCATTACCTTATGAGATAGCTAATGGGATGATAATGACAGAAGAAGAATATAACTATACAATTAAACAGAGTTGGTGGAATAATAATTTAACTGATACTCATGAGATATCAATAATGCCTAATTTACCATTACAGCAACCTAGTCAAACTCCACAAAATCAACAAGTACAACTTATAAATTATACATTAGTAAATCCTAATAATGTTAGTAATGCTGTTAATATAAGTACAATTACAAATAGTAATGCAAGTAATTATATAGGAGTACCTGTTGTTTTTATATCTAAAGACCCATTTCCACCAAATGG
>CAZBPK010000033.1:0-16500 GCA_964493765.1 uncultured Bacteroidia bacterium | reverse complement strand
GTATAGGGTTTTACAATAGTTCAAAATTAAAAATTAATGTTGCGAATTGCAAGTAAATTACACGAAATGCTTTGATAATTTTATAAAAATGGTATTTTTGTTTTTGAAATGTATTTTAAGGAAAATTTATTTTATCAAATTGCTATCACTCCATTTTCTTTAAACAACCAAAAATTTCAATTTGATAACTTTTTAAAATGGATTTTATGGGTCAAAAAGAAAAATGGAAATGGAATTTTAATCAGGGAATGGAATTGGACAAACCCAGAAAAACTTCAGGCATTAGAAATTATTGCTCAAAACAATTTATTACCAATATTGCATAGTCCAGAATTGGAAAATCCTTATAAATTTTACCATTGGAATAGTAAAATAGCTCAAAAACCTAATATTAATGGTGTTCATGGTGTTTCGTGTCATAATTTAACAGATATATATAATGCTCAAAATAATGGATTTGATTATGTTTTTTTAAGTCCAATCTATCCAACACATTCTCATAAAGAAGCGAAACCATTAGGTATAAATTATTTAAAAAATTGTGTTAATGAATGTAAAATTCCTATTATAGCCTTAGGTGGCATTTACCAAGAAAAACAAATTCAGGAAATTCAAAACTCAGGAGCAAAGGGATTTGCATCTATTCGATACTTTGAGTTTTGTGGATTTCTATAAAAATTATTGGAAGTAAAGGAAAATAATATTTTGGGCGTGTCCCTTCGCTAAACACTCAGGGTCGGGCTGTTTCGGGCTTCGCTACCGCTTCGGCAATCCTTTGACTGCTCATACTTCACAGTCAAAGGCAGTGCCACTTCGTGCCCTCCACATCCCTCACGCTTTATAATGAAACTATTGTTTCTTTTTATCTTTATTTTTATATTTATGAAAAAAGGATTTTAAAGACTATAGTCTTAGTCTATTTTATAATCTTGTGCAATTTTCACAAATCTATCAAAAAGGAATTCTTCATTATTTTTGGTTCCCTTCAAATGGGTATTTAAAAATTCAATGGCTTCTTGAGGCGTTCTTTCAGAAAGCATTTTTCTTACTAACCAAACTCTTTGCAAAGTTTGGGGTTTAACCAATAAATCTTCTTTTCTTGTACCCGAAGCTAAAACATCTATCGCAGGATAAATTCTTCTATTGGCTAATTTTCTATCTAATTGAAGTTCCATATTACCAGTGCCTTTAAACTCTTCAAAAATCACTTCATCCATTTTAGAACCGGTATCAATTAGTGCTGTAGCCAAAATAGTTAAAGAACCGCCATTTTCTACTTTACGTGCTGAACCAAAAAATCTTTTGGGTTTATGAAGAGCATTAGCATCTACCCCACCCGATAAAATTTTTCCTGAAGCAGGCATAGCTGTATTATGTGCCCTTGCTAACCTTGTTATAGAGTCCAACAATATTACAACATCATATCCACATTCAACCAATCTTTTTGCTTTTTCAATTGCCATATTTGCTACATGAACATGTCTTTCAGCGGGTTCATCAAAAGTAGATGCGATTACCTCCGCTTTCACTGACCTTGCCATATCGGTAACCTCTTCGGGGCGTTCATCAATCAATAAAATAATTAAATAAACTTCTGGATGATTATGAGCAATGGCATTAGCAACCTTTTGTAATAAAATAGTTTTACCAGTTTTGGGTTGAGCCACAATTAGACCTCTTTGTCCTTTAGCAATTGGACAAAACATATCTAAAATTCTTAAGGAATTATCATCACAAGGATAACTTTCTAAATTAAATTTTTCAATGGGAAAGATTGGAGTGAGGTGTTCAAAAGAAATTCTGTCCCGAACAACATCCAGTGGTAAACCGTTAATAAGCTCAATTTTCGTAATTGAGTAATATTTTTCATTGTCCCTTGGTGGTCTAATTATTCCTTGAACTGTGTCACCGTTTCTTAAACCATGATTTTTGATAAGATTGGGCGCTATATAAATATCATCAGGCGATGGTAAATAATTGTATTCTGGAGAACGCAAAAAGCCATTTCCACCAGATAAAATTTCCAAAACCCCTGAAGATACAAATGTTATAGGTTCATAAATTTCTTTCTTTTCAAATTTAGGCTCTTTTTTATTGTCCTCTTGAAGAGAAGTATTTTCAGATTCCTGGATTTCGTTTACAAAACTATCATTGGAATTGTCAATTTTATTGTCTGATAAATGACTTACGGGATATTCATCAAGCTCTTCAAAAGTTTCTAACAACTCATCAAGGCTATCTTTCTTTTGTATTTCTGTTGAATTAATTTGTTTCGCTTTATTTTGAAACAAAGGCTTTTTTTCAGGTTGCTTTTGAGAAATAACTGTGTTTGAAGTTGTCTCTTCCGATTCTAAACCTTTTTCATTTGTTCTTTTTCTCTTTTTCTTGGAACTATTTTTAATATCACTTTCATCATCATTAAGATTGTCTAAATCGGTATTTTTATTAGAAAGATCAGTTTTAGAATCGGAAATATTAGCAATTTCATTCTGTTTTTCGTAAAATGAAGTAATTGCTTGAATAATATCCTGTTTTTTAAATTCTTTAGGTAATGTAAGAGATAATTGTTTAGCAAGCTGACGCAACTCTGCTATCAGCAAATTGTTCAATTCAGATGAATTTTGCATAAAAAAACTTATGTATAATAGGTATTTGATTTAGTATTTTCAAGATTAAATGAGTTTTTCTGAAAGGCTCATCAATAAGAAATGCAAAAATAACAAAAATCTGAAAACAAAACCCAAAAATTAATTTAATATAAAAAAAAAGCGTATGAAATCATACGCCTTTTTTATTTAGTCTTTCTGAATTCTTAAAATTGACTCCCTGAAGTCCTCATATATCTTGGCTTTTTTAGACTGATCTGGATGATTTTTAGTAATTGTTCTTTTGAAATTCATGTAATCAATGCTTTGCATTAAAACATCAAACATAATTGACATTTCATCAGGTTTTACTTGCATTCTGTATCGATAATCAGCATAATGAGTTTCCATTACATGAGGCACATGATGTTTATGAGTGTCAAAGTTAGGATGAGATTTGTACGCATTGAGTAAATTATACATATCATTCAAGTCAACTGCTCTCACTTGAAATTCTTCTCCTTTAACTTCTTCTCCTTTAACAGGGTCAAAACTTTTTCTTACAATGGAAAAAAATCCTAATTTGGTTAATAAATACATAATATATTGATTTGAGGTTTATTGAATTATTTTGTAGGTTTAAATACTTCGGGTTTAATTTGGATACTGCCTTTATCTACAATTGTATGTTCATACATTGTTTTTCCTGAACTGTTTTCAGAAAGTTGTAAGGCAACAGGGAATTGACCTGCATACTTTTCTTGTATTAGCTGACCTAAAGCACCATAAAATACCCAATAATTTTGGCTATTAAAAAACTTAATATCCTTGGTAAACCATATTTTTGCTGTTTGTGTTCCATCTGTTAATTTTACAAATTGGACTTTATAACCTTGAAAATCACTAGATTTTTCTGATGGCATATCTACCATAGGTTTATATTCTTTTTTCCAAGAGGCTTCACTCTCTCTCATTTCCACCCCATTCGGCGTAAGAAGAAGTGCAGAGATGAGTTCCTGGTTACTAATAGTATAATTGTTGACCATTAGAGTATTAGAGTTACTAAAACAAAAAGTAACTACGCCATTTTCATTTTTTTTATAGTTTTTGTAACTCACTAAGGCACAATCAGCGGTTTGTGATTTTGCCTGAAAGGTAATTGTAAATGCGAAAAGAAATGCGAAAATAATTTTCATGATATTTTAAAATAATTTTTTGCAATAATAAAAATTTTTAAGGAGAAAACAAATTAATTACCCACTTGTCCCTTAATAAAAATAGTCTGATAATTGTTATCAGGAATACCGTTCAATAAATTACCATTTCTTTTTACTGCAAATCCAGCGGCACCAGCTAAAGGCATTGGAACAGGAATAGGGACAGTAAATGGACCAAGGCTAATAGTAGGACCAAATATAGGAGAAAAAGAACCTGTTAAAGAGATACTAAAAACACCTTGAGAACCGGGTAAACCATAAGGACCACCTGCCCCGCCCACTGTATTAGGATTGGCAACGAGTGTTATAGTACCAATACCAATACTTATAGGAAAACCGGGAACAGTAAAGGGGTTATTTAATATTCCACCCATTCCGTAAGTACCTGCAATGCCTCCTGTACCATTTTGTCCGTTAGCATAAAGAGAAATTAAAGAGCCTGCTACGCCTCCTTGCCCATTTCCTGCACCGCCTCCGCCACCAGAACCTACGGCAAAACCAATAAATACATTAGGTAAAGGGTTGGGCAAAGCTAAATTAAAACCCAATCTAAAAGCTGCAGAGCCTCCTCCGCCACCACCACCAAATAAATATCCATTATTCAGAATAGCTGTTTTGGTAGTTAAATTAAGAGCATGCCCTCCATCGGTTCCATTTCCTGTCAAATTATTTAAAGGGTCATAAGCGATACCCCCATCGCCCCCTTTTCCTATAATGGCACCATTATTGATAATCCCAACTATAGAACCTGTAGGCAAATTTCCCGTTGTAAAAGCAGGCTGAGTCGCATTAGGAGAAGACACCAATACCCCAGGATTCACCGTAGTAACAACACAAACTGGCGAGTTCGTAGGTGCATTCGGATATTGTTGATATAAATGCGTAGAAACACTATAATTGTTGGTATTATTCAATACCGTTAATTCATAACAAGGCAATATAGTCAAAACATAAACTAATGTTCTTATAGAGGGACCACAAAATGCTTGAATTAATATAGGGAAAGTACCTGCAGGAGTAAATGGCGTAACATAAAAGGTCAAAGTAGAACTACCACTTCCCATAATGGGATTATTAGAAAATTGGTGAGTAACTCCAACAGGTGGAGTTCCAAACAAACTTAAAGTAATATTTTGAGGTGTCCCAGCTATTTGATTCACATTGATAACGGTTTGAATAGAATCTGCAATCAATCTATCAATAGTATCTTGAACAATAGTTAAATTAGCATTAAAATAGCAGTCTGTACAATTTTGTTGATAAGCATTTAACCAGCAATCTCCATTAAAATACTGCATGATAGAATCCGTAGTATTAAAAATTACCAAACCATAAGGAACGGTACCCATTGCATCTCTTTGAGTCGTAGTTAAACGCGGTAATAAAAGACCTCTATCAATAGTTTCTATGTCTAGCGCAGCTTTAGGATGGGGATTTAAAGTTCCGATACCCACTTGTGCGTATAATGTATTTGCAAGGATAAAGCATACAAATAAAAATTGATAGAAATTTTTTTTCATTTTATAAACAAAAGCATTGCAAATATATAATGTTTTATCAATATGAACAAAAAAATTAAAAAAAATCATAATTTATTTACCCAAACAAATAAACTCAACTTACAATTTGATACATTAAATTTAATCCCAAGGATGTCTATTGAAAAGTAAAAGACCTAAATGGAGAAAGACTCTAAAGTTTGGATTGGGATTGTTGTCATAGTAATTGGCGAAAATACCCAATGGTCCTACAGCTGTATCATAATAAAATCCTGCCGTCAAGGCATAAGCTTTATTATCAATTTTAGGATTAAAAATTAGTTGTGGTTTATCTGAAATATTCTGATTTATGCTGTAAAAAGATTGCATCCAGTGGGCTTCAGTTCTTAAATTCCATTTCTTATTTAAAGCTAAGTTTAAAACCAAACCTGGTGCAGCAAAAGCTTTAGAATAAAACTTTTCTAAATCTAGAATTTGAGAATCTTGGAAAGGTAAAAATCTCGGAGAAGTAATTAAAGTAGAGCGATAGTTAGCGAGTGATTGAAGCCCCGAATAAGCGGCTTGAAAGCTAAAACCCATCATAAAATTTTTGATTTGAAAATACGTTTGATAATTTAAACGGGCTTGAAACCAATAATGTTTCGCTGATTGCTTCGGGATATTAGATAAATTTCCTGGAGCATAGTCTTCAAAAGCTGAATTATATCTTGCGCTTAAATAAAAAATAGAACCATTCGTTGGATACATTTTGGAATTAAGCGTATTTTTTTCAAATGTAGCATATACACTACTTCCTGAAATTGAAGTATTATCTAGCTCATCATTGGAAGTAAAATTTCTTGAGGGATAATATTGATAGTTCAGATTAAACAAGTTATATCCTAAAAAAATTCTACCATTTTCTTGAATAGGGAAGCCTATTTTGGGAATAAACTCAAAACTATTAAATACTAAATCTGAAGAGTTTCTTGTTGAAAATAATCCTTTAGTAATCCATTGGTATTTATTGGATTGAAGCATATTTTCTATTTCGAAAAATAAAGGAAAGAAACCTGTAGGCAAATCCATTCTTCCCCTTAAATTCACAAAATTAGAAAAAGAACCTCTCTCAACATCTAAATCTGCATTCCATGAAGCAAAATAAACTTTAGAAAAATAAGCCCCGAAATGAATTTGATGGTCAGTAGGTGAAAAAAAAGCACCCCCAAAACGTAAACCAAAGTTTCTTTGAGGCGTAACATTTAAAATTAAACTATATTTTTGGGAACTATCGTTAAAAAAAAGTTCAGGGAAAACCCCTCTAAAGTTACCATCAGTCCTCACACGATAGTATGATTTACGAAAATTCAAAAAAGAAATGGTATCTTTAGGGAGCATCATAATATTTTTTAAATAAAAAGCTTCTGCTGGCGAAACACCATGATAAATTATCGTGTCCAATTCAAAAGCATGAAAGTTTTCACGAAATTTTTTTCTTTTTAAAGCCCTTTCTGTGGAATCTACTGTTATAGATACTTTGGCTTTAATGTCTTCAATGCAGCTAATGGTGGCTAAGTAACCTCTCTGAATAGCAAATAAAGGGTCTGAGAAATCTGTTACAGATAAATTTTCTAGGTCTGGAGAAATATAAACAGAATTTTCTGGGAGTTTTTGCCATTGGACTTGGTCCATTGCTTGATAAAGTAATTGTTTAAAGAACTTATCTTTTTCAATCACTTCTTCCCTTTTAGGGGGAGCCCCTCCTACATGTACCCCAATAATAAAGTCAGGTTTAAACTCATCTATCATGGTTTTTACAGGGAAGTTATCATAAATCCCCCCATCAATTAGATTGGTATATAAACGATTAGAAACGGGCAAAAAAAACAAAGGAACAGATATAGAAGCCCTAATAGCAAATGCTAAGTTTCCATCACTTAAAGGGATAATACGTTTATCAAAAATATCAGCCGCTATGGCTCTGAAAGGAACAAACAAAGAATCAAAATTATATTTTGCTTTTTTAGAAGCTGTTGTTGCCATCTGGGTCAGCCCCAGATTAATTCCATAATCCGAAACCAAGTTATCGGGAATAAAACTAGCCCCACTTTTAAAAGAAATGGGTATTTTTACAAACGTACCAAAATTTCTACTTTCTTTGTAATAGGGTCTATCTTTAATGGTTAATCCATAACCCAACCACTCATTTTTTTGAGTAATAGCTAGATAGGTCATTTCTGATGGTGAAAAACCCGCTGAGTACATTCCACCTACTAAAGCCCCTGCTGAGGTACCAGTAATGTAATCAATGGGAATATTATGGTCTTCTAACGCTTTTAAAACTCCAATGTGAGCTAAACCTAAAGCCCCTCCTCCAGATAATACTAAACCCACCTTCTGTGCATAAACACAATTCAACACTAAAACAATAATTCCCAATAGTTTATACATATTCAATGAGTACAAAAATCATTTACAAAATTAAAAATTTTATCTTGGTAATAAAAAATCATTTTTAAAATTATTGTTAAAATTTTGATAGATCAGATTTCAATCTAGTGATTGGTTACTAGAAAACTTATGCTTTTTTAAATCAAAAAACAATCCCGTAATCACAAAATTTTTACCTATTTCATCATTAATTTTATAATCAAATTGATAGAGAAAGCCCAATTGGTAACTCAAAAAATGAGAAATCTTATATTGTATCACAAAAGAAGAACGGTTTCTTTCAAAATAAGGTGCTTGAGTTCCAAAAAAAATTTCATTATTCAAAAAACAGGATACAGGAATTTTAGGAAAACTATATTTTAAATTCAGTCTATAACGAAAGCGATTTTTATATCCTTTATTTATAAAACGTAATTCCATTCTGTACCTATGTTCTAATTGAATAGAATGAAAATTTTGCATAGTAATTATTTGGGGACTAATACGGAGTTCATCGGCATTTTTAGGCTTCATAAAATTCCCCCCTTCCTTAAAAGTCTGGTAACTTCCTATACCTAAGGACGTGATAAGTTCATCATTCCACTTTTTATTGATAAACCCCTTGTATTCATAATAATGAAAATGATTATAAAAAAGCAGGGACCGCAATTGAGCCTCCCCAACATAAGACCAAGATTTATCTAATTCATATTTAACATTTAAAATGTTCCATGAACCAATTTGTGCTTCCAAAAAATGAGCGAAAAATAATAAGATAAAAACATTCCCTTTGAACATAAAAAAGAAACTCGCAGCAAAAATACTGCGAGTTGAATTGAAAAAATTACCTTTTTAATTATCTTAACAGAGTAATGCTTCCCATTCTTTTAATTTTCTTACCTTTTTTCATGGTACCTGTCAAATGATAAATATAAACCCCTTCTGGACAAGGTTTTCCATTGAACTTACCATCCCATTTATCGTTAGGTTTTAAGGTAGTAATAAGAATTCCCCAACGGTCATAAATGAGTGTTTCATAATTATCTGAACCTAGAATTACAGGATACCATACTTCGTTCATTCCATCACCATTAGGTGTAAATGCATTAGGAATGGTTATAATTTCAGGATATTCTACTTTGATAATAAAAGTATCAATAGCTGTACAGATTCCATTGGAAGCAGTTAAAGTTACCGTATAAGTGCCTTCATTTTCATAACGTGTAGTGATATTAGAAAAAGGCGGTGTTTGAGTAATGGTTCTACCATCTCCTAAATCAATGATCACTGTGTCAGCATTAGTAGTATTATTTTGAATAAGCACATCATCAGAAGTTAACGCATAGCTAGGACCTGCTACATCAGCAGTAGGGCTTGGCAATAAAGTAATGTTAATGATTTGTTGAGTAATATCCTCACAATTTCCTGCAAAAGCAGTAAGGGTTACAGTATAATTTCCACTAGCATTATACTGAAAAGTAACATTCGTATCACTAGAAAATGTACCATCGCCTAAATCCCACAAATAAGCAGTTGCATTAGTAGAAGTATTTGTAAATACTACGGTGTTTGTATTACAATCAGGTGTAGCAACAAAATTAAAATCTGCATTAGGAACTTGTGTTACACGAACTGTAAAAGAATAAGTATCTGTACAGCCCCCTAATCCTGTAATATCTAAAGTAACAGTATAAGTTCCTGTATCCGCGTAAGTATGAGATGGATTTTGTAAGAGAGAAGTTCCACCATCTCCAAAATTCCAAGACCAACCAGTAGCATGTAAAGAAGCATCTGTAAAATCCATTGCACTACCTATACATACATCACTGGCAATTGCATTTGCAACAGGTTGAGGGTAAACATAAACAGCATTAGGTTTAAAGAGGGTATCCGAGCCATCGTTATTCGTGGCAATGAGGGTTACATTATAACTGCCAGGGGTTGTATAGGTGTGAGTAGGACTGGCATCCGTAGAAGTATTTCCATCACCAAAATCCCATTGATAGCTAGTGGCATTTGTAGAATTATTTGTAAATTGAACAGTCGCAGAGCCGCACCCACTAAAAGGCGTAGAACTAAAATCCGCAGTAGGCAAATTGGTAATATTGCTATTGATCACTATAACACAAGTACTAGTGGCTTGACAACCATTCGCATCTGTTACTGTTACAGAAACATTAAACGTTCCTGCGGTATTATAAATATGATTAAAAGACGTAGAAGTAGCATTCACATTATTTTGTGTGTCATTGGTATTGTCTCCGAAATTATTTACGGTAAAAGTATAAGGAGCGGCGCCTCCAGAAACAGAAACTATAACAGTTGCAGACTGACCTACCTGAGCACCCACAGTAGCGCAGCTCGCTTCTAAACCAAAAGTAATAATAATAGGATTGGATGTAACCGTTGCAGGACCTTGAACACAAGCCGAGCTGGAGGTCATAGTAACCCGAACAGTATCCCCATTATTTAAAGAATTGGTAGTAAAAGTAGCCGAATTCCCGCCTACGGTGTTGCCATTGACTGTCCATTGATAGGTAGGATTAGCACCTCCATTCGTAGGAGTAGCTGTAAAAATTAAAGTATTTCCAGCACAAACGGTATCATTAGGAGAAACTGAAATATCTACAGAAGCAGGTGTCCCCGAAGAAACTGTCATCACAATTTGATTTGAATTCACAGTCCCATTATTACAAGGACCTGTAAAAGACATAGAAACTTGAACTACATCCCCATTATTAATAGACGATGAAGAAAAAGTAGCGGAGTTACCACCAACAGGATTTCCATTGACCGTCCAAGCATACGTTGGAACAACGGCACCTAAGCCCGTAGGCGTTGCTGTGAAAGTTACGTTATCACCAGTACAAATCGTATTCCCCGGATTTGCAGTTATACTTACAGTAGGGTTGATAGTACCATTAATAGTTATATTTTGCCCATTATCTGAACCTATTACAGCGGGATTAGAAGAAATTACTCTAAATCTATAACCAGTCCCGGGAGCAGTTCCTCCGGGGATAGTACCAGTAATAGTACCCGAATTAGCCGTAGAGTTAAGCGTACCAATGGTAACAGGGCTAGCAAAACTTCCAGAGGCATCAGACATTTGTAAAGTATAAACATTACCAGCATTAAAAGTACCTGTAGAAGTAAAATTTACGGAAATATTATTCCCTGCACAATAAACGGTAGGGTTGATAGTACTGGTGGTAATAGTATTAGAAACCACAGTAGTAGTAATTCTCACGTTATCAATCCCAAAGGCAGGGTCATTTCCAGAAGACTGATTTCTCCAACGGAAGCCGAGTTGGAAAGACTGTCCGGGGTTCCAACCTAAGGTTGATAAATCTATGGCTTCATTTTGCCAAGAAGAAGTACCTACATAAGTAGTAGAATGCTCCTGCCAGGGTCCTCCATTGATAGAATACACCAATTTCCCAAATGCAGAGCCTACCTGCCCATTACAAATCCATTCAAAACGCAAAGTATAAGGACCTCCAGAAAGTGTAGCCCCAGGAATAGCACTGGTAAGCCTTGCTACCTTATTCGTAGCATTAGAAGTATTAAATACACAACCCGTAACACCTAATGCTGTACATAAACCATCTGCACAAGTAATATGTAAGTAATTACCCCCATTAGGAGAAGAAGGAATACTTGTAAAAAAACCCGAAGCATCTGCAAAATTTCCATCTATTACCCACGCGTTACCTGCGGCATCCGTAGGAGTAGAACCAGGAATGACTGAAGTTCCATTCACATTTATGGTCCAATTACCTCCACCACTATTAAAATCATCACTCCAAACAACGGTTTGGGTATTTCCCCACTGAAAAAGGAATAATAAAAATACCCATCCCCAAACTCTTATTTTATTTCTTTTATTAAAATGTTTACGTATCATCTTATTTTGTTCTTACTAATCTTAATGTACTTACTTTTTCACCTTGTTGAATCATCAATTGATAAACGCCTGAAGCAAAATCTTCAAAATTCCATTGAACCAAGTTTTCACCCATTTGGGGCTGATAGTTATAACGAGTTACTTGTTTACCTATCGCATCATATAACACCATACTCACGGATTCTGTTGTATTACTATAAAATCTAACTTCAATTTTGTCACTAAAAGGATTAGGATAAACACTTAAATTCGCTATCTCAAGAGGCTTATCATTCGAAACAGTTGAAATACTAATTTGGGTAGTAGTAGAATCTTTACATCCAAAAGCATTTGTTACTACTAATTTTACGGAATATGTTCCTCCTGCAGTATATTGATGAGAAGGATTTTGATCCGTAGAAATATTATTTGTACCGGAATTAGGGTCACCAAAATCCCATAACCATTCAGCCGCACCTGTGGAATTATCTTGGAACTCTGTAGGCTCAAAAATATTAGGATTAGTAGTTAAAACCTTAATTCCTGCAACAGGGTTAGGATAAACAATAATAGTAGCAAATGCAGTATCTACACCGAAGGTACTAGATGCTACTAAATACATATCGTAAACGCCAGGCGTAGTAAAAGTATGAGATGGATTAGTAGTTACAGAAGTAGGAGAACCATCTCCAAAGTTCCATGTATAAGCAGTTGCGTTTTGAGAAAGATTCACAAAATCTACAGTGAAAGGAGCACAGCCCGCCCAAACATTATTTTGAGTACTAAAATTGGAAATAGGAACCGGTGGATTGGTTACGTTTACAGAACCATTACAAGTTGCAGTACAACCATTTCCATCAGTAATAGTAATCACGTAATTATAACTTCCCGTAGAAGTATAAGTATGACTTACGGTATTATTAGTAGTAGTAACTTGATTACCATCACCAAAATCAAATACATAAGTAATGGGGTTAGCCCCTGTTGCGGTAGCAACAAAAGTATTAGGATTACCAAAAGTAGTATCATTAGCAGAGCAACTCAAAGTAGGATTAGGATGAACCGTTATGGTAACTGCGTTAGAAGTATCAGGATTATTGCTTACACAGCTCAAAGAAGAAGTTACGATACAGATTACCACATCTCCGTTACTTGGAGTATATGTAAATACAGGATTATTTGTTCCTTGATTCACTCCATTTACTTGCCATTGATACGTAGGAGTTCCCCCGTTATTGACATTCGCAGTAAATTGTACATCCGTACCTGAACATACCGCAGTATTATTGGCTACAATATTCACCGAGACAGGAAGAGGGGTATTGATTTGAGCGGTAATAGCATTAGAAGTAACCGTAGATTGAGTTACACAAGCATCTGTGGAAGTAAGTTCTACCGTAACAACATCTCCATTATTTAAAGTAGTAGTACTGAAAGTAGAACTAGTAGCACCAGATACAGGGTTTCCATTAATATACCATTGATAAGTAGGAGGATTGGTTACATTTGAAGGCGTAGCAGTAAAAGTAACATTCGTTCCTTGACATACAGCAGTATTAGGATTAGCAGAAATCACTACGCCAGGCGTAACTGGTGTATTTACAGTAAATTGTATATTATTAGAAAATGCAGGGCTTCCAGAAACACAAGATAGACTAGAAGTCATTACGACATTGATTACATCATTATTATTAAGCGTTGTTGTGGTATAGGTAGAACTTGTGGCTCCGGGAATATTGACACCATTTAATTGCCATTGATAAGTAGGATTAGCACCACCATTTGTAGGAGTAGCTGTAAACGTTACACTTTGTCCCGAACAAATCGTAGTTCCTGTACTGGAAGTGATGCTTACAGAAGCAGGCAATGGATTATTTACTGTCATTGTTACTTGTGAAGACACAGGATTAGAACAAGGTATAGAAGATTGCATCGTTACTTGAACAACATCTCCGTTTTGCAAGGTGTTCGTTGTATAAGTAGGAGAATTGCTACCTACCGAATTACCGTTCACCGTCCAGGAATAAGAAGGACTTGCACCGCCATTCGTAGGAGTAGCCGTAAACGTTACACTCGTCCCTAAACATATTGTTGTACCGGGATTAACACTTATAGACACGCTCGCTGAATTAGATGGATTAACAGTAATCGTCACAGGAGTACTAGTAACCGCAGAACCACAATTAGGAGTAATAGTTACAGTTACTTGGTCACCATTATTTAAAGTGCTAGATGAAAAAGTATTGCTATTAGCCCCGCCTACGGGATTACCATTGATGTTCCATTGATAAGTAGCATTAGAATAATTATTCACCTCAGTAAAAGAAACGGTCTGACCTGCACAGATGGTGCTACCTGGAGAAAAAGCCACATTAGGAGATACCACCGTAGGCGATTGTACTGTCATCGTGATGGTATTGGAATTAACCGTTGCAGGAGATGCACAAGCTGCATTAGAGGTCATCACAACGTTGATTTGATCACCGTTATTTAATGTAGTAGTCGTATAAGTTGAACCCGTGGCGCCAGGTATGTTTACTCCATTTAATTGCCATTGATAAGTAGGCGAAGAACCGCCATTCGTGGGGGTTGCTGTAAAGGTTACACTTTGTCCCGAACAGATAGGATTAGAACTCGCTGTTATACTTACACTCGGAGTAACAGCAGGATTTACTGTCATCGTGATTGCACTGGAAGTAGCCGTAGTGGGAGATGCACAACTCGCGTTAGAAGTCATTATTACTCTAATTTGGTCTCCGTTATTTAATGTGGTAGTCGTATAAGTTGAACCCGTGGCACTGGGTATATTTACTCCGTTTAATTGCCATTGATAAGTAGGAGAAGAACCACCATTCGTAGGGGTTGCCGTAAACGTTACACTCTGTCCCGAACAGATAGGATTAGAACTCGCAGTTATGCTTACACTCGGAGTAACATTCGGATTTACTGTCATCGTGATAGCACTGGAGGTAGCAGTAGTAGGAGATGCACAACTCGCATTAGAAGTCATTATTACTCTAATTTGGTCTCCGTTATTTAATGTGGTAGTCGTATAAGTTGAACCCGTGGCACTGGGTATATTTACTCCGTTTAATTGCCATTGATAAGTAGGCGAAGAACCACCATTCGTAGGGGTTGCCGTAAACGTTACACTCTGTCCCGAACAGATAGGATTAGAACTCGCTGTTATGCTTACACTCGGAGTAACATTCGGATTTACTGTCATCGTGATTGCACTGGAAGTAGCCGTAGTGGGAACTGCACAACTCGCATTAGAAGTCATTATTACTCTAATTTGATCTCCGTTATTTAATGTGGTAGTCGTATAAGTTGAACCCGTGGCACTGGGTATGTTTACTCCGTTTAATTGCCATTGATAAGTAGGCGAAGAACCGCCATTCGTTGGAGTTGCTGTAAAGGTTACGCTTTGTCCCGAACAGATAGGATTAGAACTCGCTGTTATGCTTACACTCGGAGTAACACTAGAAGTAATTGTAAAAGTTAATTGATTAGAAAAAACAGAACCAGAATTACAAGGTCCACTAAAATTAATTCTTAACCTGATAACATCTCCATTATTCAGAGAAGAGGTAGAATAAGTAGAAGAGGTTGCTCCTGGAATATTGGTAAAGCCCGAACCCGTATTAATTTGCCATTGATAAGTAGGAGCGAAAGGAAGCCCTGATATACTAGCACTAAAATTCACCGTTTGCCCCGCACAGATGGTTGTTCCTGGGCTAGCACTAATAGTAACTGATGGAGAATAAACGGGATTTATGGTAATATTTACGCCATTATTAGAGCCGATTACTGCTGGATTAGAAGAAACTACACGAACTCTATAACCTGTTCCCGGGGTAGCCCCTCCTGGAACGGTACAACTAATCGTTCCTGAATTAGCCGTTGAAGTTAATGTCCCAATAACCGTCGGAGAAGCAAAGCTACCCGTTTCATCAGACAACTCAACTGAATACACATTTCCAGCATTGAATGTTCCCGTAGAAGTAAAATTTACTGTAAAAATTTCTGTCTGACATAAAACCGTAGAAGAAACAGAAGTGGTTGTAATGGTATTAGATGCAGGAACTGCAGTAATTTTAATATCATCTACCATCATAGGCGGGTCATCGACATCTGCATTATCATCATTAAACCATCTAAAACCAATTCTAAATGATTGACCAGAAGCATGCCCTAAAGTTGCTAAGGGAATAGAGAAAGTTTGCCAAGTAGATTGACCTTTAAATACTGTAGAATGCTCTTGCCAAGCTCCACCATTAATTGAATAGATTAATTTAGCACCGACACCAGGATTGGAAGTTAATTCCCCTTTGCATAACCAATTAAAACTCAAAGTAAAAGGACCGCCTGTTAAAGTTGCACCAGGAATAGCAGTGGTAAGAATCGCCGCTCTATTGGTATTTGTATTGGGATCCCCTCCTTGAAATACAGGACCAGGTGCCCCAAATAAAAGAGAGCAAAACACATTGGTACATGTAATATGCAAATGATTACCGCCTGAACCACCTATAGTAGTTGAAGCGGGATATGGACCATTAGTAGGATTATAATTGTTATTAATTACCCAAGAGTTGGGGTCACCTCCGTTAGTAGGGGCAGAGCTAGGAATTAATAAAGTACCATCCTGATTGAGGGTCCAACCTGTGCCCGAACTAAAATCGTCACTCCAGACTACTTGTGATTGCAAAGAAATGCTATAAAATAGCATTAATAGCAAAAATAAGATTTTTTTATTCATATAACTACAAGATCTGTCTCTTATACAAATATGACGCTGCCGACGATCTATTCTGTTTTGATTTGCGTGGTGTCCGGACGGTTTAAAACAAAATTGTAAGACAAAAAAACAAACGTTAGGTGGCCAACACAATCAAAGATAACGA
>CAZBPK010000032.1:0-56279 GCA_964493765.1 uncultured Bacteroidia bacterium | reverse complement strand
ATTTTATATTTGCCTATTTTCCTATTTCTTAACCCAAAAGATTTATTGAGCGGGGCTTATTATCAAAAAAATTCTTGGGAACATCAGTTAAAATTTTTGAATCAAATTTGGCAATTTCCTGATTTTTGGAATATTCATTTTTCAGTAGGTTTATTGATCTCTGTATTTTTTTTCTTGATTTTGATGAAAAAATGGAACTTTGAATGTAAAGTTTTTTGCATTTATTTAGTGATGATTATCTTTTTAGGGTTATTGACTTCATTTCCTGCTAAAGCTTTTATGCCTTTATCATTTTTATTTCCTATACTTTTTCTTTGCGTAGAACTGCCTAAACAACAAATCGTAACTTTAGGAATAAGTATTTTAACTTTCTTGTTTTTAATTTTTTCCATTAAAAAAGAGTTTGAAGCACAATTTAAAAATCATTTTTCCGCCCATGAATTTGCTAACCAAGTATATAGAATTTATCCCAAACACCTTTCAATTCAAATAGAACTTTCACCATTTAATGAAACAGATTTATATTTTCTCAATTTAAAACATATTTATCATCAGCAAGGAATAAAATTGGATTTTAATTCCAAAAGCTCAATGATGGTATTAGAAAGTATCAAAACAGCCAATCAACGCAAAATTATTATAAAAGATGAAAATATGAAGTTGGTTTTGAAGGATTAAATTGGGGATTTCTTTTTTTGGGCGTGCCCCTTCGCTGAACGCTCAGGGTCAGGCTGCTTCGGGCTTCGCTGTTCGCTTCGGCAATCCTTTTTCCTTTTTTTTCAAAAGCGTCAAAAGGCAGTGCTAAACCCTTCGCATCCTTCACGCTTTATTATCAATCAAGATTAATGATTTGCAGATTATTTTTTCCCAAAATATATTGACTTTATTTCCACCTTTTTCTAAAGAAAAAGCACTTACATTCTTGGCACTATGAGAAAATATAAGGCGAAAGACGCACAAAGCAGAGAGTAAATGGAACACCTAAAAATGCAATTCCTTTGTTGCTTTGGACTTCTTCAAATTTATAATCGTACTAAACTCAAAAGTAAGCAAAAACAAATTTGAATCCTTCTGTAAAAAGAATAAACTAAACGAAAACCAACAAAATTTTTAAAAACCTTGTTTGAAGAAGCCAACACAAACGGATTTTTCGTAACTTTGAAACAAGGATAAGACAATAAAACATAAATATGAGAAGTTTAGACAATCAAATCTTAAAATTACTATCAAACAATGATGTAACTTTTTTTATACCACCATACCAAAGAAATTATGAATGGGACGAAGATATGTGCGAAATCTTGTTGAAAGACATTGAGAAAGTGGCGAATAGCAGAGATACACACAACTTCTTTGTGACCATTATTTACTACGCAGAAAGCACAATCTTGGGACAACCTGCCAAATAAATTTTGGTTGACGGACAGCAAAGATTGACAACAACAATTTTGTTTTTAATTGCCGCTCGTGATTGTATTAGTGATGAATCTTTAAGTAATACTATTGACTCAAGGTATCTGAAAAACAATAACGTCAGTGGAGATGTGGAATATAAAATCAAATTAAAACAAGTTGAATCCGACTGGAAAGCATATAAGAACATTATTTTAGGCGAGCATTTAGACGCTAACGATAAAAAGTCAAATGTTTTTAAGAACTACAAATTTTTCAAATCAAAATTGGAAAAATTAGAACAGAACAAAATCCGAGAATTAATTGAAAAAGGATTAACGAATTTTAACATCGTTACTATTCAGTTAGAGCCAGAGAGAAACCATTGGGAAAAACCACAAGAAATTTTTGAGAGTATGAACTCCCTAGGAAAACCTTTGTCTCTTGCGGATTTAGTAAGAAACTATTTATTGCTGGGAAAAACTTCGGATCAACAAAATAAGTTATATCACGATTTTTGGTTGAAAATTGAACAGAACTTAACAGGCGATAACAAGGCTTTTTCTGTTTCTGCATTTATTCGTGATTATATGCAGTTGATTGATATTGCAAGTTATAAAAAAGCGACTGAAACAAACTATAAAGAACTTTATCGTGAATTTAAAGAGTTGTTCGGTGATGATAACCATGAACTACTAATTAAAAAAATGGCGGAGTATTCTAATGAATATGCAATTTTAGCCGGTTACAAATCAAGCGATAACAATAAAATTGACCAAAAAATTGCTGACCTAAGAACTCTTAAAGTATCAGCATTTCATTCTTTCATTTTAGGCATTTTACGTTTAAGAACAGAGCAAAAAATTACCGATGATGATTGCTTGGCGATTTTAGATGCAATTTTTATCTACGTTGCTCGTAAAAGCATTTTAGGAATAAGAAAATCAGAAAACAAAGAAGCTGCATTATTTGCAAAGTATTTTGACGAATTAATTTTAGCCCCCAATAAGAAAGAGGCAATGTTGAACATCTGTGCAAACCAAGCATTTTCAATGCGATTACCCAATGACAATGAAATTCAAGATTATTTATTGAATGAAAAATCTAATTTTTATAACTTTGAGGCTGGCAAATTTTTGTTCAGTTTGATTGAAGAAAGTTTAACGAAAAATCGCCCTGCTTTGACGGACAAGTTTTTGCAAATCGAACATATTATGCCACAAACCCTTAATGATACTTGGAAAAATGAACTTGGTCCAAATTATAAAGTAATTCACGATAATTATTTGAATAATATAGGAAACTTGACTTTGATTCGCCATAATCAAGAATTAAGCAATCATTCTTTCAGAGGCAAAAAACAGATTTATGAAAACAGAACAGGAATGCAAATTGCCAAAGATAAAATCATCGAACAACAAAATTGGGGCGAAGAACAAATTAAAAATAGAGCCAAATATTTAGTGGAAATCCTTATCGAGAAAGTTTTGCCAATTAGCAACCAATTAAAAACGAGCAACAACTATTCAACCGAAAAGAGGAGCGTCGGAAATAGATTGTCTTTTGAAAGCCTAGGCTTAATCGGTAAAACAATTGTGTATTTTGACGATCCAAGCATTGTTGCAGAAGTTATTGGAAACAAAGAAGTGAAGTTTGAAGATAAAGTTTGGCGATTAACGCCACTAACTCGTGAAATTGAAACAAGAAAAAATCGTAGAAATCGTTCGGGAGCTTATTGGGGAGTTAACATGTGGAAATATGAAGGAAGAACTCTTGAAGAATGGATGAATGAAATTAAAAATGATGATATTGAATCTGAAGACGTTGATATAGAATAAACTTGAAAATATGCTACGACAGACAAAACAGTTACTAACAGCAGTTTGGCGTAATGGCGGGTGCAGTGCTTCGTATGATGCTTTTTGCTATAAACAAATAACAAAATGAGACAACAAAGATGCTCTCAACATGGGTTTGGCAAAAGCTGAGCTGAGGTGCAAACTTCAGCTTTTGTACTTTTAATAAACGGAAATGCTATTTATTCCACCTTTGTTAAGTATGGGAGACAATACCAAATTATTGTGTATGCTACCAAAAGCGAAAGCCGACAAATCAATAATAACAAAAACATTTTATCTCAACAATCTTGATGCAAAAGAATATCAATAGCATTGTACCGCTGTTAATTGTGCGGAAAAAAGCTAAATTTACAACAGAACAAGTTGTAACAAACATTTTGAACAATATCGTAGCAAAAGTTTCTATAAAGGACAGTGGCAAATTCTTAAACTTTGATGGAACAGAACATCCTTGGTAAATTCTTCTAATAAAAGAATTTGCAGAATTAAAATCCATTTCATATATTTGTTGCATGAAAAAGATAATTTTAATTCTTGTTTTATTTTTGTTAGTTGCTTCTGTACAAGCACAAAAGAAAGTACCTGATGCCGTAAAAAACAACTTTAAAGCAAAATTCCCTAATGCTAAAAAAGTAAAGTACAGCAAAGAAAAAGATGGAAGTTGGGAAGTAGACTTTGTAGTAGATAAAATAGTAAGTTCCGAAAAATACTCTGCCACAGGCGAATGGTTAGAATCTGAACAACATGCAAAATTTTCTGAAACTCCTGCTGAAGTACAAAATTTCATAAAAACCAAGTATGCAGGTTTTGAGGTAGAAAGTTGTGAAAAAGTTGTAAGACCTGCTCAACAATTTTATGAAATTTTTGTAGAAAAAGGCAAACAAAACCTTGAATTACTTATAAGTCTTGAAGGAAAACTTATAGAAGAAACAAAAGCCAAAAAGTCAGAAAGTAAAGACGATTAAAAAGTCAAACAGGTATTCAAGTTTAGTGGTGTATTGACAGTTTTGTGCTCCGAAATCCCGCAAGAACGCCAAGCGTCAAATGTTGGTAGCCATCTTAAAAACAACGAAACAACAAATGACAGATATGGAATTTAACCCAGACGCATTAACGGAACTGTATGAAGCAGCAGCCGATAAAATCATTGAAAAAATGCGTAAAGTCAGAAATGACGTAAAAAGTTATGAAAGGAGTTGGATTTGGGAGTTAATCCAAAATGCAAAAGACAATGTTTCAGGGGACTTTCCAAATCAGAAAGTTTCAATCAAGATAAATATTAGTCCAACAAGTTTCCATTTTTCGCACAACTACGGATACTTTACGAGAAGTAATGTTGAAGGTATTGTAAGACAAGTAAATAAAAAGGACGTTAAAAATGAAGACGAAACCACAAACAAGCCTGTTATTATAGGTAGGTTCGGCACAGGTTTTATGACAACGCACCTTTTGTCAAAAAAGATAGATGTTAAAGCATTGTATTTCAAGGACAATACTTTTAAGAAATTTGTAGAGTTTCCCATTGACCGTACAGACATTAACAAAGATTTTCTTGTTAGTAGCATAAGAAAATCTTTTGAGATTGCACAAAGTAGCGTAAATAATGCTGTTTCACTACCAAAAGAAAGTATTGATTTTTCAGATTACAATTCGACATTTTCTTATCAACTTGATGAAAATGCACAAAAAACCGCACAAGTAGGAATAAACGACCTATTTCATTCCTTGCCCTATACATTAGTTTTTGTGGACGGAATAGAAAAAGTGATAATTGATAATCTTGGTGTTTCTACTTCTTTCGTAAAAGTTGAAAAAGAACCACTCTCACCAAGCGTTAATTTGGTTCACATTATTAAAACTACTCAAAATCAAATTGATACTTTAATCTTTGCTTACCTAAAAAAATCAGTCAAAAGAAAGTACAAAGGAAAAGAAATTGATGTAGATGTAAGGATTGCGTTGCCTTTGCAGTCCAACAGCAGCACTTACGATATTATTTCTATCCAAAAAAATATACCTTTTATTTTCCTTGACTTTCCATTGATTGGAACAGAAAATTTTTACTTTCCTGTAATTATCAATTTTCCTTTATTTGAACCTACCGAGCCGAGAGATGGAGTTTATTTGGAAGAGCAAGGCGAAGAAAGTCTTGCAAACCAAGAAATTTTCAAGGTTAGTTTAGACTTAATAATTGGACTAACTGATTTTGCTGTTACAAACAAATGGAATAATTTATACCATTTAGCAAAAACAGATTTGCCCGAAGAACGAAAAGGATTTTCTAAAACTTGGTTCAAAGCTAATATACAAAAGCCTATTCGCACTCATTTGCTTAAATCTGAAATCGTGCAAACTGAAACAAGCAGGATTTTACTTGAAAATGCTTTGTTTCCATATGCAGCAGAAAGCAAAATTGAAAAGGTTTGGCATTTAGCGAAGTTTTTGCATAAAGACAAGTTGCCAAAATTAGAGCATATTCACGAGTGGCATAAAATTATTGATAGCACTTGGGATAAAGATTTGCGTTACGACCTTAAAAAAATGGTTGAAGAGATTGCAAGCCATAACAACATTGCAAATCTAATGTCAAGACTTAGTTTAAGAGAGCAAGAAACTTTGTCTTGGCTTAATAGCGTAATTGAGTTTGTTGTAAGCGAAGATGAAAAATTGCTTACTGATTATGCAATTATTCCAAATCAGTATGGAGATTTTAGAAAGAAAGAAAATCTTTGGGCAGATGAAGGTATTCCCAAAGAATTGAAAGATGTTTTAAAAATCCTTCAAGAAGATTGGCGTTCAAGTTTACAACACAAATCTATTTTAGCCTATCAACCAACTTCCAATAAAGGGATTGATGATATTGTGAGCAGAATAAACACAATTATTAAGTCTAATTGTGTTTCTACAATCAAAACAGCAGTTTTAGAATTGCTTAGTTGCTTTCCAAATTCCAACGAACTACCAAAGGAAAGAAACGAAATTTGGAGTTTTGCAAGAGATTTTTATCCCAATACACCTGATAAAAAAGGCTTAGAAAATTGGACTAAATCCGTAGCAGTTTGGGAAGAGTGCGATAAATGGTTTATGCGAAACCTGATTTATGACATTTCACAATTTCAAAATACAAGCAGATTAACTACCTATCTAAATTCAGATAGCCTTGCTTGGTTGCATAAGTTTATAAACTTTGTTTCTGAACAAAGATTTGAGACCCACCTAAACGACTATGCGATTTTACCCAATCAAAAAGGC
This sequence comes from uncultured Bacteroidia bacterium, assembly GCA_964493765.1. Lineage (GTDB taxonomy): Bacteria > Bacteroidota > Bacteroidia > J057 > CALLMJ01 > CALLMJ01. Next base: position 49,776 of record CAZBPK010000032.1, on the reverse strand, counting down.
GATTTTAGAAAAAAGAAAGACCTTTTTGTTGATGAAGACTACAATCCACAAAAGCCTAAGCCACTCAATGACCTCAAAGATATTTTGGAACTTTTAAGTTACGATTGTCGGGCTGAATTACTTGCAACTGAAATTGCACTTGACATTGAAGGCAAATTTCAAACAGCAAAAGACATAGCCAATAAGATTACAGAAAGAGTGTTACAACTTTTACGAGAAGAAGGGCTAAAACATAGACAAGAAAGTACAAAACAGGTCTTTTCTAAACTTTTACTTTGGTTTCATGAAAACGAAACACAAGCGGAAGAATATTTTGCGGACTTGTACGAGAAACGTCACCGTCTAAGAAGTGATGATGAAATTATTGCAGACATCAAATTTAGACAGTCTTTGCTGAGTAACCCAAATGGTTATACCGAAGAAGAGATTTTAATTTTGGTTAATACGCCCAAAGACAAGTTGCATATTCTTTCTGATGAAGAGTTAGAACAGGAAATTCAAAGGCGTTTGAAAGAACGGATAAACGGACAAGAAAAAACCGAAAAAGAGCCAATTGACCCTGAAAAATTACTTCTTAGTCTTGGTATCACAAGTTTAGAAGAACTTGAAAATGCACAGAAAAAGTATGTAGGCACAAAATTAGGTGAAGCCTTGCAACACGTTTCACGAACAAGTGATTTTAGTTACGTTCACAGAATTATTGAAAGAGCAAAACGAAACGTAAAGGCTCATTTAGCAACTCTTGCAGACTATAACATACAAGGTTGGTACGAAGAAAGTTTTACAGTTATTTCGGGAGTTCTCAAAAACGATAGAGATATAAAACTTGTAATTCGCCCCGCTGATAATGGACAAATTATCATCTATTATTCGGAAGAATTTACAACCTTAGAAAAATCAAATGCAGAACTTTGGTATGATAACGACTACGAACAAGGAATATACTCATTTGGCAGACTTTTAAAACGTGCTAACATAAGTCGTATTCCAATGTAGCGAAAGAACAAAAAACAGTTACTAACAGCAGTTTGGCGCCCCGCCTGCGGCAAGCCGCGAAACGTTAGTGGCAAGCTTAAAAACCCAAACTAAGAACAAACCAAATTTATGACAGGACTATTCCTAAACATATTTGAGTGTAAGTTTGAAAAAGACTATTTTGACTTACAATACCTATCTTATGATGAATATGCTATGATAGAAGCATATAAAAAACTTCGTACAGAAAACTCTGATTATGAATTTTATAGGTATGACGTAAAACTTGATAACGGACAAATAGAAAGACGCATCTATTTTTGGAACAAGAAATCAAATCCTACAACAACTGTTAATGGGATAAAAGAAACTGTTAATATTCAAAGCAATCCTAAAATTGTCAGCAAAGTTATAGAGAGTTGCATTTTACAGCAGTTCAAAAATAACAGTGCATTTAAAGTTTCCAAAAAAAGAGAAGAACACTTCTGGACTATCTTATCATCAAAAAAGCTCTTAGAAAATATAAATGGACTAAATGCCCACAATCAAATTCACTTTAATACTTTCTTTAATTCATATAACGGGACTATTTCGTTCTTTTTTGTACTTTCAAGAAGTATCAACTTAAAATTCTCAATCGGTAAAGATGAATTTGAAAAGATAGGGATAGTGTGTAGTGATTTGAAGGGTAAAGAAAATATCATTTTTGCCAATAAACAGTCTATCAAACGTTTTTTATCAGCCACAGGACAGCAAGGGAACTTTGATGCACAAATGCAAGTATTGGAACATAACCAGGAAAACTTTAAAGTAATTAAACAAACCTTTGATTGGCTTGAAATCAACAGAAATAATATTTACTTACCTTGTGGAAATAAATTTACTGAGTTTTCAATGAAATATTTACCGCTTGAAAATGATAAAGTTCAAGCAGATAAATTGGAAGACCCAATTAGATACTATTTTGAAAATAGGACGGAAAAAGGTTATTACAATGACGTGATTTCAAAACTGAAACCATACAGTTTTAAGTTTTTTGAAAATAAAGAAATTAAGATTACAATTATTTGCCCAAAGTTCAACGAAGGTGTTTTAGAAGGTTTTATAAACCAACTTGAAACACGCTTAAAAAGTTTGTTTCATATAAAACCTGTTTTTATAACACTATTTTTGTCAGATACCCAAACAGGAACATACATAAATGCAGTTTACGAAGAGCAGGTTTTGTCATCACAACTTTGTATTATTATCCTTAACGAACTACATTCAAGAATTACGGATGTTAAGCAAAGTCCGTATTTTGTTTGCAAAGCAAAATTAATTGGACAAGGTATCCCTACACAAGACGTACAAGAAAAACACCTCAAAAAAATTAACCAATTCGTAATGAACAATCTTGCTCTTAACGTCTATGCAAAGATTGGTGGGACTGGTTGGACTATTCAGAATATTGAAAAGCGTAGAGAAGAATTGGTGATTGGGATAGGCTCATCTTTGAACAAAGATGGTAAGAGAGTTTTAGGTATAGCCCAAATATTTCATTCAGACGGAAGGTACTTGGTAGGTTATTGTTCGCCATTATCAACTTTTGATGATTATGCGGAAAACTTGGAAAAGCATCTTTACGAATCTTTATCAGAAATAATCACACAAGAAATTATCAATAAAAACTCGGAGTTTCGCTTAGTTTTCCATCTTTTCAAATCAGCAAGTAAAAAGTATGAAATAAAAGCCGTTGAGAATGTGATAAAAAAATTCCAAAATGAAAACTTAACTTTCAAATATGCCTTTGTTCATCTTGCTTACAGACATAATTTTAGGTTGTTTTCAAATGATGGACAAAGTAACACACCCAAAGGCACTTACATAGAACTTTCAAAATACCGTTCTTTAGTACATTTTGTTCAAGAAAGCACGATAACATTAGAAATTGAAATAGACAAACGTTCAACCTTTGAAGATTTACGCTATCTTTCAACACAGATTTTTTGGTTTTCTCATCTTTCTCACAGAACATTCTTACCCTCTAAGAAAACGGTTACAATTTTATACCCTTCTATTATGTCGGGACTTTTGGATAAACTTGGTGAGATTGATCGTTGGGATATAATGCTTGCTAAGAAAATTACTGATAAACTTTGGTTCATTTAGTTTATGACTTGGATAAACGATATAATACAGCATAATGCAAAAAGGATTTTTGAGTACCCTACCATTCAAGAGTTCTGTTTTTGGCGTATTTATGACGAAAATAAATTACAAAGCAAAAATATAGATGCTTTACGAGGCGAAGAAGAAACTTTAGCCGCCAAAGGGTTTAAAGGAATAGCACCCGATAACGAAGATTTATCAATAATTAACAAACCTGAAAACAAACGAGTAGCACATTATAGACATGACAAATACAAACTTCTTGGTATATCTTTAACTTCGGACAAAAATAGTCAAGCATACAAACACCTTGAAACTTTTGTTAAACAGTCATCAGCAAAAGAAATTTTTTTAGTTCAAAAATTCTTTTCTGAATTTGAGCAAGATTTTTTGAGTAAGTTAAAATCTGAAGAAACAGATGAAGTGCCTACTAAAATTTTAAAATACATTTATCAAAATCAATTTGAAACAGAAATAGATAGTTTTGTTACTGATTTAAGTAGAAAAGAGTTAGAAACTATTGATTTGATTGTATTAGCAGAATTGCAAAGTCATTTTAGCAAGCAAGCAGTTACGAAAACAACATACAAAAACTTATCTGCAAAAGATTTGATAATTAAGATTTTAGAGAATTTTGAGAATGCAGTTGTAAAAATCACTGAGCCTAAAGAAAGATATGGTGGCAAGGCTTCAAACCCCAAGAAACAACCAAAAACGGTGATAAAAATTGAAGATGAATATGATGTCCAAGACTTGCTATATGTTTCCTTAAAGTCAGTATTTCCAACAATGAAATATGAAAACCCATTAACAAAATTTGGAGGTAAATCTACGAGATTAGATTTTGTTTTAATGGAAGAAGGAGTTATTATTGAAGTTAAGCAAATAAATGAATGCGAGAAGAATGACAGCAAGTTTATAGACCAATTAAAAATTGATATAGAGTCGTATCATGTGCTTGACTACTTGACAGATTTAATTTTTTATATTTATGCACCAAAAGCAATTCAGGATATTAATAATTTCTTAGAATTACAAGGCGAACGAAATATAAAAGGAAAAATATTTAATGTTAAAGTGATCGTAGTGCGATAGAAAAAGAACAACAATCGCCCAACATTACATTTGTGGCAAGCTGGGCAGAAGTGCTAAATTATTCCTTGCCTACCCGTGATGTTTTTTGCTTGATACATGGGCAAAGCAAAAAGAACGTATAAGTCGTATTGCTTCACGGAAGTTTTTTGAAAATGTGAAAACCAATAACCCAGTCAGCCAATCTTTTGAGCAAGTTTTGCAAGAAAGATTGAAAGAAAAAGGCTTAGATAACATTAAAGATTTGTTGGTGGATATTTTTCTGAATAAGAAAATTTTAGCAAAGACGGAAAACGACGTAAAAAAAAATATCAACTGGCTGTAGTTTATATCAAATAAATATTTATATTTGCTGATAGTTTGTAATAATCTTTGCCTTACCATTTATTAACATAATATTTCAGTATAAATATTCTAAATCAATGGAAAAAGACCTTTTAAATCTCATAAAAGCAAATGTAAAACTGATACAAATAATCACTTACGAGACTTTGAGAATTCACGCAATGCTTGTAAAGGCTTCAAATGAGTTAGAAAAAGACTTGTTCATTTGGAACAGAGTTGAAGGAATAAAAAAGTGGAACTCAAAAGAGAAAAAATTTTTATCAGAGAACGAAGACACACAAATACCTGACTCTGCACTAGATTTCTTTAACGAAAAAAACAACATTCTTTTACTTTTAGAAGATTTTCATCCCGACCTCACAGAGGACAAACCAAGAACGATTAGAAGACTTAGAAACTTTGCCCTAGATAACTCTAAAGATAAAACTCTCTTATTTTCTCAGCCTTTTCGTCAACTTCCTAAGGAACTTGAAAAGGAAGTGCATATTCTTGAATTGCCCTATCCAAGTTTTGATGATATAAAAGCCATTTACAAAAAAGTTTGCTTGGCGTACAATATTCCAAATTCAGACAACCCCGATGATGAATTAATTGAATCTGCATTAGGACTAACAATAATGGAAGCAGAAAAAGTTTTTTCATTGGCATACATTGAGAATGATGCTCTTTCCAGCACAGAGGTTCCTTTGGTAATTCGTGAAAAGGAAAATGTAATTAAGAAAAGTGGCTATCTTGAATATTATCATCCTAAAGAAACAATGACTGATGTGGGTGGATTGGCTAACTTAAAGGATTGGTTGATAAAACGCGGTAGAGCTTTTGATAAAGGAGCCCAAGATTTCGGATTAACCTATCCGAGAGGTATTTTACTATTAGGTATTCCTGGAACGGGTAAAAGTTTAACAGCCAAAGCAGTCGGTAATGAATGGCATTTTCCATTGTTACGTTTAGATATGGGGAAAATATTTGGAGGAATTGTGGGCGAGTCTGAAAAGAATATACGTGAAGCCCTGAATATTGCAGAAGCCATAGCACCAAGTATTCTATGGATTGATGAAATTGAAAAAGGTATGTCGGGAATTGCTTCCTCTGGCAGCACAGATGGAGGAACCACCGCTAGAGTACTGGGTACATTTCTTACTTGGATGCAAGAAAAAACAAAACCCGTTTTTGTGGTAGCAACCGCTAATGACATTTCTCAACTACCGCCCGAATTACTTCGTAAAGGGCGTGTTGACGAAATTTTCTTCGTGGACTTACCCACCGAAAATGAACGTGAAGAAATCATCAAAATACATTTGAAAAAGAAAAACCGAAATCCCCAAAATTTTGACACTAACAAACTTGCACAAGCAAGTAAAGGTTTTTCAGGTGCTGAATTGGAAGAGGTGATAAAAGAAGCCCTTTTTCAAGCGTATGATGAAGAAAAAGAAGTTACTAACGAGCATATTTTAGAAGCAATCGAAAAAACATTTCCGCTCTCAAGAACAATGCATGAAACAATTTCTAAAATGCGTTTGTGGGCAAAAAGCCGTGCAGTTTCTGCTTCTAACGATGAACCTGAATCCCTAGTTAAAGAACAAGACAAAGAAATACCAAAACTCAAACAAGAATCTTATAATAATCCATTTATTTAGCTAAAAAATGTTATTCTACTTTTATAATTTGCCAAAGGATTGGGAATTAACCTATGAGACAAATTCAGTTGTTTCTAAAGCAATAAAAGAGACAGCAAGGATATCATTAGAGCCATTTGAGACTTATTTGCAAAATGCAATTACAGCCTTAGAGAAAAAAGAGAATATTAAAGCAAAATGGAAAAAAATTAAAACAGACAATATTGCGGAATTGCGTTTAATTGGAAAATTGTTTGAAGTTCAAAAACATACAATCATACAAATCGAGGAAAATATTGCCAATGAAATACAAGTTGGAAACACAATAAGAGGTAGCGTAAAAGACCATACTGTTATTTCTATTAATCTCAATGAAGTTGCTTTGGATAATGATCTTGAAAAAGATGAGATGTTGTTTTGGAATAAAAAAACTTTTGAATACAAAATTATTCCACCAAGCACACCCAAAGGAACAATCATCAGGGACGAACTTCATCGTTACATTGTTTATTCTGAAAATGGACAAAAACCAAGCGAAAACGCAAACGAAATTCAACAAAGGAAACTAGTCAGTTTCATAGATTTTGAAAATCTCAAATTTGAAAACGGACAAACACTGAACGCATCAAGAAACGATGATTTAAACATTACCCTTTCAAACACTAACGATTTTGGGAAAACGGTAATCTATGATAAACTGAAATTCAAAATTGAAAACACTCGAAAAAACAGTAAAGACGCTTTTTGGATTCAACTCGAAGAATTAGACGACATCACGGATGACGATATTCCAGGATTTTCACCTTTGAAATACTTTTTTGATGACGGGATTGAGATTGAAGATAACAAGAATAATAAATATCAAGTGGCAGCAGGTACAGAAAGCGAAAATAAAATTGTTTTAAAAAAGCGAAACGAAAAAGGTTATTGGAACTTTGTCTTTCCACCGGACAATTCAATTCTTACTGTAAAAGTCAATACTTATCAGTTACGCAAACAAATTGAGGCAATTAGTACGCTAATGCGTATGCCCGTTGGCGAACACGCCAAACTCATAAAACTTTTTGAAAATAGACAGCGGATTAATTGGCAAACACCAACAAATGAAAGAATAAAAGAATGGTTTGTAATTACAGACGAAACAAGAAGCGGAACCAAAGAGCAACGCCAATTTATTCATCAGGCCATTAATACCCCCGATTTTGCCATTTTGGAAGGACCGCCCGGCTCCGGTAAAACAACGGTTATTTTAGAATTGATTTGCCAATTAGCCAAACAAGGTAAGCGTGTTTTATTATGCGGCTCTACTCACGTTGCTATTGACAATGTTTTGGAACGATTAAAAGAAAAAAAGAACGGTACAAATTTATTAGAGCAATTTCATATTCTTCCAGTTCGTATTGGCGATGAACAACGCATTAGCGAAGACATAAAAGAATTTCAAATTGACAATCTGAAAGAAGACAATTCTATTGATGAAAAATTGTTGCTTGATATTTCAAACCTTGTTTGCGGTACAACTATCGGCATTCTGCAACACCCGAAATTCAAACTACGCAAGGGGATTCTCAAAAAAGATGAAAAAGATAATAGATTAAAGTATTTCAGTTCAGAACCAATCGTTCCTGAATTTGATTATTTGATTATTGATGAGAGCAGTAAAACTACATTTCAAGAATTCCTTGTTCCTGCTTTATATGCTAAGAAATGGATATTAGTAGGTGATGTAATGCAACTTTCTCCATTTACAGAAAGAGAACAAATTGTTTCAAATATTCAACAATTAACTATTGACAGAGAACCAATTTCACCTGAATTACAACAAGCTGTTTTTTACTTGTAGAAATTAAAAGAGATTTTGCGAGGCAAACACAATAAATTCGTTTTGCCTGTTCCACTAGAAATTGTAAAATATATCTTAGATGAACTTTCCAGTGGCAGAACTGAAGATTTTCATAAAAATGGAATTTTCATAGTTATAGAAGACAATGAAGACGAAACATCAAATGGGTTATTTGTAAAGCGAAAAATTAAAAATGTAAGCAAAATAGAATTAGCAGCTTATGAGATTATACTGTTTCAAAATAATCTTCTTATAAAAAATCTGCATTTAATTCCTGAAAGTCACGCAATATTGCTAAGCACAAAATGGCAAGAAAGCGAGCACGCTTTTATTCACAATGTTTACCAGCAACAACATTCGTTTCAGCTTAGGGAAAAAGGACGCGAGTTTAAAAACAGTTTTGAAATCGTTGAATCTGTAAACACTTATTTCGTTGAGAAAAGTTGGGCAGAAGAAATTGCTTGGCGTGTGGATAGAGAACATCAAATTCGCCTCACTAAAAACAGCAAACTAAAAGAAACTTATGGAAAAGTAATTGAAGAACTTATACCAAAATCATTGGACAAAGAAAAAGTTGAAGAACAAATCAATATAATTGCTTCAATGGCATTCCCGTCAATTTTAGAGTCCTTAGTAAAGGGGATTTTGGGGAGGAAATTAAAATTTGAATCAACCATTTCTGAGGGATTTAATCAAGAAGATATTAAGAATCGAAAAACGACATTGAAGTATCAACATCGTATGCACCCTCATATTTCAAAGTTTCCGAGAGAGCAATTTTATCAAACGGAAAATGCTTTATTGGATTTACAGCACCCACATACCATTGAAAATTTGCGAAAATGGAATTACAATGAATATCCTTATCGGAGTGTTTGGATTGATGTAAAAGGAAATGCTTTTAGAGGGAAAAACCCTAATGAAGTAAAAACACTGTTGAAAGAACTGAAACTGTTTTTGGAGTTTGCTAAAAACAATGCTCAACCAGAAGGAAAAGAATGGTCGGTTGCGTGTTTAACTTTTTACAGAGGACAAGAAACATTGCTTCGCGAAGAACTACAAAAACTCACTGGGAATGAAAATGGATTTTCCAATTTCAACATTACAAGCGGTAAACATCGTGTAAACATCAAACTTCACACAGTAGATAAATTTCAAGGACAAGAGGCTGATATTGTTTTTCTTTCAATGGTTCAAACCAACCGAGATGGTTTTTTAGATAATCCCAACCGATTAAATGTTGCTATAACCCGAGCAAAATTTCAGTTGGTAATCATTGGCAGCTATGAATATTATAGCCAAAAATCCAATTCTGAAGATTTAAGAGCATTAGCCCAAAACACTTATAAAATATGAAAGTAAAGCTAACTAAAACAATCGAACTCAGTTCTGCGCAGGCGTATTTACGCTTACAGAAGGAAGAAGAACGCAAAGACATTCAGGAATACCTAAATGGCAAAAAACGTTTTGAACTTTTGATTGAAAATAGGATTAAGGACTATCTTAAAAACATTGGGGTGTTTGATGAACACTATCAATTAACCAATTATACCGTCAAAGAGACAGGAAAAATGCTCGTCTCAGAAGAGGGCAAGTATCAAATCTGGTTTACCCAAAATGATTCATTCTTCAAAACTATCATTTTATATTTCAGAAGATTGCAACCGAATGCTAATAAAGAAGAATTAGAGCCTTTAAATCTTAATTTTGAAGATACTGAACATCTCCTATTGCCAACAAGTGATAACTCATTCACTAAAATCATTTTAAAAAATAATAAAAATTTAGTTGGAAAAACCGATAAACAAAAAGATACTCTTAATTTTTCTTGGATTTGGAACGATCTTGAAAGTTCCTATTATGTTTTTAGCGGACAGTTATGGAAATCAGATAGACAAACGAACATTAAAAGCGAAGCAATTCCTTGCAATATAAATATTCAAGATTGGATTACAAAAATATTACCTGATTGGAATATTCAACAGAAACGCTATTCCATTCGTTTTGACAATTTGAAGGAGGAAAGCAGAAAAACATTTGAAGATAAAAACTTTGTTTCCCGATGGGATGACTTTGAATTGCAGATACAAAATTTGCCATTGATGCCTTATGACTTAGAAGAAGCAAAGAAATGGCGAAATTGGCTATTGAATGAAGAATTGGAAAAAGATTATTTCAGTATAGGTGATTTTGAAGCAATCGCATTAGAAATAAACGAGAAAGTTGCCTTTTCTGCATATAACTTAGATATTCCAATAGCGAAAGACTTCATCGAAATAACAAATTCTAAAAAAGCGTTTTGGCATTTACAAGCACCAATGGACTTGAACCCCAATACAAAAATTAAGCTTCCTAAACAGCATGTTGAATTTCGGCAAGGTGATAAATTTTCGTTTGCTGAAATTGTGGCAAAATTAGGACTTTACGATAGTTCTTTGGTTATTTACTATGACCGATATATAATTACAGAAAAACAGCAAAGAGCCGTTGGAGCCTTTTTACAATCAATTGAAAGCAAAAATAAAATTGTTATTACGGATACCTCTAAACAATACAGTAGCAGCTTTATTCAGAAAGAAAAACCTGAAATAAAACTCAAAAACTTAAAGACCATATTTAAAGACTATCCTGCACACGATAGATATTTGATTATTGGCAATAAAGATGAAATACAAGTTTGGAACATTAGCAACTCTATTGATTTCATAAAATTTTCGAATGAAAATATTGATGTAAACACATTTGGAACTATTCATCAAAGCGTTGTATTTACCCCTGTGAGTAAAGAGTTACTTAATAAAGAATTGTTGAACTTTTTAGAAAATGAAATAAAAAATGGCAACTAAAATACAACCCATAACAAAATCAAAAACTGTTGATTACAGCGAGGCGTTGTTACAAAATTTTTGGCAACAGAAATCACATATTTCAGCTAATCAAAATCATAAAAGTGAGATTTTAAAAACCTTACAATTTGCACTGGAAGGAATTGTTTGTATTCAAACAGAATCCCTGACCGATAAAACCGTGATAAAACAGATTTTTGATATTTCGCAAAACTTAAAAGTACGTTTTTATATTCTTGTCAATGAGTATTCTCAAGAATTAGATTTGCTGAATGAAATTTGTTTGATACGTTACGATGTAAAAAATATTGGTTCGCTTATTTTAGTAAATCCAAATTCTGATAAACCACAAGGAACATTTTTTACAGGGCAACTCACGGAACAAAGTATGGCTGTTTCGCAACATATTACCAGAAGTTTAGAAGGCAAAGAAAACGAAGAGTTATTTCGTCATTTCTGTTTTCAATTTTGGGAAACAGCCAAAAAAGAAGTTATTGAAAAAAGAAAGCACACAAATATTACATCAAAACCAATTGATGTTTTTCATGATGAAGGTGTATTTGGAGGAAAAAATTTTGTTTATGGAACATTGTTTGCATTTTCAGAAAAAGCAAAACGAGGAGATTTATCTGGAAAACAAATAATTTACTTAAATAACGAGAAACAAATTCCTATTACAATTCATCCGAAATCTTCCAAAGATTTAGGCGATTTAACCTTTGATAATTTATTTCCAAAAACTGAATTTGAAAATATTGAACCAAATTTTGTTGATGACGGAGTTTCTGTAAGCATGGATTATAAATGGCGTAACGTTCCTTTTTATTTACCCGAAAAAGTAACTCACAGTTCCCTTTATGATAGATGGAACAAGAAAAAAGAAGAAATTATAAAAGTATTGGATTCAATTTTGAATAAAATCCAAGAAGCAGAAAAGAAAGAAAATACTATCTCAAAAGCATTATCTAGATTTTTTCTTGGCAAGAAAACAACTTTCAATAAACTAAAATCTGACATAGAAGATTTGAAGCAAACGGACTTTGCAAATATTACTGAAAATCAACTAAAGGAAAAGATTGCGGAAATCAATTCAATTTACTCTCAAGTTGAAAGTGAAATTGGAGAAATAGAGCTAGAGGATAAGAAAGCAAAATTGGATGAAGAAATAGAAGATTTAAAAGAAAAGGAAAAAACTAAACAAGAAGAATTAACAAAAAAACAAGAAGATCTAAACGATAAGGAGATTGAATATAAAAAAAAATTAAAGGTCTTTCTTGAAAAATATAACCTTGAAGAAGCATCGCTACTCAAAGTTAAAAATGAATGGCAAGAAAAATCTGGGCGTAAAAACAAAAAAAAAAATCCAAAGGAAGCAGAAGAAGCAGAAGCCAAACTCTCCGAACTCAATGAAATTCAAAATGCCGTTTTTATAAACAAATTAAAATCAGAAATTGAAAAACTAAACAAGGAGATAAAGAGATTAGAAGATGATATTAAACTTAAAGAAAAAGAGAAAGCGAAAGCCAGTGGTCAACAGAATGAAGATAAATCCTCTTTATCAGAATTTTTATCAAACAAATCCTCAAAGCAAAATTCAAACTCAGTAAAACTGCTTACGGTTCCTGATTTACCCCAATTACCCCAAATTGGTAAACTTTATGAGCATAATAATCAATCCTATTTGGCAATAGAATTTTGGGAAGAATACGAACAAGGCAAGAGGGAAGCAGAACGCTTGAAAGCAAAATTATGTACAATCAATAATTAAATAATATGGCAGAACAAAGAATAGTCATTACCATTGACGAAAATGGAAAAATAAATGCCTTTACAGAAGGCATAAAAGGCGAAATGTGTCTTGACGAATTACAAAAATTGTTAGGCGATTTAGCTGATTTAGATTCTATTACCAAGACAGATGAATTTTATCAAGCAAATGAATTAAAAAATCAAAACAAAAATCAAAACAAAAAGATATGAGTGCAGTAATTAAAACAACCACACCTTTCATTGATCTTGAATGTTTATGCGAAGCATTAGAAGCGGTTGGGTGTGGCTTTCGTGTAGAAGGTAGTAAGATTATTACCAATATACAAGATTTTCGTTTGGGATTTCAGGAATTTCGAAAAGACGATTATGGTAGGTATGCTCTATATGCTTATTCTCATACAGATAAAAGCCAAGCTGACTTTATTCGTGTAATTGAGAAGCAGTACAACGAGATTTATAATAAGAAACTTGAAGAAGCTGAACGCTTGCGTTTGGAAGAAGAGAAAAAGCGATTGGAGCAAGAAAGAATAGCATTTATTGAAAAACAAAAAGCCACAATCATTGAAAGAGCCAAGGAACAGGGTTATTATGTAAAAGAAGAAAATGTAAAAGGCAAAATAAAATTAGTGTTAGTCCGTAACACCTACTAGTATGAATATTGCCCACATAGAAGAACATAGTTTTATTTATGGACCTGGATGCAGATTTGTAATTTGGGTTCAAGGCTGTTCTATTCGTTGCAGAGGTTGTTGGAATAAAGAAATGTGGAGTTTTGAAAACAAAACCATTTTATTCATTCAAGAACTACTTTGCAAAATAAAAAGCGAAATCAACTACATTGAAGGAATTACCTTATTGGGTGGCGAACCATTAGACCAATTTGATGAAGTCCTTGAATTGTTAATTGAATGCAGAAAACTCGGTTTAACCACGATGCTTTTCACAGGTTACGAAATGTTTGAAATTGAAGCAAAGCAAATGACATCAATATTAGAAAATTTGGATATTCTCATTACAGGGCGTTATGACAAAACAAAACGGACATTGAGTCATCAATGGATTGGTTCAACTAATCAAGAAATTCACTTTTTAACAGACCGTTACGCAAACTATGAAATTGAAAACAATAATTACACAGAAATAACCATTAACGAAGATGGTAGTACGACAATTTTAGGGTTCCCCCCCAAAAATATTTTTTATGGAATGAATATCTAACTGTTTTTAAAGCCTTTTCCCCTTGAAAAGTTTCTTGAAAAGAATGTAAACATAAAATTCCAATTCTTTGAAGTTGATAAAATGAAGCCCATTATTGAAGAAGTTGGAGTTGATTTAATTGACATCACAAATCGGCAACCATATAAGACTGAATAACAAACAGAAATAGTATATATTTGAACAAAAATACAGCCACTAATTTTATTTTTAATTTATAAATTTGCTATTTTTGAAAATAATATGAAGTCATACTTTTTCACTTTCCTAAAAGTTATGTTTTTTACTTTGATTTTCGTTCATCTTACTGGTTGTAAAGCATGGATTGAATGGGAATTGATGAGATTAAAATTTATTTTTTACTTAGCTTGTATCACAGGTTTTATAGGGATGTTCATTTTTTTATTCAAAAATGAAAAAAGAGATTAAGAAATCTTTGAAAACTAAAAAAATAGTAAAATTTTCAAGGAAGTTCCTGACGAAACAAAAAAAGTATTAACATTGCAAAATCAATTTTGGAACCACTATGTCATTAAAAGAAAAATTTGAACATTACAAAACCATTTTAGAAAATGCTTTAAAAGCTTTAAAAAACCGTGATTTTTTTGCTCAGTATCCAGAAATGCCAAGTCCTTCAGTTTATGGAGAAGATGCACAAGCAAGAGGATTACAAGCATTTGAAAATCAATTAAATAAGCCTTTTGATAGATTGTTACAAACTGGTGATTGGGTAGTTTCTGCTGAAAAATCACCTTATAAAAATGAATTAACAGGTATTCAGTATCCAGTTTATCAAGATGTTAATAAATATGTGGAGCTTTCAAAAAATGCTTTCCAATCATGGAAAAAACTCAGTGTAGAAGAAAGAACTGCAATATTGATTGAAAGTTTAGAAAGAATTAAAAATCATTTTTATGAAATAGCTTTTGCTACTATGCATACAACGGGTCAAGCATTTATGATGTCTTTTCAAGCTTCAGGACCTCATGCTAACGATAGAGCCTTAGAAGCTATAGCAATGGGTTATCAAGAACTTACTTATTTTACTTCACAAACTACTTGGACAAAACCTATGGGTAAAATTACTTTAAATCTAGAAAAAGAATTTGTTCCTGTGCCTAAAGGAATTGCTTTAGCTATTGGTTGTTCTACTTTCCCTATTTGGAATACTGTTCCTGGTATGTTTGCAAGCTTAATTACAGGTAACACAGTGATTGTAAAACCTCATCCATTGGCTATTTATCCTATTGCAATTGTAGTTGCAGAAATGCAAAGAACTTTCCAAGAAAATGGTTTAGACCCCAATATTGTTCAAATTGCTATTGATCAACCCGATAATTTAATTACAAAAAAACTTGCAGAACATAAAGACGTTAAGATTATTGACTTTACAGGAAGTTCCGCTTTTGGTAATTATGTAGAAAGCTTACCCAACAAAATCACTTTTACAGAAAAAGCTGGTGTAAATTCCACCATTTTAGATTCTACTTCTAACTATAAAGAAATGTTAAACAATATTGCATTTTCTGTGAGTTTATATAGTGGTCAAATGTGTACGGCTCCTCAAAATATATTGGTTTCAAAAGAAGGAATAGTAACAGAAAATGGTGTAAAAAGTTTTGATGAATTTGCACAAGATTTTAAAGCCGCAGTAGAAGGATTATGCCAAAATCCTAAGGCGGGTCCTGCTGTTTGTGGTGCTATTCAAAATGAATCTACAATAAAACGTATTGAAGAAGCCAAAAAATTAGGAAAAGTGATTTTAGAACCCCAAAAAATTCAAAATCCTGAATTCCCTAATGCTTGTACATCTAGCCCATTAATTTTAGCAATTTCTCAAAAAGACCAACAAGTGTATGAACAAGAATTATTCGGTCCCATAATATTATTAATCCAAACAGATTCTACGAATGATAGTATTCAAATCGCAAAGGAAATGGCTCAAAATCATGGTGCAATTTCTTGTTTAGTATATTCTACTAATCAAGAAACCATACAAAAAATCAAAGAAGAAATGATGGAAGCCGCTACTTCTGTTTCTTTCAATTTATATGGTCCTATTTATGTAAACCAAAATGCTGCATTTTCTGATTTTCACGTAACTGGTGGAAATCCTGCAGGAAATGCCTCTTTTACTGATGCTTCCTTTATTACCAAAAGATTCCATTACGTTGGATTTAGACAGCCTAAAGCATAATTTTTTTTAAATAATAAATTCAAGAGCCATCCTAAATTTTAGGGTGGCTTTGTTGATTTTGTCCTTCTCTAAATTAAAAAAAATTGTTAAGATAATAGTTTTAAAAAAAAATTGTAATCGATATTTATAAATTCGTTCATTAAACTAAATTATTCTTACTTTTGAGCATAAAAATTGCAAACTGAATATACTTTTGTATGGAAAAAATTGAATTAAACTTAAACTATGAAGTTTATGATGCAAATGAGTTAAATTTTGAAGACCAAAATCTTCTAAATCAAGCTTTTGAAGTAACGAAAAATGCTTATGCTCCTTATTCACAATTTTATGTAGGAGCTGCAGTAAAGTTGAAAGATGGTACCATTATTTTAGGAAATAATCAAGAAAATGCAGCATATCCATCGGGGATTTGTGCAGAACGAAATGCTTTGTTTCATGTTGGGGCGTTGGGTAAAGGAAAAGAAATTGAAGCTATTGCCATTCGTGCTAGAACCAATTCTTTAGTCTTAAACCAACCGATTTTTCCATGTGGTGCTTGTAGGCAAGTCATGTTAGAGTATGAACAGTTGTCTAATCAACCCATAAAAGTATTGATGCAAGGAGAAACAGGAAAAGTATTAATTTCTAAAGGTATAGAAAATTTTTTGTTACCACTGGTTTTTAAGTTAATAAAATAATTTCAGTTTTACTGAAGGATAAGCGTGAGGGATGCGAAGGGCACGAAGTGGCACTGCCTTTTGACGCTTTTGAAAAAAGTGGAAAAAGGATTGCCGAAGCGAACAGCGAAGCCCGAAGCAAGCCCGACCCGAATGCAAAGCATGAGGGACACGCCCAAATCCAGAATAATTCTCTAAAATAAAAAACGGTTTCACAAATCTGTAAAACCGCATCATACACACAACATAAATATATAGTATTGGTTTAACTATTTATCAGCTTCAAAACGCAATTGGTTAATTTTATAACTGTTACCATATTTTTTAATAAAAATATTGGTATCAAAAGCACCTTTGGTACTAATATAAGAACCTACTGCGTAGATATTATCACCAGAATTTCCTTTATGCAAAATGCTAAAAGAACGAACTGGATAATTCATAAAAAATTCTTTTACTACATACATAGCATGGCTTGAGGAGTAGGTTTGTTCTTTATCTATGATAGTTAGATCTAACATAGAATTAAAGTAATTGGAGAGGATGCTTGCATCACCTTTTTTTATTGCTGTTTCAATCTGTTGAAATACTTCATCAGGTTGATTTTGAGCTTGCAAGGTATTGCAAAATGTACATAGTAAAAAAATGAGGGTAAAAATTAATTTCATTTTACTAAAATTTTATAAACAAATTTTGTGCCAAACTTTAAAAATTATTAATAATTCCTACATGAATTCTTCCTCTTGTAGGTTGAAAGTTCATATTTTCGTATTTTCCTATTGCGTAACTAACAGACATAATTCCTAAATTGGTATTAAAGTTTAAAGCAATACCCGTGCCAATAGGTTTATAAATTTGGTTTTCTTGAAACTTTTTTTGATTCAAATAACATAAATCCGCAAAAATACCGATGTAGGAAAGTTCCTCTAACAATAGCCTATATTCTAATGTAATCATTCCATAATATGCAGCCCAAAAAGTGTTTTCATTAAAACCTCTTAATATTTTATAGCCACCAATAGGTTTTAAATCGTTTTCAAAATAGTTCTTTTGATTTAAATAATACCCATTGAAACCCAAAACAGCAACAGTCCTTTTTCCAATTCCATGATATTTATAAAATTTTACTTCTAATTCTTGTTTAGGTTGAATTTTCCCTATTCTATCATAATCCAAATTTTCCAAACCTCTAACTTTCAAGATTCTACGAATACCTGTGCTTCCCAAAAAATACAAAAAAATTCCATTTTGAGGATTCCAAGGATTATCTAATTGCTTGAATTGATAACCTAACATATAAATATTAGAACGTGAATCCAATTGTGGGGGAGGAGGCCAATTTGTGTTTTGGTATTTTGTGATAGAAATTAAATTGGAATTTTTTTGTTGATACCCAAAAATAATTTCTGATTCTAAATTCATTAAATAACTACCTCCTATATTTAAGGAACGATTTAAAAAGCTGGTGTCTTGCTTAAATAACTCAAACTGAAAATTAAATTTTAAAGGTAATTGAAACAAAAATGGATGAATATATTGAATATTTAATTTTTGAGAGAGATTCTGAAGTTTATCGTACTTCATTCTAAAAATCTCACCTTGCCTAAACATGCTAATGATAGAAAAATCTGCCATGGCTGTAAACTGCATTTTTTGAGATGAATTTTGGGGGGGTAATAATCCAATTAGTAAATCAAAACGATTATTTCTTAATTTCTCAAATTCTAATGAGATTTTTGCAGTACTATCTGAAAACTGTAATTTAGGCGGTTGTATTTGTTGATAATATTCTGAACGCTTTAAATTCTTAACAATTTTTTCAATTTTTTCTTGATGGAATGGATCACTCGGTTCTAAATCAATAATTTTATAAATAAATTTTGGATTTTCCTTGATTTTGGAAGGAATAATAATGCTATCAATTTTATAAGCATTTTGCAAATCAATTGTTTCTGTTATGCTCAACCAAACACTATCTTGAAAAACTTTGTATTGAATATTGGGTTGAATATTTACAAAAGGGAAACCTAAATTTCCATAATAATTCAAAATTTTTTGATGGTAATCATTATAAACTTTCCATGAAAAGGGTTTTTCGGTTTTTAAAGAATAATTTTTGAATTGCAAATTTAGGTTATTGGAGTAGCTCTTCAAGACATATACTTTTCCAATATTCAGTTGAAATGGATTTCTGGAGGTATCAACATTGATTTCTGCGTAACCTAAATTTTGGTATTTTTTTATAAAGCGTGTTATAGATTCTGAAGAATTTTTTCTTTTCAAAAGTTGATGAAAATCTTTTTCAATTGCTTTATTTTGTGCGAAAGCAATGCTAAAACAGAAGTTGAGAATCAAGAATTTCCAGAAAAAGAATTTCATTATTCAAAGATAATGCAAAAAATCATTTTTTTATTGTGCATTAAAATTTATCTTTTGGGCGTGCCCCTTGCTACGCGGCGGGTCGGGCTTGCTTCGGGCTTCGTTTTCACTTCGGCAATCCTTTGGTTGCTCATACTTCGCAACCAAAGGCAGTGCTAAACCCTCCGCATCCCTCACGCACACTACGCATCATCAATGCTATATGTTATTAGGTCTTAACAACAAACTGCTATCCCCATAACTCAAAAATCTAAAATCATGATTTAAAGCATATTCATAAACCTTTTTCCATTCATCTCCTAACCAAGCTGCTATTAATAAAACCAATGTGCTCTCAGGCTGATGGAAATTTGTGATTATCCCTTGAATGGATTGAAATGAGTATCCAGGAACAATAAATAAACGAGTAGGAAAGCTCAATATATTGGAATTATTTTTTTCTAAATACTCAATTGCACGAAGAAGAGCTTCTTGATAGGTAAATTTTGCTGGGTTTAAATAAGGATACCATTGGTCAAAAGGTTGAAAATCATTGCTTACAAACCAGTAAATAGACTCCAAGACTCTTAAAGAGGTTGTTCCAATGGCAATAATATGTTCTGCATAATTATAAAGAGTTTTCAAAGTAGATAATGAAACATAACAAAGTTCTTGATGCATGATATGTTCTAATAAATTATGGGTAGTTAAAGGTTTAAAAGTTCCTGCACCCACATGCAAAGTAACTTCTGACCATGAAATATTTTTTTGTTTTAAGGATTGAAAAACATTTTCTGTAAAATGTAAACCAGCAGTCGGAGCCGCAACAGCCCCAAGATGTTTGGCATAAACGGTTTGGTAAGTTTGTTTGTCGCTTTCAATAGAATCTCTATTTAGATAGGGAGGTAAAGGAATTTTTCCAATCATTTCCAATAAATCACTAAAGTTTAAACCATTATCCCAAAAAAGCTCAACAATCATTTCATGTTGAGTTTTTTGTATCCATTTAGCTTGTAAAATTCCATTTTCCAAAGGTAAAATTAAAATTTCATTCAATTTCCATTTTTTTGCATTGCCCACCATACATTTCCATTCCACTTTTTGTTTTTCTTGAAATACCTTTTCATAAGAAATATTATGAGGTTCTAATAATAAAATTTCGATTTGGGAACCTGATGCTTTTTGAAATAAAATTCTCGCTTGAATTACTTTTGTATCATTAAAAATTAATAAACTTTTAGGTGGAAGATATTTTGCAAGGGTATAAAATCTATCTTCTTGAATTACATTGTTTTGATAAATTAAAAGTTTGGAATGGTCTCGCGGTTGAACGGGAAATTTTGCAATCCTTTCCTCTGCTAACTGATATTGATAATTTTCTAAATCAATGTTTTGGATATTTTCTATGTTCATAAATTTTGATACAAATTAAGCAATTTTTTTTCTTGATTTTCCCAACAAAGTTCTTTAGCGGCTTTGTAACAGTTGAGTTGAAATAATCGATATTTTTCTTGATTTTCAAGCATTAAAATAAGTTCTGCTAATTTTTCAGGAGTTCTTTCTTTTAAAACAAAGCCAACTTCTTGAGAATTTAATATAGATTTTAAACCCGGCAAATCTGAAACAATTACAGGAACTAGTGCTTGTATGTAATCAAAAACTTTATTGGGCGTAGCTACTCTATAATTTTCTCCTAAGTCCTCTTCTAGGCTTAAGCCAATTTTAGCTTGTAATGTATAATTTTTTAATTCTTCATGTCGTATTAAACCTAAAAATTCTATGTTTTTTTGATTTTGAGCTAAAGATTTTAATTTATTTTCAATATCACCTTTACCAATAATCCACAGTTTCCAATCGGGTAAGAGTTTCATAGTTTCCATCATCAATTCAATTCCTCGTCCTAAATTTAATGCACCTTGATAAATCAAAATCTTTTCTGTTTTTTCTTGAAATTTTGTTGCTTGATAGAAAGGAACATTATAAATGGTTTCAAACGAAACTTGATATTTTTCTTGATAAATTTGAGCCAGAATATTATTAACCGTTATGGCATGTTTTAATTTAGGGACCAAAAATTTCTCTAAAATTTCCCAAACTTTTTGGGTTTTAGGTCTATGAATTAATTCAGGTGTTTGTGTAAAATATTCATGAGAGTCATAAACCAACTTTTTGTTTTTTAATTTTGAGGCTAAGTATGAAGGCAACAAAGTATCTAAATCATTAGCATGAAGAATATCAAAAGAATGGAAAAGTAAAATACAAAATAAGCGAATTTGAAACTCTAAATAAAATAATTTCCCTTTCGTAAACCAACAAGAAAATCGCTTTGCTTTATAAGTTAAATGGTTAGACAAAGGTAAAGATTCTTTTTTTTTTCTAGCTATAACCGTTACATCATACTGATTTTTTGATAACGTTGTGGCTATTTTATGAACCCTTTGGTCTGTAACTAAATCGGAAATTACTACTAATGTTACTTTTTTCATTTTTTACAACATTAAAAATCCGTATTCATACACTTTGGGTTCAATTTCAAAAGCTAAAGCTTCCATTTTAATTTTTAAAATTTCCATTAACTCATTGTACTTTTCATCAGTACTTTTGGGATTCAAATTGCCATTTTCATTACGACCTTGAAAATATTCTTTAATATCATAAAAAGAAGCATTGACATGAATATTGTGTTGAGCATGATAATATTTCCATAATTCTTTACCTGCATCTAAAACGGCTTGGGCTTGGGGTGAAAATTGTAAAGGTTTATTACCATAACTTGCTTCTTCTTCCATCACGATAAAACCGAAAAAGTTAAAACCATTATTTTTTTTGATTTTACCATGAATAAAATTATACATAAAATTACTTTCAAAAGCTTCTTTCGATAGTACTTCTATTTCTGAAAAAGGTATCCAATGATTGGTGCCATGTTTACAGGAAATACGGTTTTGAGCATGAAAGAATGTATAAACCAAACAATTGCTTTGAAAAATTTTATCTTTTTGCCACTTATTATTGGGATACAAAAATTGGTCTCTATCATTGAGCCAAGTGGCTTTGATTACTTTCCGAACGGTGAAGTAAATAGAAACTGTGATGAGATTTTGTGGGCAAATTTTAATTGAACCGCTTCTTTCTGTGTGTTTAATCTGTATAAAAACTTTATTTTGATTTTGAAAATCAGGAGGATAATTTGATAGTAAACCAATGATTTCATTATCTGTTTCTGATTGAAACTCAACAATCCATTTATTAAGGCTTTCAGGTAAATTACCATAAAATACTTTTTGGCTATCAGATTTTTTTTCATATTTTAGATAAACATCACAAATAATTTCTGTAATTTTCTCATGAATAGCTGTATTCCAAATCGTAAATCCTATAGGGAATTTTCCTTTTACGTTGTCAAAAGTATAAGAGGGTATTACAAAGCCTCCTAAATATTTTGCTAAAAAAAATTCCTCTCTGAATTTTTTAAAATTAGTACCTTGTACAAATTTAAGTGTTGAGAAACTACCCATTATGCAACCCTGTAATTCTTCGTAAATCCTTGCAAAAAATAAAGCAAAAAATTCATTCGAGGCATTTCCTATTTTGGCATGATATTTATCTTTCAAAGGAAAACGTTTTACTACACCCGCTTTATTTTCTCCTGTTTTGGTAACCGTTTTTGCACTAGTAGCCTCCGCATAAGGCGGATTCATGTAAATTACTAATTTTTTGCGTTTTTTTTCATCTGTGATGATTTTATATAAACTATCAGGGAGTTTCCCACCTTGGCTTTTGGGTATAAATTCATCATTTAAAAAGTCAAATTGAAAAACATGCTCAGGCAACAAATTGGCACCGCTTTCTATACGGTCGTGTATAATATCTACATCTTGTTTATCAAGGGTTGAAGCGTAAATTTTGTATTTATTGGTTAATCCATTGAGTAAATTACCGGTTCCAGCTGCACAATCCCAAATAAAATATTCGTCTTGCCAATCTTCTCCGAAAGTTTTTGCAAAATATTCTTGTGATAACTCAACCCATATTTGAGGGGTAAAAAAACTTCCTTTTCTTTCTCTTATATCTTGCGGAACCAATAAATCCCGACGTTCAACAATATAATCCCAATAAATTTCTTTTGGTGGTCTTTCGTATTTGTTCCAGAATTGTTGATGTGCTTTTTGTTTGTCTAAAAATCCTGTTTGGCTTGTGGTAAATAATCCTAATTCGTTAAATTTTCTATCTAATTGGTAATGATCATTTTTGAGTAATACATAGAGTTTATCTTTTAAAGTTTGATTTTCAGAAGATAACAAATCGGCTAAATAAAAATCTCCATCAATGATCCCTGTTTTTTTTGCTAGGTTCCAATTTACTGCAATCGTCGGTTTCACTGTTTGTAACCATTTGTTATAAATAATCATGAAATTGTTTTTGTCCACTTTGATTTTCTGGTTTCCAAATTTGCTAGGTTGAAAATTGGTTTTAATAAACTTTTTGATTTCGTAATCATCTTTACCAAACTCAAAAAGCAAAGCATTTTTTTCAATAGTGTTTTTTACAATTTCATACAAAAGTTTAAATTCTTTGGTATGATGATTGGATGGGGTTACATTCCAATTAAAATCGTTTAAATAAAAAACTTCGTAAATATTTTCGTAAGGAAGAAAAGCGATTTTTTCAGCGTCAAAAGCACCGATGAAATTGGGAGGTAAAATTTTATCAAAAGTTCTGGCTTTACCGATGGTTAAGATTAATTGAATGAGGGATTTATAAATATCTGAAGAACCTTTTTTGGCTTCTGCCCAAAAAAGGTGGGATTTTTCTTCAATAATTAAATCTGATTGATGAAAAGTAACGCAAAAATCAATTTTACCGATGATAGTAGCCCAATCATAAAGCCAGAAATAATCTTTTGCTACACGGTTTTTGATTTCATCTTCCAGAAGGTTAGCGTACTTCATTTTGCAAAAATAGGAAAATTAATGGTAAACAAACAAGCAAGGCTTGTAATTGAGCGTGAGGGATGCGGAGGGTTTAGCACTGCCTTTGGCTGCGAAGTATGAGCAACCAAAGGATTGCCGAAGCGATAGCGAAGCCCGAAGCAAGCCCGACCCGCAGCGTAGCAAGGGGCACGCCCTAAACAAGTTAAATAATAAAAAACTTTTGAGATTTTATATTGCGTATTAAAAAAATCGTTAATTTTGCAGTGTAAATGGAAAGAGGGGAAATTTTCCCTCTTTTGTTTTTTCAAAATATGACAGTAGAGAATTTACAGCCAATAGTAGAAAAAATCATTCACGAAGTCTTACCTGAAGCATTTTTGGTAAGTCTTAGGGTTAATATTTCCTCAAAAAGTAGTATTCAAATTTATGTAGATACAGATTTAGGAATAACCATTGAAGAATGTAGTTTATTGAGTAGAAAAATCGGAAATTATTTTGATGAAAACGATTTAATCGATTTTTCTTATGAACTAGAAGTCAGCTCTCCCGGTGTCAATAATCCATTGATATTACCACGACAATATCCCAAAAATATAGGTAGAGAGTTGAGTGTGTTAATGAAAAACGGTGAGAAGTTTGAAGGGTTACTAACCCATTTTGAAGGGAGTATTGTTACTCTTGAGTATGAACAAAAAAATCCCCAAACAAAGAAAAAAGAACTGCATCAGCAGAAAATTGATATAAAGGAAATAAAAGAAGCAATCGTACAAGTTGGCAAAAAAAAGGAGAAAAAGAAGTAAGTTATGGCAAAGAAAAAAACTGTAGTACAAGATAACAAAAGCATCATGATTGATGTTTTATTGGAATTTTTAAAAGATAAAAATATAGATAATGCAACCTTAACCAGCGTTCTAGAAGATGTATTTCGTAATATGATTAAAAAGAAATATACTTCTGATAGTAATTATAACGTAATTGTAAACGTCAACAAAGGTGATATACAAATTTTTAGAGATAGGGTGGTAGTAGAAGATGGTGAAGTAGAAGATGAAAGTACTCAAATTCCGTTAAGTGAGGCATTAAAAATTGATGAAGATTTTGCGCCTGGTGATGAAGTTTCAGAAGCGGTTGATATTTTAGAGTTTGGAAGAAGGCTAATTCTTTCGGCAAAGCAGTTGTTAGCTCAGAGAATTAAAGATTTGGAAAAATCTAATGTTTTTGAAACTTATAAGGCTCAGCTTCATCAAATTATTATTGGTGAAGTATATCAGGTTTGGAGAAATGAAATCTTAGTTATTCATAATGGTAATGAATTAATTTTACCAAAAGAACATCAAATTCCTAAAGATAGATTTAATAAGGGTGATACTATTAAAGCGTTAATAGTAGATGTGAAAATGAAAAACTCTTCTCCATATATAGTAATTTCAAGAACTTCACCTATATTCTTAGAAAGATTAATGGAACAAGAAGTCCCAGAAATTTTAGATGGATTAATTACAGTTAAAAATATTGTAAGAGAACCCGGAGAAAGGGCAAAAGTTGCAGTTGAAAGTTATGATGATAGAATAGACCCCGTAGGCTCTTGTGTGGGTATGAAAGGTTCAAGAATTCATGGAATTGTTAAAGAGTTAAGAAACGAAAATATTGATGTTATTAATTTCTCTAGTAACCCACAGTTATTTGTAGAACGTGCATTAACACCCGCAAAAGCTTCTTATTCTATTGTTGATGAAGAAAATCAACAAATCAGTGTATATTTTAAACCAGACCAAATTTCTTTAGCAATCGGTAAAGGGGGCATTAATATTAAGTTAGCTAGCAAACTTACAGGTTATATCATTGACGTCTTTAGAGAGCCCGATCCTAATGAGGAAGATGTTGATTTAGATGAATTTAAAGATGAAATTGAAGAATGGATAATAGATACCTTCAAAGAAGTTGGTTTTGATACAGCGAAAAGTTTATTGAATTTGTCAGTGGATGAAATTCATAGAAGAACGGAATTAGATAAAAATTTAATTCGTAATGTTTTAGAAATTCTTGAAGCTGAATTTGAAGAGGATGATGATTTAATAGATGAAGAAGATGACGTTTAAAAAAAAATGTAAATTATGGCAGATGAAAAAGAAACTATTCATAGACTAAGTAAAGTCGCAAAAGAACTAAATGTAGGTACTACAACCCTTGTTGAATATTTAAACCAACAAGGTCATAAAGATATTACTGATAACCCTAACTTAAAACTCAGCGAAGATCAATATCAAATTTTGGTAAAAAAGTTTGGGAAAGATAAAGTAGTGAAAGAAAAAGCTGATACTCTCAAAGAACAACATAAAGAGCAAAAGGAAAGAATCCAAAAAACTTTAAAAGAAGAACAAGAAATTCAAAAAATTGAAGTTGAAAAACCCAATATTAAAGTTATAGGAAAAATTGATTTAGAAAAAGATAAAAAATCCAAAAAGAATACAAAATCAGTTCAAACTCCATCGCTTTTTGAAACCACTGAATTACCAGAAGTAAATACAACCCAAGAAGAGCCAATTATTGAAAAAATTGATGACACTCATGAAGATGAAATATTAATATTTGATAAACCTTCTAAAGTAAAGAGTGAGCCTATTGTTCATGAAGTAAATGATTCTGTAACTAAAGAGGACAAACCTATTATTATTGATTCAGAAGTTGAGGAACATGTAATTAGGGCAAAAGATAAAACTCCTAAATTAACTGGTCCAACAATTTTGGGAAAAATTGATTTGGAGGCGAATAAACCCAAGGATTCTTCAAAAGATAAAGATAAGAATAAGTCAAAAAATAAAGATCTTGATAAAAAGAATCTTAAGCCTGATGCTAATAAAACCGTTTCTGAAGTAAAAACTGATGCTAATAAAACCGTAAAAACTGAAGTACAAAAGCTGGAGGATACTAAAAAGAAAAGAAAAAGAAACAGAAAACCTGCTACTAACACTCCAGTTTCAACTCAAAATCAGAATCAAAATAAAAATAACACCAATCAAAAAGATAAAAACAAGGTTTATAAACCGAAAGAAGTGCCTGATGCAAAAAAAGTAGGCGAGCAAATCAAAAAAACTTTTTCAGGCATGAACCAAGGCTCAAAAAGGGTAAGGCAAAAAATTCGAAAAGATAAAAGAGATAAACAAGCCCATAGATTAGAAATTCAGCAGCAAGAGATGATGGAAAGAGCAAATGTTCTTGAAGTTACTGAATTTTTAACAGCTAATGAATTAGCTAGTCTTATGGATGTTCCTGTTAATCAGGTAATTGCAAAATGTATGCAATTAGGTCTTTTTGTTTCAATCAATCAAAGAATTGATGCTGATGTAATTTCCTTAATTGCAGAAGAATTTGGTTATACTGTTGAATTTGTTTCAGCAGATGATAATCTTGAGGTTGAAGAAAATATTGATAATGAGGAAGATTTAGTAGAAAGAGCTCCAATTGTTACAGTAATGGGGCACGTTGACCATGGTAAAACTTCGTTGTTAGATTATATAAGAAAAGCTAATGTAATTGCAGGTGAAGCAGGAGGAATTACACAACATATTGGTGCATATGAAGTTACTTTAGAGAATGGCAAAAAAATTACATTTCTAGATACTCCGGGTCACGAAGCATTTACGGCAATGCGTGCTAGAGGTGCACAGGTTACTGATATAGCTATTATTGTAATTGCAGCAGATGATCAAGTAATGCCTCAAACACGAGAAGCAATTAACCATGCACAAGCAGCCAATGTGCCTATGATTTTTGCAATCAACAAAATTGATAAACCCGGCGCTGATAGTACAAAAATTCGCCAACAATTAGCTGAAATGAACTTGTTGGTTGAAGATTGGGGCGGTACTTACCAATGTCAAGAAATTTCTGCAAAAAGTGGATTAAATATAGATATTCTTTTAGATAAAGTATTGATAGAATCTGAAATGCTTGAGCTAAAAGCAAATCCTAATAAAAGAGCCAAAGGTACAGTAATAGAAGCAAGATTAGATAAAGGAAGAGGAGTGGTTTCAACGGTTTTAGTTCAAGATGGAACTTTAGAAATTGGTGATATTATACTTGCAAATTGTCATTATGGTAGAGTAAAAGCCATGTTTGATGAAAGATTAAAACCCATAAAAAAGGCAGGTCCCTCTACTCCTGTTCAAATTTTAGGATTTAACGGTGTCCCTCAAGCTGGTGATAAGTTCAATGTAATTGAAACTGAAAAAGAAGCACGAGAAATTGTTTCTAAGCGTCAGCAATTAATGAGAGAACAATCTTTACGTACCCAAAAGCATATTACTTTAGATGAAATTGCTAGACGTAGAGCTGTTGGTAATTTTAAAGAGCTAAATTTAATTGTTAAAGGCGATGTAGATGGCTCGGTAGAAGCTTTGGCTGATTCCTTGTTAAAACTTTCTAATGAAGAAGTTGCTGTAAGAATTATTCATAAAGCAGTTGGTCAAATTTCTGAAAGTGATGTGCTTTTAGCAACTTCATCGGATGCAATTATTATAGGTTTCCAAGTGAGACCCTCAACTTCTGCTAGAAAACTTGCAGAACAAGAACAAATTGATATACGTTTATATAGCATCATTTATGATGCAATTAATGAAGTAAAAGATGCTATTGAGGGTATGCTTGCTCCTACTATTGAAGAAAAAATACTAGGAACTGCTGAGATTAAAGAAGTATTTAAAATTTCTAAAGTTGGAATGGTAGCAGGTTGTCAAGTAGTTGAAGGTAAAATTCAAAAGAATCTTCCCATTCGTATCATTAGAGACGGTATTGTAATTCATACAGGGAAAATTGAATCATTAAAACGATTTAAAGACGATGTAAAAGAAGTTCTTGCTCCTATGGATTGTGGTATAACTATTCAAAGTTATAACGATATTCAAATTGGTGATATCATAGAATCGTATGAACAAATTGAAATTAAAAGAAAATTAAATAACTGATGAAATCTTTTATAGCTATAATTCATATTATGCCTCATAAAGTGCTGTTAGATCCTGCTGGTAAAACTACACTTCAAGCAGTGCATAAATTAGGTTTTGATAATGTTTTGGATACAAGAATTGGCAAAAGAATTGAAATTTCTTTAAATGCTCAAAATGAAGATTCTGCTAAGGAAATTGCAAATCAAATTGCAAAGCAATTACTTGTAAATCCTATTGTAGAAAACTTTCAAGTAGAAATCCAAAATTCTTAGTTGTTATTTTTTTGAATAAAAAAATGCTATGAAGAAATTCATAGCATTTTATTTATGATTGGCAAATTTTGATGCTTAAAAATGAATTGGAAACAAAAAAATTATTTATAAAAGACTCCAAATTCCCCTTTACTTGTTTTAAATGCTCTAAACATTAGAGTTGTATTAAAAGGCATAGCGATGTTGGCATCTTTATCAATAGCGATTAAACCACCCAGTGCATTTTGTTTTGCTAATTTGTCTTTGATTAAAAAATCGGATGCGTTTTGGATATTGGAGTTTTTGTATTTCATTAAAGCAATTACATCATAAGCCACAACATTTTTTATAAAATATTCACCGTGTCCAGTACAAGATACTGCAGCGTATTGGTTATCAGCATAGGTACCCGCACCAATAATAGGAGAGTCTCCAATTCTACCTGGTGTTTTGCCTTGCATTCCTCCTGTAGATGTACCTGCTGCTAAATTCCCATATTTATCTAATGCAACTGCTCCTACTGTACCATATTTGCTTTCATGAAATTTTATGGTAGTTGCATCAGCCATAAAATATTTTTTTTCCATTTTTTTAAATCCATTTTTTAACAAGAGATTTTCTGCATTTTCACCAGCAATTAAAACGTGTTGAGTTTTGTTCATCACAAATTTTGCAGCTTTGATAGGGTTTTGAATACTTTTCAATCCTGCAACTGCTCCAGCTTTTAATTCTTTTCCATCCATGATGCTTGCATCTAATTCAAATTCACCGTCATAATTGGTAACTGATCCTTTCCCTGCATTAAACAATGGACTATTCTCTAAAACAATAATTACTGCTTCAATAGCTTCAAGGCTTGAACCACCTCTTTCTAAAATATCATATCCTAATTCTAAGGCTTCTTCCATTTTTTTTAAATGTGGTTCATAATTTTTCCCTTCAAATAAAGTTCCAGCACCTCCATGAATAACAATTCCATAATTTTGAGCTTCAAGAAAAGAAAATATATACAATAAGAGCAAAATAGAATAATATTTTTTCATATTTGCAAATATAGAAACTTTTATGAAAAAGCATCAAAATAATTTTTTTAAATAAATACTGGAAATACTTGATAAATAACCATTCAGATAAAAATTTTCACAATTTGAACATTTTTTGAAACAAAATGAAAATTGTATCGTAAAAATTACTAACTTGCAAGAGTTTTTAATTGATAAGTAATTATTTAAACATGAAAAATAATAGAATTTATTTAATGTTAATTCTGACGTTTCTATCCTATGCGAGTATACACGCACAGTACGAGGTAACCAGCCTAGGTGGTACCTTTTTTGTCTCTCAAGGAGATAGTGTTTGGGTCAGAGGTGCAGGAGGAATAGAAATTTATGGAAATAGTATTTTTGATAACAAGGGTACTATTTACATTTCAGGAAACTGGAAAAATGATGCAGGCACAATCGGTTTTGTAGGGAATAATCCTACTGGAAATCTGGTTTTAGATGGTGCGAACCAAAGAATTTTAGGTAACCGTAGTACAGTATTTAATAATTTAACTCTTACAGGTACAGGTGTAAAATTTTTGGATACGGATTGTGCTAATGAAAATCAGTTAAACTTAAATGACAGAGAGTTTCGTTTGGGTACTAGTAAGTTTACTGTTAGAAGCACAGATGTGAACGCTATCACAAGAATAGTGAATTTTAATGAAAATTCATTTAGTGGTTTTGTGAGTGCACAAAATGGTGGCTATTTAGCACGTGAAATGAATAGTTATGATGATTATTATTTCCCTATGGGAGATATTGTAGAAGGTTCTCCAAGGTATCGTCCTGTTATCATTAGACCGAATACTACTAATCCCCATACTTATGGTGTTCGTATGGCTAATGTAGATGCTACGACAGAGAATTATGATAGAGATAGTAAAGATAATACGATTTGTATAGTTAACCCTGATTTTTATCATCAAATTTTTAGAACACAAGGTACTGATCCTGCTGACGTTTCCTTTGCTTTTGATAACAATGTTGATGTTATAAAGCAATTTATGGCAAGATGGGATGGTTCTATTTGGCGACAAATAATTCCTAGTACTCCCGCAAATTCGCCAGGCATTTTATCTTATATGAATATTTTTGCATGGGACGATTTTAGAAGAAATGCTTTTGCCATGGCTAATGAGGCGGCTTATGCTAATATCACAGCGGTTAATCCCTCTAATCCTTTGGTGGGAATTAGTGTCCTTTTTGAAGCAGGCTTCTACACAGGTCAAACTTATACTTGGGATTTTGGTGATGGCTCTGCTAATGGAACAGGTAGAACTGTACAGCATACCTATGTTAAACCTGGTACTTATGTAGTTAAATTAACAGTAGTGAATGAAGTAGGTTGTGAAGACGCTGATTATTACAAAATTGAGATTCCTAATATCAGAAGAATTTATGATCCAACAGGGGGTACACCTAATGGAGACGGTATTAATGACGACTTCAGAGTTCCTTTTATTGGATATGATGTAGCGAGAATGGTAATATTTGATAGATGGGGGGTTGTAGTAAAAGAAATAGAAACTACTACGAGTCCTATTATTTGGGATTGCACAGATAAAAATGGTAATCCTGTACAGGAAGATGCTTATGTTTATAGAATTGATGCTACTACACCTGATGGTAAGGTAGATACCATTGTAAGTACTGTTACGATTATAAGATAATTATAGTTTATTTAACCATAGAAAATACAAAAAAAATGAAAAAGATATTCATCGCTTTAGTTTTAGTTTTACCTGTTGCTTTAAAAGCACAAGTGGGTATAGGAATTGCTGTTCCTACTGCCAAATTAGATATTGGCGGAGATTTAAAAATTAGGACTCTTGTGGATATGACCAACTCACCTAATATTAGGGTACTGGTTGCAGATCCTTCTGTAGGTCTTGTTGGTTATGCGAATGTATCGCCATCTGTTACTGTGACCACTTCTAGTCCGATAACGGGAGATGGTACTAGTGGAAATCCGGTTAGAATTCAAAATGGTTCTAATCCTGAGCAAATGTTATTGTGGAATAATACTACTCAGCAATGGGAAATCACAGATTTTATTGGTTGGAAGCTTAGAGGTAATACCAATACCAATCCAGCTTTAAATTTTGTAGGAACAACAGATAATGCGGATTTAGCTTTCAGAACCAATAACGCTGAGCATGTACGAATCACTACAAGTGGTTTTGTAGGAATAGGTACATCTACCCCTATTGTTAAAACACATATAGAAAATGGTTCTTTTTTGATAGAGTCTCCTGCAGTTAATCCAGGCTCAACGCCTTCGGCTTCTACCTTACCTACAGGTGCAGGTACAAGATTTTTATGGAACCATAATAAAGCGGCTTTTAGAATGGGTACTGTGTCTGGTAATGACTGGGATGATAACAATCAAGGATTATTGTCTTTTGCAGCAGGTTACAATACGAAAGCCTCAGGTACTTTCTCTTTTGTAGTAGGTAATACAGCAGAGGCAACTGGTGTAGGTTCTACTGCCCTAGGTAAATTTGTTTCTACTATTCATGATGGTTCCTTCCAAATAGGGGATAGTCCTAATAATAATACGGTGCCCAATTCTATCTTACAATCTACTCGCGAAGATCAATTTTCTGCAAGATTTTTTGGGGGTTATAGATTTTTGACTCGTTACGATTACCAGACTACTGATATTAATGGTTTATTTATTGTTCCCGTAGATCCTGCTGCGTTTCCTTATGGTACGAGAACGGGTTTTGGTACTTCTGCACCTACTGCCAAAATTCATGTCGTTGGGGATGCTATTATCACGGATTTAGGTGGTAATGGTGATAGAATGGTAGTAACTGATAATGCAGGGAAATTGTCTACTGCTCCTCTTCCTAACTACACTGAAGGTACAGGTATCAATATCAATTCAGGAGTAATTTCAGTAGAAACTTTTTCAGGTGGCGATTTAACAGGAAATATGCCTAATCCACAAGTAACAAGAATTCAAGGAAAATTAGTAGCTATGCCCGGTATTATCGCCAACGGTTCTTTATTAAGATGGAATCAAGGGTTGAACAGATGGGAGCCTTTCTCTGGTTTCTCTGGTACAGTTAATGTTACTGGATCAAATGGTAACCCTTGCCAAATGGTTTACCAAAATGGATTGTTAATTAGTACCACATGCCCATAATCTAGTTTTCATAGAATTGGCCTAACTTACAATACTGAATTGTAAGTTAGGTCTTTTTTATAAATATTGTGTTATGAAAGAACATTAACATGTATATTCAAATCAATTAAAATAATAATAATGAAAAGAATTTTACTTATATATTGCTTGCTCTTAAATTTTAGTATAGGATTATCACAGACTGCTGGAGATTATAGAACCAAGGCGAGTGGTACTTGGGCTACTATAGCTAATTGGGAAATGTTTAATGGTTCTGCTTGGGTAGCTGCTGGGGCTGCACCCAACTCAACGAATGGTGTGATTACCGTGGACCATGCTATGACCATAAATGCAACTATCACCTTAGACCAAGTCATAGTGAGTTCTACAGGTTCTATTGCAGTATCTGGTACCCCTACTATCACTATTGCCGATGGTACAGGTACTGATTTTTTAAATAATGGCACTGTTAATTTTGCTGCTAGACCTATAGTAGTTAATGGGCAGTTTGAAAATAACGGAACTCATAGTTCTACTACAGGTGCTTTTACAGTGGCAGGAAGTTATACCAATAATGCAACGGGAATTTTAAATATTGGACCTTTAACCTGTAATGCAGTTTTTGTGAATAATGGAACAGTTACTACAAATGGTGCTGTAAATGCAGCGAGTGCCACTTCTAATTTGACTAATAACGGTACATGGACCATAAGTTCTACTTCCACTTTTACCCTTAATAATGCTACTGCAGCATTTACAAATGCAGCTTCGGGAACTTTGAATAATAACGGCACCATTACTTTAACTAGTGGCTCTTTCTCTACCTCAGGAACGTTGAATAATTATAATCTTTTTGTCAATAATCTTGCAAGCATTACCATGACTACCCCTATTACGAACCAAATCAATAGCACTTTTCGCTACTCAAGAAACGGAAATCAAACTGTTTATGAAATTCCTTATTGGCATTTAGAATTGGGAGGTTCTGCCGCTACAAACACTAAAACTTTAACTTTAACGAATAATTATTCCTTGAGTGGAAATTTAACTTTACTTTCCGTAGCAGCGAATTGTATTTTTGAGATTTTAGGCTCTTATAATTTTAACATGTTTGGTACTGTTAATGTCGGTACGAATGGAAAAATACATCCTAGTGCTACTACTGTTCTCAACGGTTTGGGAGGAACGATGAATATAGCGAATTCAGGAGAAATTCGTGTTACTAATGTGGACCCTACTCCTTTAACTAATCAATATCAAAATTTTGTTTGGACTGGAGTTGCTGACTCGGGAATAGTCAATTATTTTGCTAATGGTACACAAATTATAGAAGAAACTTTGCCCGGTGGAGTTCCTTATGGAGGATTAACAATAACTTCTTCAGGTGTAGCTTTAAATAAAAATTTAACTTTAACAACTAATAGAACGGTAAGAGGCAATTTGATAGTAACTTCCTCAACTGCTACTGGGCTTTTAGAATTGCATGGTAGTGGTACCCTTCAAGTGGGAGGTAGAGTAGATATTTCCAATAATGGTTTGGTAGATGTGCTTCCTTCTGTTACTCTACTAGCAACAGGAACGAACTCTTATATGAGTATCGGTGCGAATACACAAATTCTAATTACTCAATACAAATTTACTGATCAATACCAAAATTTTAAATACGTAGCTTGTAATGGTTCTTCTACTCAGATATTTTATTCTAATAATGCTCAACTTGTAGAGGCATTGCCAACCGATGGACCTTTAAGACCTTATGGTTATTTACGTTTAGTCGGAGACCGTGGGGCTAATGATATTACTTTTCAACCTACTAATATTGGAGTTGTAGGTACTTTTAGAGATAGCACTACTTATAGCACTGGAAACATCATTTTTACTAATAGTAATATCATTCATTTGAATACTGCACCGATGACCTCACTTTCTATAAATCGTTATTTAGAATTTCATCAATTGACTTTTTCGGGAACTGCAGCGCATACATGGAGAACCTATATCAAAGTCAATGGAGATTTGACGATTAATACAGGGGCATCTTTAATACTTTTAGCCAACAATTCTCCTATTGCAATGACGGTTTATGGGACTACTACTATAAGCCAATCAACCACTGCTCTTTCTCCCAAAATATCGATTAACACAACTGGAGGAAATAAAGTGGAATTGAATCATATAACTTTATCAGGAGATGCTACTTTAACGGCTGTGAGTACAACTGCTGGGCTGGGTTTAGTTTATATTAGTGGCAACGTTATTAATAACAATACAAACGCTTCAACAGCTTTAACTTCTTCTACCATTTATACACATTTTGTTACCACTGCACCTCTGGCTACTATTGGAGGGGCTATGCCGGTAGTTGTGAGTTATAAAACAAAAATGAAAGGGAATTGGCAACTATCTAATCATTTAGTTTTGAATAATGGAACAGTGCAAGACTTTTATTTAAATGAGGCGAATTTGAATCTCAGTACTTTTAATTTGATAGCTTTGGGTGCTATGCATAATTTGGATTATTTGCCTTCTAATGTTACCATGCCTCCTGCTACGGATCCTTTTTGCTCTCATCCCCAAGTAATCAACTGGAACTGTGTAAAAGCTGAAACCATATATGTTGCTACAACTGGAAATAATACTAATAACGGTTTGACACCTGCAACAGCGGTTAGGGATATGCGAGTGGCTGTAAATAAAGTGGCTAATGGAGGGGTAATCATGGTAGCTAATGGAACTTACACAGAAATTTTTGCTTTAAAGAAAAAAATTAAAATTCATGGTGCGAGCAATACTAATACT
Source organism: uncultured Bacteroidia bacterium (assembly GCA_964493765.1). Taxonomy (GTDB): domain Bacteria; phylum Bacteroidota; class Bacteroidia; order J057; family CALLMJ01; genus CALLMJ01. The sequence continues at coordinate 13,606 of CAZBPK010000032.1, read as the reverse complement.
ATCTTTCAGGCTCCAGCAGGATTATCCGCCCCAAGTCCTATTTGCGCCTTGAGCCAGCAAAATGATTCCGCTATCGTTTATTTTGATACTTTCTCTGACTCCAGTTATTTATACAATGTAAAAATTAACCATAATGTTTCGCTTATTAGAAGAGGTGTAGCAATTAAAGCCAATGTTACAGGTATCATCGTGGACAATAACACTTTTGAGGGTACTTATGATATTGGAATGTTCGGCATTCCAAGTGTTCCAAGTTATCAAGATTGTCCTGATGACCCTATAGATGCGAATAACAAAATTTATAGTATTCAAGCAGAACAAAGATCTACTTTTGATATTAGAAATAATATTTTTACTGGCTTTTCTAGAAGAACTATTGGCGGCAATGTTTCGGGTGATATTTTTTCTACTTCTTATGTTCGTAATAATGCTATCAATAATACTACACCCTTTTCCCTTGCGGAACAGGCAATATGGTTTTATTATTCCACTAATATAGAAATCTTGAATAATTCAGTTCTCGGTACAGATTTAGAGTATGGTATTGATATTTCTTCGGTAAGAAATACAGGTTTTAATAAAGGTACTATGCTTGTTAAAGGTAATACTGTGAACATTACTACTACTGCTGAGTCTCAATGCGTGGCAAAAGAGTGTCTTGATTATGGTAGAGTAATTTTTGACTCTAATAATATTACCACAAGGAATGGGTCGTATGGGATTAAATCACAAGCAAGCCAAGATGTAATCATTACTAATAATACATTTACTCCAGTTGCTAGTGCTTTTTCTCATATTCTTATAGACAACATTTCTGTTGGAGGTATAGTTTTTGGTTCAGGAACTGAAATTTACGGAAATACGTTTAATTCGTTTAGTTCTGCAGGTGGTACAGCCATTAGAGTCTTAAAATCGGATCCTTTTACTGATTATGATAGATTATTATTAAATGGTACTTCTTTAGGGTATTTACCCAATATTTTTACTGCTAATACTAGCCAATTCTTAAATTTAACCCAGAACCTAGGTTCAAATGCAGATACTATTGATATGACGGGAGGAAACAACTTCCCATTAGGAGGTACTTTCGATTATTTCAGAGTAGAAGAACGCATTACGCATAGAATGGACGATATTAGAGGAGGAACAGGTGCTGCTTATCCAAGACCTATGGTTTTTGTTGTTCCAAGGAACTATTTCGTTTGTAATGAATATGAAGCATCGGGTGGTAATACTCCTGTCATTCCTATTGATAACCGTTCTATTCAGGATGGAATAGATTTCGCCGCTAATCATGATACTGTTAACGTACAGTTTGGTACATTTGCTTATCCTTCAGGTACGGAATTTGAAAGCATAATAAACTTTAATAAACCACTTTCTTTCCGTTCTAATAACAATGGAGGATTTCCTTTGATAGACCGTTTTATTCAAGTAAATTTGCCTTCCACCACCGATTCCGTTACTCAATATAAGGATTTCTATTTCTCTGATGGCTCTGTACAGCCTTTAACCTTTAATGTTAATCAAGGGGATTGGGTACTCAATGGTGGAGTGATTACTTTTGCTAATGCTAATGCAACGTTAAATGAGGCAGTTAATAACACCATTAGAGGTTATACGGGGTGGATACAAACTACTCGTAATATAGGTGCTCCTACCAGCTTAAATGTTGCAGGTTTTGGCGCCGAGATTACTTCTGCTGTTAATATGGGAACTACTACTATTCGTAGAGGACACTGGGAGCAAACCTTGCCTGCAGGATATCGTTCTATTTTACGTGTGTTTAATATCTCGCCTACTACAAACTCTGGTTTAAATGCAACCTTCCGCTTTAGATATGACCCTTCAGAACTATTGCCAATACATACACCAGCTAACTTAAAACAATTTAGAAATGCCAATAATTTTTCACCTTGGCATAATGGTTATAATATTGCACCTTATACTTTACAAGGCGGAACTGGGGCTTCTTATTATGTAGATTTATCAGGTATTAATGCCTTCTCTTCTTGGACGCTTGGAGAAGCTACGCCTCTTCCTGTGGAGTTACTAACCTTTAATGCTACCTTAGTCAATCAAAATTCCGTCCGATTAGATTGGAATGTAGCCAATGAAATCAACCTTTCTCATTATGAAATAGAAAAATCTTATGATTTGGCTACCTTTAATAAAATTGGTGATAACGTAAACGCAACGGGACAACCCCATTATTTAGGTTGGGATTATCAACCAAAACTTGGAGTGAATTACTATCGTTTGAAAATGGTTGATTTAGATGGCTCTTATAAATATTCTGAAATAAGAACTGTAGTCATTGACCCTGCTAATGAACTTTCTTTATTAGTTTATCCTAATCCATTTAATGATAATTTACAGGTTTCTTTGGCAGGTGTAGATAAGCTTCCTTGCGATATCGTTATCACTGATGCCATCGGTAGAACCGTTTATTCTCAACATATTCACGAATGGAACGGTAATACTTCTATTAACTTAACCAGCTTATCTTCAGGAGTTTATTATTTGAAACTTCAAGTAGGTGATAAGTCCATAGGAACGAAGTTAGTCAAAAATTAAATTTTATTTTATAAATTTGAAGCCGCTAATTTTAGCGGCTTTTTTTATGCATATTTTTCATTATTTTACTATTTTTCATTTTGCTCAATGTTTAAACCAAGAACTCCAAAACTGGGAACTTCAAGATTGTTTTTCTCAAAATAAAGACGAAATTATTTTTCATTTTTTTAAGCAAGAAAATAGTAAATACTTGATAATCAATTGTACTTCGCCATTTCCTTTTTATTATCTAACGCATAGTTTTTCTAAAGCTCGGCGAAATACTGCCACTCTATTTGAGGAGGTAATAGGTCTTAACGTATTAGAAGTGAGTATTCTAGAAGGTGAACGCGTCATAATTATTCATTTAGAAAAACAGCATCAGATAGTATTGAAACTTTTCGGTAAATTATCCAATGTTATACATTATTACTATAACCAAGTGGAGGATATTTTTAGGCATTCTTTAGAAGAAGATGAGTATTTTTTGCTGAAGCCTAACCCTGCTTTTCAGCAATTTTTAGATTTTTTGAATAACGATTCTTTGAGTTTTGAAGACCTATTGAGTTTGCCTTACTGGGATAAATCTTTCAAAAATTTTATACTGAATGCCCAAAATTTGAATACTTCTGCAATAGAAGTTGCCATACAACTTTATGAAATATACTTGTTTCCTCAGTTTTATGTCTCTAAAAATCCTTTACATTTTTCTTTAATCAAACAAGAACAAACTTGGGCTTTTCAAGATGTAAAGGAGGCTCTGAGTACTTTTGTTAAATTTTACTATAACGAGTATCAGTTTAAGGTTTATTATTCAGAAATTGACAAGCAAATCCATAACCGAATTAAGCAGTATGAATATAAAGTGAATTCTTATCAGAAATCTATAGAAAATATTGAAAAATCAAGAAGTTATGAGGAAATAGGCAATATTATCATGGCAAATTTACATTTACCCATAGCCAATCAAGATAGGGCGGTATTTACAGATTTTTATCATGATTATCAACCTATTGAAATTGTTTTAAAACCTGATTTTACGCTCCAACAAAACGCAGAATGGTATTATCAAAAACACAAAAAAAGAAAAAAAGAATTATTAAAACTAGAAGATTTATTCAAAGAAAATCAAAGTCAATTACAAAAATGGCAACAAATCAAAAAAGAATTGGAGACCCTTCAGGATTTAAAATCTTTACAAAAATGGTTAAAAAATTATCCCGAATTATTATTAAAGCCTTCAGAAAAACAAGAATTGAGCCTACCTTACAGAGAGTTTATCATTGATAATTATAAGATTTGGGTAGGAAAAGACGCAAAATCCAATGACCAGCTTACTTTACATTTCTCCCATAAAAACGATATTTGGTTACATGCTAAAGATGTTTCAGGTTCTCATGTTTTAATTAAAACTCAAAAAAACCATCAAGTTCCAAAGTCTATTTTAACTCACGCGGCTGAACTCGCCGGTTTTTACTCCAAAAACAGAAATCAATCCTTTATTCCCGTAATTTATACAGAAAAAAAATACGTTAGAAAAGGAAAAGGGCTTCCACCAGGTAAGGTTTTTGTTGAAAGAGAAAATGTTATATTTGTAGAACCCAAATCTTATGAAAAAATTGTCCATGAATTAAATAAAAAAAGTTAAACTTATCATTTTTTTGTTTATCTTTGCAAAATTATGAGAAATTTTATCATCTTAGGATTGGTTTTCGCAATTTTTACCGCTGGCTGTAAATCTAATCAAGAATCTAAAAGTTCAACAAAAAATATTGAAAATTTAAGTTCTAGTTGTGTTGAGAAAGAAGAGCCTAATGAAGGTAATGAAAATCCAATTTTGATTAAAACTTGTACATTTAGTAAATATCAATCCATCCGTAAGGGCTACCTAGATAGTAAAGGAAGGTATTCCTATCAATATCAACTTTTTGTGAAAAATGATAAAAATGAATGGATAGAAGTAAAAAATGATGTTATTTTTAACGATAAAAAGGATAAACTTTTATCAGAAATCAACAATAAGATTAAAATTGAATTTGAGAATTTTATGAAAGACCCTAATTCCGTAGATTGTTTTAAGGACTTTTCTTTATTTCCTTTTGATTTTAACCAATTAGGGATTGATTTTGATGGGCAAAAATTTAATTTTAATGTAACTTTTGGGCTTCCAGAATATTGCAAAGCATTTGAAGGAGCAATTATTTCCTATAATTTTGGAGAGATGCAAACTTATTTAAAAGATTAGTATTAGGGCGTGTCCCTTGCTATGCTGCGGGTCGGGCTGTTTTCGGGCTTCGTTATCACTTCGGCAATCCTTTGGCTGCTCATATTTCGCAGCCAAAGGCAGTGCCACTTCGTGCCCTACACATCCCTCACGCTTTTATCAAGCCATGCTTGAATTTATCTATGTTCTAACTATTGACAAGTTTTTTTGCACAGTTTAGAAGAAAAGTTAGTAATTAAAAAATTTTTTTCTTAAAATTGCAGTTTGATAATATTTAAAAATGAAAAATCTTCTGTGGTTTTTGTTGATATGGATAATATTTTCCCAAAACTCTTTCTCTCAAACTTATGCATACGATTGTATAGGTGCTATTCCTGTTTGCCAAACTGTTTATTCTCAGCCTAATTCTTTTTCTGGAACAGGCGCACCTCCTTTTCATAATGAGATTAACGCTTCTACATCTTGTTTAGGTTCTGGTGAAAAAAATGGAGTATGGTATATTTTTACGGTTACTTCTCCCGGAGACTTGGGCTTTCTTATTACCCCGAATAATACATTTGATGACTATGATTGGGCAGTATTTAATTTGACTAATTCCAATTGTTCGGATATTTTTAATAATGCTTCACTACAGGTGTCTTGTAATTATTCAGGAACTTCAGGTGCTACAGGAGCTAATGGAGGTTCTTTTTTAAATAACCAAAATGCTTCGGGAACACCATTTAATGCTTTTATTCCCGTAAATGTCGGAGAAACTTATGTACTTTATGTTTCAAACTTCTCTTCTTCCCAATTTGGTTATACCTTAGATTTTGGTTTATCTACGGCTTCTATTTTTGATACAATCCCCCCTAATTTGACACAGTTCTTGGGGATTAATTGTGGAAGAAATCAAATAAAATTTAAACTTACTGAAAACATTTTGTGCGATTCTATCGCTTTCATGAATCAGAATATTGCGAATTGTGTTTTTTTGAATGGACCAGGAGGACCTTATACTGTAGATAGTGTGCAAGGTGGTTCCGTTTGTAGCTCTTCCATTCAGAATCCTATTAACGATACTTTAACGATTTATTTTTCCCCTCCCATAACTGTAGGTGGGCAATATACCATAGATATTACTTGTGGTTTACGTGATGCATGTGGTAACTCGGGAAATGGAAATTTAACTTTTAATGTTACTCCGGGGAACGCTATTATTATCAGTGGAGACCAAACTTTATGTGAAGGGGAATCTACACAACTAACCGCTTCTGGTGCTACCAATTTTACATGGTTCCCAGGTGGTTTTGTGGGTCCCACAATTATTGTAACCCCTACACAATCCACAATTTATAAAATCGTTCCTACCGATGGACCTTGCCAAGGCGATACGGTTTATTACCCTGTAACTGTTTTTCCTGCACCTTCAACAGGCATCAACGCCCCCACTTCTGTTTGTAGAACGGATACCGCTACCATTGCTTACGCAGACAGTGTTTATACAGGAATGAACTTTGTTTGGAACTTTGATAACGGTATTGTATTAAGTGGTTCAGGACCAGGTCCTTATCAAATAGTATGGACAACATCAGGAATTAAAAATATTACCCTTCAAATTAATCAAGGACCTTGCTCTAACGATACTGCTTTTACTATTCAAGTCAACGATAAACCAGTGGTAGATGCAGGAAACGATGTGATTATTTGTAAAGGTTCTTCGGTTACATTACAAGGAAATATTTATCAAGGTAATCCCAATTGTACGGTTTCTTGGACTCCTGTAATAGGCTTGGATAATCCTTCGGTTTTGAATCCTTTGGCTACTCCTGATACCACAACAGTTTATTATCTTACTGCCGACTGCCAGGGGTGTGTTCCTAATGTAATAGATTCTGTACGAGTAGAAGTGATACCGAGACCTACTGTCAATTTTTCGCAGGCTCAGTATGCTGTATGTCAAGGTCAGGGCGGAGTTCAAATTCAGGCGAATGTTACTGCAACAGGTACACCCATTTATCAATGGATACCTTCTACAGGGCTATCCAATCCTTTTATTGCCAATCCTATTGCCAATCCAACGGTTACAACGCTGTATTCTTTAGTGGTAACGGATAGTTATGGCTGTTTAAGTGATACTGCAAAAGTGTTAGTGGTGGTAGATACAGTACCTATTGCGAATGCTGGTCCTGATTTTTATATCTGCCAAGGAACGGGGCAAGGGGTGTATTTACAAGGCTCTGCTACAGGCGGAGCAGGTTCTTATAGTTTCTTATGGATACCCGGTTCAGGATTGAGTGATTCTACGGTGGCTAATCCTTATGCTACTCCTGATACTACTACTATTTACACTTTAGTGGCTATTTCTAATTTGTCGGGTTGTTCTTCTAATCCTACTACATTAGATACTTTATCAACGGTTACGGTGCATGTTATTCCTCAGCCTGTTGCGAATGCAGGTCCCGATAAATCTATTTGCCCTAATGATAGCGTTCAAATTGGGGAAGTTCCTTCGGGGGGAAGTTCAGGTTATACGTATTTATGGCAACCTTCTATAGGATTATCGGATTCTACAGCGGCTTTGCCTATGGCATCTCCCCCTTTTACTACTACTTACTTTTTAACAGTATTTTCTAATGGTTGCCAAAGTGTAGTGGACAGTGTTGTCGTAACGGTTCATCCAAGACCTACTGCTGGAGTAGTGAGTTCTATAGAAGATATTTGTCCTGGGGATAGTGTTCAATTACAAGGCTTTTCAGCGAATCCTCCATCAGGTCCTTTGACTTACCGTTGGGTTCCTGGTACAGGTTTAAGTGATTCTACCATTGCCAATCCTTGGGCTTCTCCAAATGATACAACGGTTTATACGTTATACGTAGGTTATGAAGGTTGCGAAGGAAGCCCAGCAACGGTTACCGTGAATGTTCGCCCTGTCCCTCAAATATGGGCAGATTCTACGCAAAGTCCTAATGGTTTGTTTATTTGTTATGGTGAAAGTGTTCAAATTCCCGCAAAATCTATAAATCCTTATGAACCGGTTACTTATCAATGGCTACCTACTAGTGATTTATCTAATCCTAATGTTTTAAATCCTATTGCTAATCCCAAAGAAACGGTTACTTATTACTTATATGCCACACTTGGCAATTGTACGGTCATAGATTCTGTAAAAATTACTGTAAGTCCAGAAATTAATCCTCAAATTTACACCTCTAAGGATACGATTTGTCAAAGGGATACACTTCATTTAATTGCATACGGTGGTCTAGGCTCTGCAAGTTTTGAGTGGTTTACTTTGCCTTTCAATATAGAAGGAACTAATCAAGTTTTAATTGTGAATCCCGATACCACTACCACTTATTATGTGCGTATCTATGAAGGTTTGTGCGAAGATTTTGATTCTGTCACCATTCATGTGAAGAAAAAACCTTTGACCAATTTTGCTTATAGTTATGAACAAGGCTGTGTAGGTATGACTGTTTCTTTCCAAGATTTATCTTTGCAGGCAGATGCTTGGATTTGGGATTTTGGAGATGGTTCGCCTGTGGTGAATGTTCAAAATCCTTATCATACTTACCAAAGCCCTGGAACTTATCTTGTGAAATTGACTACCTATGCTTTTGCAGGTTGTCAAGATACTAGCAGTTTAGAATCTTATATTACGATAGAACCAGCAGTTGTGCCTGGGTTCTTGTCTAATGCCAATACGGATTCTATTATGTATTTACCTGATGTCTGGGTTCAGTTTACAGATACTACTCAAGGTGCCTTGACATGGTTCTGGGATTTTGGAAACGCAATGAGTTCTACGGATAGAAACCCTACTATTCAATATTTGTTACCCGGCGAATATACCGTTACTCTAGTAGTTACTACTGCACAAGGTTGTACCTATTCAATCAGTAAAGGAAAATATATTGTGGTAGAACCCACTATCACTTTCTTCAACGTAATTACTCCAAATGGTGATTTTGTGAATGATGTTTGGAAAATTGATTATAAAGGCAAAGAAAATGTAAGTTTTGTAATTTATGATAGATGGGGAAAAGTAGTAGGAAAAGGTGATGGCGCAAATGATACATGGCAAGCCAAAGACCTAAACAACAAGGACGTCGCTGATGGAGTCTATTTTTATCAAGTAAAAATTGGTGAAAAAATCTATACAGGTAACTTAACCGTTTTAAGGTAAAAGAAAGTTTTTTTATAAGTTTTGAAAATGGGGGCGTTTATTGCTCCCATTTTTGATTTTTCACACTTTGAATTTAAATTTGTTGAAGAAATACTGATCAAAACTATAAACACTAAAATTCCTTTTTAGACAAAAATATTTGTATTTTTGCAAACTTATGCAAGATTTATTAGATGAATTTGAGCATAGGTTACAAAATCAACCTGAACTCAATAAATTTCCTGATGGTTTATACGCACCAATGCGTTATATACTTCAATTGCCTGCCAAAAGAGTAAGACCTCTTCTTTGCTTATTAAGCTATCAATGTTTTCAACAAGATTTTACGAATTCCATTTATGAATTAGCTATAAGTATTGAGTTATTTCATAATTTTACCTTAATCCATGATGATATTATGGATAATGCCGATTTAAGAAGGGGAGTTCCTACTGTACATCGTAAATATAACACGAATACCGCTATTTTAGCAGGCGACAATATGCTTGCTTTAGTATATCAAAAAATGGTAATCGCTTATCCATTTATGGCTCATCAAATGATTAATTTTTTCTCTAAAGCCGCTATTGAAGTTTGTGAAGGTCAAATGTATGATTTGGTTTTATCTGAAAAGAATGACAATGTAACCATTGAAGAGTATCTACAAATGATTAGAAGAAAAACTGCTGTTTTGTTAGGAGCATCTATGGGTTTAGGTGCTATGGCAGCAGGAGTTTCAGATGAAATTGTTCAAAAATTTTACCACATTGGGGAATCCATGGGAATGGGTTTTCAATTGCAAGATGATTATTTTGATGTTTTTGGTGATGCTCAATTTGGAAAAAAAATTGGGGGCGATATTTTAGAAAATAAGAAAACCTTTCTGTTGATTTCTGCGATTCAAGATTCTATTGGTTCCGATTATGATGATTTACAGTATTGGTTAAAAACTCACAACAAACCAGAAGATAAAATTTTTGCTGTAAAATCCATTTTTGAAAGAACCGGTGTAGGAGAAAAATGTGTTAATATGAGTAATATGTATTTCCAACATGCTTATCAACTCATGCAAGAAATTGAAAACCATGCTAATATAGAAAATCTACGTAATTATTTATTTGCTGTTCAAAATAGAAAAAAATAAAAAATGAATTTTATACGTCTGTTTCCAGTAAGTTCATTTATTTTGTTGGCTACGATTGTAACAAGTTTATTCCAAGATGCTAACACCTTAGATAAGTTTTTATTTATACCAAAAAGAATTGCTAAAAAGAAAGAATGGTACCGTTTTTTAACTTCTGCTTTAATTCATGCAGATTTTATGCATCTTTTATTTAATATGATGACTTTCTTTTTCTTTGGTCCCGTTTTAGAAAAACAAATGGGTCATATAGCGTTTGCTGGTTTGTATATATTTGCACAAATTATTAGCCATATACCTTCTTATTTACAAAACAATAATAATGATTATGCAAGTTTAGGAGCATCTGGAGCAGTTTCTGGAGTAGTTTTTGGTGTAATTTTATATTATCCATGGACAAAAGTATATGTATTTTTATTTCCTATGCCTGCTATTTTATATGCAATTCTTTTTATAGTTTTTAGTCATTATGCTTCAAAAAATATAAATGATAGAATTAATCATTCTGCACATCTTTGGGGCGCTTTAGCGGGTTTTATTTTTGCTTCTTTCGTTGACCCTTACGCTTTTATTTATTTCTTAAAAGAAATTTATATTCTTTGATTCACTATGAAATTTATTGATACACACACACATTTATTTGATGAACAGTTTCATGAGGATATAGACAAAGTCATTTTAAATGCTCAAAATGCACAATTAGAAGCCTGCTTTTTACCAAATGTTGATGAAGAAACCATTTCTACCATGATGCATCTGGCTCAAAAATATCCTAATTTTTGTTACCCCATGTTAGGGCTTCATCCCTGTAGTGTAAAAGAAAATTATGAAGATATCTTGAATAAAATGTACGCGCTTTTCAATGAATATTCTTTTTGGGGGGTAGGAGAAACAGGCTTAGATTATTATTGGGATAAAACTTTTATAAAAGAGCAAAAAGAGGCATTAAGCATTCAAGCAGAGTGGGCAAAAGAAAAAAAATTGCCTTTAATTCTTCATACTCGTGATGCTATGTATGATACTATTGATGTAATCAAAAGCTGCCAAGAGGGTAATTTAAAAGGTATATTTCATTGTTTTTCAGGTAGCTATGAACAAGCTAAAGAAATTATGAAACTCGGTTTTTTGATGGGTATTGGTGGGGTTTTAACTTATAAAAACTCTAAACTTCCCGAAACATTATCTAAAATCCCTTTAGAATACATAGTTTTAGAAACAGATTCTCCGTATTTAAGTCCAGTTCCTTTTCGTGGTAAAAGAAATGAGCCTGCTTATATTCCTTTAATTTCACAAAAATTAGCAGAAATCTATAATTGTACTATTGAAAAAATTGCAGAAGTTACCACACTAAATGCAAAAAAACTATTCGGATTAAGTCCTATAGAACCCATTTAAAAATCCTTTTTTTGTATATTTGCATCAATTTAATACATAATGACAGCAAAAGATTATCCTATTAATTATTTTAAAGAAGCTTTTCAACTTCCCGTAAACTTAGTTTTGCTCACAGTGATGTTTTTTTTGTTTGTCGGTTCCATTGTAGTAAATTATTTTTTTACTCATTCAGTTGGATTTAGAATACCCACTGAAGCCATTTTATCTTTATCTGTAGGTTTAGAGTTGTTATTGTTGGGTTTTATAGCAAAAAATCCTCAATTTCAAAACAATGTTAATAAAAAATATATTCTTGAACGTAATATTCTTAATGAAGAATTAGCAATTGCAGAAACCATTAGCAAACTTTCCAAAGAATCTTTAAAAAAATTCGTAAAATTTTATCAAAGAAAAGATCAACTACTCCAAAAAAGTATTGATTCAGGTGCAAGTACCGATGGAATTTTAATGATTATTAAAGAGAATACCGATAAACTTACCAAGTCTTATGCCCAACATTTACTCATGAGTGAACTGTACCATAAACAACTTTCTCAATCTGATACCTTTAAATTGACTCGTGAATTGGATGACATTTTAAATGAAATCAAAAATGCTGATGGTAAGAAAAAAAATCTTTTACAACAAAGAGCTGATTTATTAAGCAAAAGGATTACGAAGATAACTGCTCTAAGAGAAGATTTATCAGTAGCTGATTTACAATTAAAAACTATTGAAGATACTTTAGAATACCTCTACGAAAACTCTTTATCTAAAACCAATATTAATGATTTTGTGAATACAATTGATGAAATTTATTCAGAGACAGAATCTTACCAAAATGCTTTAAGTGAAATTCAAGAAATGATTTAGTTATGAAAAAAATGGTATTCAAAATCCTAATTTTTACGATTTCTTATTGGACTCAACATTCATTTGCTCAAACTCCTGATGTTTTATTACCTATTTATTTATCACAAATTGATACTCAAACCATAAAATCTCATTTAGAGTTTTTAGCTCATGATTGGTTAGAAGGTAGAGAAAGTGGTGAAAAAGGACAATTTGTTGCAGGTCTTTATTTAAAATCTCATCTTCAAGCTTTAGGTTTTGAACCTTTATTTTTAGATTCTGCAAACCAAAAATCTTTTTTTCAATATTTTTCTTTTGGGAAATTAAATCCCAGAAAATCCTTTAATGTAGCAGGTTTGTTGAAAGGAACAGATTTAGCTCATGAATACGTCATTTTATCTGCTCATTATGACCATCTCGGTTTAGGAAAGGACGGAGTTTATAACGGAGCTGACGATAATGGCTCTGGTACCTCTACTCTCTTAGAGCTTGCAAGAATTTTTTCTAAACTCAAAAAAGACGGCTTCCCTGCTCGTAGAAGCATTATCATTTTATTTTTTTCCGCTGAAGAAAAAGGCTTAATTGGTTCAGAATTTTTTACCGATAACCCTCCAATTAATCTTCAAAATGTAATTACCGATTTAAACGTGGATATGATTGGGCGCGTTGATGATAAACATCAAAAGCTTAATCAAAAAGATTATGTTTACATTATTGGTTCTAATTTTATCAGCAATGATTTACATGAAATTAACGAAAATATTAACTTAAAACATGTAAACCTTACACTAGATTACGATTACAATTCCAAAACCGACAAACTTCGTTTATACTACCGTTCTGACCATTACAACTTTGCAAAAAAAAATATCCCCGTAATTTTTTATTTTTCAGGTTTACATGATGATTATCACAAAGTTACGGATACTTCCGATAAAATTATGTACGACAAGACATTGAAAATTGCTCATTTAATTTTTGGTACCGCATTTAACATTGCATACCATGATATAACTTTAAAGAAGAATAAAGATTTGGACTAAAAGATAATTATTTTGGGCGTGTCCCTTGCTACGCTGCGGGTCGGGCTGCTTCGGGCTTCGCTATCGCTTCGGCAATCCTTTTTCCACTTTTTTCAAAAGTGTCAAAAGGCAGTGCCACTACGTGCCCAACGCATCCCTCACGCTTACTAAACATTATAAATTCTCAATTTCTTGTTTTGTTAAACCTGTTTTATTCGCAATAACTTCAATATCAATATTTAACGTTTTCAAAAACCTCGCAGTTTCTATTAATTTTAAACGTTCTTCTT
>CAZBPK010000031.1:0-6404 GCA_964493765.1 uncultured Bacteroidia bacterium | reverse complement strand
AAAAGAGAAGTGTTTAGTGTTTTACACACACACACAATACGCAATGTATTGAAAATCAACGAGTTATAAACGAATATTTAAGTTTTATAACTTTACTGTTTATGCTCGGAATGATAAATTTTAGTAATTATGTATGGGGACAGGGACCTTCCAATCCAACTATTACCGCATTAAATCCCCCGAATCTTGGAGCAGGGAGTATTTGTGGTCAAAATTTGTTTCCATTTTGGAATTTAGATAGTGTACAATACGATTGTTATTCAGGAGGCTCAGGAAATTTGTTACCTCAAGCTGTAGCCTCATTTTGTGGGCAAGATGTATGTTGTATGGGGTGGGTTACGAGTTTTTCGGGCAGTGTTTCTGAAATTACTCCTGATGATGCTGAGTTTCAGAACAATGGTGATACTGGTTGTGATTTAAGTTATGGAATAGGTTGGGAGCCTTTTTCCTATCCAAAAGCTGTGGGTTTGGTAACAACCGCTGGACTCATGGAAGCCTTTAGAATGCCTTTATACAATGATGTTCAACTTGTTCCTGGGGCAAAATACAGATTAAGATTTAAAGCGAATGAACTTTGTGGTGTTAGTTGTAAAATTAATATTTTTGGTACAGAAACACCGCCTACTGGTTGCTCCAATTTGCAACCTCAAATACCTACCCTAATTCAAAACTTACCTCCACATTTTACTTGCACGAGTAACAGTTTAGTTATAAAATCTTTTCCTATTGGTGAAGTTACATTAAATCCGGGCACATCTAATAATGATTATGAAACTTATGAATTGCTTTTCACTGTTCCAATCAATTTTACAGGAAATGCTAAAGAATTGGTATTTTATATCAGTAATGACGGCTTACAAGCATTAGGAAGAAACCGATTTTCTGTAGCATTAGATGATTTTGAATTGTACCTAGAACAGAATCCTTTTGATATTTCTGGACTTTATATTGATTATATTTGTCAAAAAATGTGGTTTGTTCAGGTTGAAACAGGCGGATTTTCTGGTACACCTCCCTACGATGTTGAAATTATTGTTACAGAAAATAACAATCCATGCACAACTCAGTTTATATCTCAAACCTTAAATTTCCCTATTATTACTTGTTTAAATCAACTTTTTTCAAGCTTTTATAAAATCATCATCAATATTACTGACGCATGTGGAAATAAAGCTACCTATACTCAAGTTTATCCGAGGTTAACTGAAAATTGTTGTAATAATCCGGACATCACCTTTACTAATTTTAATGTTCCTACGGTACCCACCACTTTCACAAACAAAAAAATTCGTTTTTTGGGTACGGTAGATATATATCCCCGTTTTACCTTTAATAATTGTGAAATTTATATGGGTAATAATGCTCTTTTAAGATTTTATGACCATCTTACATTAAACAACACTACTATAACGATATGTCCACAATCTATTCCTACTTACTTTTGGGATGCTATTGAAATGGTGGGCAATAATAAAGTTCTCACCATTAACAATAACAATACTATTGACGATTATATTGAGTTAGCCAAACGTGGAATTGTGATTAGAGGAAATAATAGATTAGTAGCAAATCGTGCTGTATTTAAAAATAATTTAACTTCAATTACCAATTATGCAAATAATGGTTTGAATATCATAAGGTCTAAATTTTATGGATTTGAAAATTATACACTACCTATAACTGGCATTTTGAATTATGGAAATGATGTCTTGATAGGTCCTTTATTAGGAAACAATAACAATAGAAATAGTTTTGAAGGTTTTAATGTGCAGAATTCACAAGCAATATTACAAAAAGGAGCTATAAATTTTACGGTATTGAATAATAACTTTTTAAACTGTTATCAAGGAGTACATGGAGTCGACGCTACAGGAGTTTGTAATGGTAATAATTTTAAAAACCCCATCGATTCTTTAACAATCGGAATTAGATTAACAAATTCAAATTTAACAACAAATAACAATAATTTTGAAGATTTACATTTCGGTATCGTAGCAGAAGGTATAGGAATTTTTAATTTTGACAATGATAAACATAAAAGAATGAAAATAGCCGGAGTTTATATTTTGGGTGAAGCTATACAAGCAGAAATCAAAAATTGTACTTTGAATACCAATGTTTTAAATAATGCATTAGGAATTGGAATTTTTGAAACTGATTTTGCAAATGCTGTACCCAATGCTGTAAAAATCTTTAACAATTCTATGGGTGGAGTAGGAACAGGTATTCATTTATTTCAATTGAATAATCCTGAAATTTATGAAAATACCATCAATTTATCAGGAATAACTTCTCCTTTTGCCAATCTTTCAAGAGGTGCTGTTAATTTGATGAGTTGTTCCTATCCTTGGGTTTACACCAATACTTTAAGTAGCCAATCATCTAGCCTGGACAATCAAACTCATGGTATTTTTGCTGAAGAAACTGATAACCTCATCGTTTTCAATAATACCTTTAAAAGTAAACTTTATAATGGTATTTCTTTATTAGGCAAATCAGTAGCCGGTCCTAAGTACGCTTGTAATAATTTTGATAAAGTAAATACTGCTATGGTTTTTAAAGATAATGGTAGTAGTTTAATTGGAAATAATTTCTTTTTCAATCAATATCCTACCATGAATAGATTTAGAAATGTAAACGTGCATTCTTTAGCTTCAGGCTCTCCTCCCAATGTAACCCAATTATCTGATAGTGTAGCGGTACCTTATGCTTTTTACTATTACCGTAATCTTACTTCTGGTGGTTGGACTGAATACCCTAGTAATAATCAAGGAATGTATCCTTTAAAACCCCAATTAACATCAATTAGTACACCTTTTACATGTGGTTCTCAAACAGGAAATAAAGCTTTAAATCACGAAGTTGCTATTGAGCCTATATTAACGGATAAAGATTGGGAAAATAAACTCAAATTGATGGCGGAAATTATAGCGGATACTTCCCTTTTACAGGATCCTATTTATGCCCAGTTTTACCAAGATTATCAAAATCATAATATTTATGCATTTGCTTTAGCACAAAAATATACTACGACCGATACTGCATTAAGTAACCAAATTTTGAATCAAACGGTTCCTACTACTACTGTGGAAGTACGTTACAAAAAATTAAAACAAATCATAAGAAAACAACAATGGACAGCACAGGATAGTTTGGATATACAACAAATTGCACATCAGCCTTTTGAAGAGGGCATACATAAATATTTAGCCGCCTTTGTGGAGTTATTACAAAATCCTAATCCTCAACAACATGCTGGAGTATGGGTACCTGCAATAGAAGTCAATACCGAACAGCTCCAAAGACCTTCTACCGTTACTTTTGTAGAAGAAGAAATTGCTCATCAAGTGTATATTTATCCTAATCCTACTGAAGGAACAATCAACATTGAAGGAATGGAATGGAAATATGCAGAAATTTACGATATGCTTGGTAAAAAACTTAAAATTTGCCAAGACTATGTAGATATTTCGGAATTAAATGATGGAGTTTATATCCTAAAACTCTATGATGATAAAGGTTTAGTTTTGGTACATAAAATTGTAAAACAATAAATTTTATTGAAAGGGTTATCCATAAAAGGTAACCCTTTTTTTAAAAAAAAATAAAATATGAGAATTTTTATATTATTTCCAATAATATTTGTGAACTTTTTTCTTTATTCACAAAAACGTAATTCTATTTTTTGTTTTGCGGATAGTGTTTTAATTAGGTTTGATCAAGATACTTTTTATATAGAAAAGAGTAATTTGTCTTTGATACCCGCTCCACCCCAATTTAACGATACTATTATTCCGCAATCGCTAAATGAGGGTACAGCAGCGATTTGTGATAAATTTGGAAACTTAAAATATTATACTGATGGTATAAATCTGTTTAATGGAAATCACATATTAATTGAAAGTGAATTTAAAGGTATTGCAGTTACTAGTCTTCCTAACAATTATATTCTTTCCCCAACAATTGCGCAAGGATCTTTATTCTTAAGCATTGATAATGATTACTTTTTACTTACAAATAGTTCACAAGAAATAAATTTTAATAAAATTGTAGATGATAATGTAATTATTAAAAATAATTTGTTATTTAAGGGTAAGATTTATGAGGCTCAAAATGCAATACGACATGCTAATGGGAGAGATTTTAACTATTATTTTTTTGAAAGTAAAATTAAAAGTAACATTAAGGGTGATACAATTATTTTACACAAATTCATCATAACTCCAGAAAGTATTTATAAAATCAATAATGAAATTTTTTTTACAGCTGATATTGATATAGATATTTTTTATTATTATGCGATTTTGCTATTTAATTCCAATTTTGGCTTCGCATACTTTGCTCCTTATCTACAAAGAAGAGATAATGGTGTTATGAAATTAAGTTTTAATAGAAAAAACGCTGATTTAATTATTGATTCAATTATAACTAAATTAACTAAATCTGAATGGTTTGGTACTGCTATCGGCTTGAGTAAAAATGGTATTATTTCAGCTCATCGAAAAATGAATTTAGACACTTTTGAAGAAATTATTTCTCATTATAATTTATTGAATGACAGTTTAATTATAATTGACACTATTTACGGGCTAGCTATTGGACTCATAAATCCTATGCATTCTGATAGTTTATTTTACCTTTTAATGCATGGAAATAGAAATTTAGATAATGGTGAGGTATATTCAGATATATATAAATATGATTTGAATACAAAAAACTTTAGGAAATTTACTATTAGGGATAAACGTTTTTGGGGTGATGTCTTATTCACTAATTACACTCCCCATGATTTACGTCCTGAGTTGGAAATAGGCTTTAAGCATCAGTTGCTTGCTTGTAATGATACTTGTTATGGAGGTCAGCGTATCGCTTTTACGGATACGTCGTGTTGTCATTTTTATCGTATATGGGATTTTGGCGATGGCACGGTATCGGATACATTGTGGGTCACTCAGCATGCAGAACTTTTGAATAAAGTGGATACGTTTCAAACGGTTACACATGCATATGCACGTCCGGGGCGGTATAAGGTTACTTTGCAAATTCTCAATCCTTATGATTATGGAGAGCATTTGCCTCCGGGTCAGTTTTTAAAAGATACTTTAGAAAAATGGATAGATGTTCCTTTTTGTTCCAAAGCAGACTTTACTTCACAAAGCAGTTGTAATCAAACGGTTACGATATTGGATAAGCATTGCGGAGGTTATGATAGTTTAATGTATGATTATGGAGATGGTTCTCCGCTTACTACGTCTAATACTCATACTTATGCACAACCGGGTGTGTATTATGTAACCCAAATATTAAAATTGGATACGTTTGTAAGTAGGTTTACAAGTCCAGTGATAGTACCCGATTGTATCTATCCAGATGTTTCTTTAAAAGATACTCTCTGTGTGTTTGATACGTTAAAAGTAGTTTATAACGGTACGAGCAATTACGATACGTTGTGGTACAGTGTAGAACCGCTTCAAGGCGTAAAGGATATTAGGCAAAATTTAGTAAGTTTTGAGCGTTCTGGTGAATATCGTTTGTGGTTACACGCTGCAAATACTACGTTTGATACGACATGGTTTTATCCTAATACAATAGTGGTTTTGGATTGTGATGAGTTATGGATACCGAATGCATTTACACCGAATAAAGATGGTTTAAATGATGTATTTAATTATGTTTGTAGGAATTGTGTATGGCACAGTTTGGAGATATTTAATCGAGATACTCAGCCGATATTTAGATGCGAGGGAAGCGAGACTTGTGTGTGGTTGGGAAAAACGGAAAAAGGATTTGTGTCGGAGGGAGTGTATGTATATCGTTTAAAGGTAAGAAAGCGTGATGGTAATATAGTGGAGCGTGTAGGCACGGTTACGGTAATGAAGTAGTGATTAGTTTTAAGTGAAGGTATCCCTAACATCCTTGTTGGGGAGTTGAGAGTATACCTAACATCCTTGTTGGGGAAATCAAAGTATTCCCAACATCCTTGTTGGGGGAGTGAAAGTATCCCCAACATCTTGTTGGGGAGTTTTGAGTGGTGAATAGATTTTGGGGATTGAGCCTTTATTGTATAAAATCATGAGGATTTTCATTATCTTTGCGTTATGATTATTGCTAATCCGATTTATGACGTAGTTTTTAAAAGAATGATGGAAAATGAAAGAGTTGCGAAGTTTTTTATTGGCACTCTTTTAGAAGAAAATATTGAAAAAGTGGAAGTTAAACCTCAAGAATTTACCTATGTAGATGAATTGGCGAGGTTAGCCGTATTTCGTTTAGATTTTATTGCCACCATCAAAACCGAAAAAGGAGAAAGCAAGAAAGTATTAATTGAAATTCAAAAAGCAAGGAATTACATTGATTTGATGCGATTTAGAAACTATCTCGCAGAACAATACAAAAAAGAGGAT
>CAZBPK010000030.1:0-6201 GCA_964493765.1 uncultured Bacteroidia bacterium | reverse complement strand
AACTACAATTTGTAGTGGAAATTCAACTACTTTAACTGGAACAGGAACAGGAACCGTATTATGGTATGATAATGTTACTAGCACAACTCCCATTCAAACGGGATTAAGTTATACGACTCCAGTTTTAAACCAAACGACTATATATTATGTAGAGAATGTAGTAGGTCAATGTACTTCCGAAAGAGTATCAGTAACCGTAGTTGTAACACCAACACCAGAAGCACCGATAACAGTATGTGTAGGTCAATCCGCATTTATTAACTTGGGAGTTGTACCTGGCGTAACAGCGGCATGGTATGATGTCAATGGAAACTTCATTAGAAATGGAAATAGTTTATTGACAAGTCCTTTAACGAATGATACCTTATTCTTTGTGGAATATTTCAGTGGAAATTGTACATCCAGTAGAGTAAGCGTACCTGTAAGTGTATCAGACAATCCCATAGCGAGTTTCTATACGAATCCACCCAAAGATACGGTTATCAGCGGATTAAGTCATGAATATGAGTTTATCAATACTTCTCAAAATGGTACCGTTTATGTATGGCATTTTGGAGATGGAGATACTTTAAGGACTAACAGTTTAACAGGTGTAACACATACCTATGAACCGGGAGTGTATTATCCTATGTTATATGTGTATAATGATGCAGGATGCTGGGATAGTGTGAGCTATGGACCTATAGAAGTAAGTGATAAATGGACGTTATGGATACCGAGTGGATTTACACCGAATGATGATGGAGTAAATGAATTTTTTGAGATTAAGTATATAGGAATACAAGCCTTAGAAACAGAGATCTATGACCGCTGGGGCAAGCCTGTATATGTAAACCAAACGAAAGGAGTATTCTGGGATGGAACCTTTAATGGTCAGCCATGTCCCGAGGGAGTATATACCTATCATGTTAAGGCAAGAACATTAGATAACCAGCTTATCAAAAGAACAGGAACTATAACGTTATTGAGATAGTAAACTAAGTAAACTAAGTGAACTAAGTGAAGTAATCAATTAAAACCGCCCCAATTGGGGTGGTTTTTTTATGTAAGAAATTTATTATTGTGAATTGATAGAAAACCTATTTTCAGAATCATTAACATATTAGCATTTATCGGCTGTAGAATTTGTTGGATAGAATAGAATAATGGATAGAAATATCGAATGTGATCTTAGTCTATACAACAACTTGCAATTTAATTGCAAGATATGCGTGAGTGATGTGGAGGGTTTAGCACTGCCTTTGGCTGCGAAATTTGAGCAGCCAAAGGATTGCCGAAGCGAAAGCGAAGCCCAAAGCAAGCCCGACCTGCAGCGTAGCAAGGGACACGCCCTAATTTACTTATGAAAATTGTTGATTAAAAGAAAATTAATTGAGTTTTTCCAATTTATTGACAAATATATCATCAATAATTATTTGATTTTGCTTAATTTCAGGAAGCTCAAACATGGTGTCTAAGAGCATTTTGTCTAAAATAGAACGTAACCCTCTTGCGCCCAATTCTAATTTGACAGCTTTATTTACAATATAATTTAAGGCTTCATCTGTAAAAATTAATTCTTTGCCTTCCATTTCAAATAAATGTTTATATTGCTTTACAATAGAGTTTTTGGGTTCAGTGAGAATTTGTTTATACGCTTTTTCATCAAGAGGATTCATGTAAGTAATCACGGGTAAACGTCCAATTAATTCAGGAATGAGCCCAAATTTTCTAAGATCGTCAGAGGAAATATATTGTAAAACATTAGAATCCTGATTTTTTATTTCCGACTTAAATCCTACAGAAGATTTATTAACTCTTCTTTGAATAATTTTTTCAATTCCCTCAAATGCACCGCCGCAAATAAATAAAATATTTTGAGTATTAACTTTTAGAAAATCTTGTTCAGGATGTTTTCTTCCACCTTTAGGAGGGATATTTGCAATAGTACCTTCAATGATTTTTAATAATGCTTGTTGTACCCCTTCACCGCTAACATCTCTAGTAATTGAAGTAGATTCAGATTTGCGAGCAATTTTATCAATTTCATCAATATAAATAATACCCATTTGGGCTTTATCTAATTTGTATTCAGCAGCTTGAACTAATTTAACTATAACATTTTCAACATCTTCACCCACATAACCTGCTTCTGTTAAAGTAGTTGCGTCAGCGATTGCAAAAGGAACATCTAAAAATTTGGCAATGGTTTTAGCAATAAGAGTTTTGCCAGTTCCTGTGGGACCCAGTAGTAAAATATTACTTTTTTCTAACTCAACTTCTGAATTAGAAGATAAATTGGTTTTTAAACGTTTATAATGATTATAAACAGCTACGCTTATTGTCTTTTTAGCATCATCTTGACCAATTACATAATCATCTAAATATTTTTTGAGTTTTGATGGAGTAATTGATTGAAAATCAGGTATAAAATTAGTATCAGTACTTTTGAGAAAGTTTTTTTTGATTAAATCATTTGCATAAACCACGCAATCCATGCAAATATAAGCATCGTTATTACCTGAAATTATAGGAATATTCAAATTGGTTCTTCCACAGAAAGAACACTGATTATCAATTTTTTTCTTGCTCAAGGATTATGATTTGTGATTAGGTAATAGAACTTCGTCAATTAAACCGTATTCTTTCGCTTCACTCGCAATCATCCAATAATCTCTTTCAGAATCAGCCCAAATTTTATCAAAAGGTTGACCTGTATGAGCAGAAATAATTTCGTATAACTCTTTCTTTAATTTTTGAATTTCACGGTGCATGATTTCAATTTCAGTAGCTTGGCCCTGAGCTCCACCGAGAGGTTGGTGAATCATTACACGAGAATGAGGCAATCCAGAACGTTTTCCTTTTGCGCCTGCACATAATAAAACAGCACCCATAGAGGCAGCCATTCCAGTGCATACTGTATTAACATCTGGTTTAATGTGCTGCATAACATCATAAATTCCTAAACCAGCATAAACAGAACCACCAGGAGAATTAATGTAGATAAAAATATCTCTTTTAGCATCAACAGATTCTAAGAAAAGAAGTTGAGCAACAATTATATTTGCAACGGTATCATAAATACCTTGTCCAAGAAAAATAATTCTATCCATCATTAAACGAGAGAAAACATCCATAGCAATTACATTTAATTGCCTCTCTTCAATAATATTTGGAGTTAAATTTCTAAAATTATAGTTTTGTTCAGAAATATAGTCATGAATAGTTAAACTACTGATTCCTAAATGCTTATTAGCGTATTCTTGAAATTCTTTGGAGTAATTCATAATTAGTTAAATTTTTTTGCAATTATAACGCATTTATTGTTTCAAAAAACTCTTTTACATTTACATTTTTTGAAGTAGTTCCAACTTTTCCTTCAAAAAAGTTGATTATGTTTTCATCTTCCATTTCTATCATTTTTTTGTTTACAAAATTTTTATCTTGCATAACTTGTTTGGTGATAGATTTGATGTAATTTTCTGTTGCATCATTTTCAACATCAGATAATGGGCTTAATTCTTGAACATCTTTTTCTTTTTCAACTTCAGCCTCTTCATTCTGGTTAAATTTGAATAAAGATTTGAAATCTGTCTCAACTTTTTTTGCAACATCTTTAACAGAAACCCCTAATTCAGGATTGTCTTTAAAAAGTTTTTGTTTTAAAATTTCTAATTTAGTGCTTTTTAAATAATTAGGAAATCTATAATGCAATTCTTCTATACTTTGAAACTGATAATCAGCCATTATAGAGTATGCCACAATGTCCTCGTTGATTTCAAAATCAAAATTCTCTAATAATTGTTTTTCTATAATTTGTTTTTTATAATTTTTAGTCATTTCATTCAAATCTTTTTGAAATAACTGTTTAAAATCCTCTAGTCCTTTTTCATAGGTAATTTCAGGATTTTTGAATATTCTTTGGAATAATTCAGTTTCTCTGTCTAATATAGTTACTGACCAAATATTTTTAATTTCAAAAACAAATTTTTTTTCGTAAAGTTCAGCAATTTTATCAGGAGATATTTTTAAAACTATAGAAGCATCTTTAGGGGAATCAAAATATTCAGAAAAAGGAATTTTGATTTCGTCACCGATTTTCAATCCATTTTTTAAATAAGGAATAATTTTTTCAGTATCGGAGTAAATGATTAATTCTGTATGATAACCATTTGTTACTTCAACACCGTTATTATCAATTTCGGTAAATTTTCCTTGAATTTTATATAATTGATTTTGTAAATCCGTGATTTCTAGAACTTCAGTTGCTTTACCTTCATTTCTTTGGATATATTTGATTTGGTCTTCAATATCTTTATCAGATATTTCAATATTAAAATCTTCAAGCGAAGAAATTTTGGAGTAATCAATCTCTACATTTGGAAATAAAGCTAAATGAAATTCAAAAGTAAAATCTTCATTGGGCTTAAGATTTTTTAAGTCAGAATTTTTTAATAAGGGTCTAGCAATTAATTCATATTTATTTTCTTCAATGGTTTTTTGAAGCTCTTCTGATACTTTTTTGTTTACAATATCATAAAGAAGTGATTGCCCATACTTAGCTTTGATTAAATCTGGAGGAACTGTACCTTGTCTAAAACCAGGCAAAACCGCTTGTTTAGCGTATGTATTAATTTGTTTTTTAAAATCAGCTTGATAACTATCAGGAGTTAATGTAAATTTAATAGATACCGCGTTTTTGGGTAAATCTTCAACTAAAATTTCCAAGGTAATGAATTTATTTGTGCGGGTGGAGGGACTCGAACCCCCATGGTTGCCCGTTAGATCCTAAGTCTAATGCGTCTACCAATTTCGCCACACCCGCTTAATTTTAATTAGGAACGCAAAATTACAAATTTAAAATCGTATTCCAAATTATTTTTTACTAATTTTTTTCTTTATTTCTGATACAGCTTGTGAATAATTCATTTTTAAAGCATTAAGTGCTTGTTCATAAGCCTCTTTCTGAGATAAAATTTCCTGAATTTGTCTTTGCTTTGATTCCCATTCTTCATTTACTTCATCAGTTGATTGTTTAGTTTGGGATAATTTACTTGACCAATCTTGTGTTTCTTTAAGTAATGTGTTATAATTAGCCATTAAGTTAGAATAATCTGTTTTTAGGTTTTGATAATCATTATTTAAGGACTTAATTCTTTCATTGGAAAGACTATCTTTTTCCATTAACTTAATGCCTTGTTCACCTAAAGAATCTTGTAGAATTTTTTTAAATAAATCATTACTGTTAGTAATCTCATTATCTAAATTGATTAAATTGGTTTTATTGTTATTCCAAGTTTTAATTTCTTGGTTTATTTGCTTTTGTGTTTCTTCTGAAACACTTGAATTACAAGCATTAAGGATTAATATCAGGATTAAAAACTGAAATATATTTTTCATTTTGAATCTATTTTATAAATTTTTGCATCACCCCAAAGTTCTTCAAGTTTGTAAAACTCTCTTGAATTTGGAAGAAAAACATGTACTAAAACATCTATATAATCTAAAAGAATCCATTCACCAGAGGATTTTCCCTCTGAATGCCAAATTCTTTCTCCGAGATTTTTTTTAACCGTATCTTCCACTGAATCAGCGATTGCTTTTGTTTGTGTATCAGAATTTCCTGAACAAATCACAAAATATTTAGCAATTGCTGATGTTATCTTACTCAAATCAATTACAACAATATCAAATCCTTTTTTTTCTAAAATTCCATTGATTATTTGATGAATGATTTTTTCATTAGAACCGAAATTCATTTAAGATTTCTTTTTAAGTTCAATAGTTTTTAAATACTCAACATTTTGAGCATTAGAAGATTTTCTTCTTAAATCTAAGTAAATACCTATTCTTTTTGCATCAAAGATTGTTAAACCAGCTTGTTTTAATTCAGTAGAACTAAAACCTCTTCCCTCTCTTGTTTTGCTACCAGTTTTCACTACAGGTCTTTTATTGTATGTCTTATTCATATAACTTATATTGTTTGATTAATTCAATCTTTATGATAAAAAAAACCGCAAAAATTTGCGGTTGCAAAATTACAAAAGATTTATTTATTATACAAATTAATTCAAACTCAAATTTAATTTTGAATTAATTGAATTAATAATTCTGTAAATTTTTATGGTTTCTAATTCTGAAAGATTTCTTATACCCTTTCTTTCACACTCGTGAATAATATCCATGTGATTTCCTAACTCTTCATAACTCATTGAGTGTGGT